>JAITHE010000138.1 GCA_031280125.1 Treponema sp.
AACCCCCGCCAGCCCGACAGCGATTACCGCCCCCACGGCGATAGCGCGAAGCCAAAGGCTTCGCGTCTTCAAAAGTTTTGTTGCGGTCTTCATAAGACCCTCCTTGAAATGTCCGTAAATCGGACAAAGTTGTTACCACCCGTAAAGGCAGGCAGCGGGTCAAAATGACCCATGCAAAATGGTAGAATCATACAAAAATTGCTATTACCACTTGGTAAGTATAAAATAACAACTATTGACAAATTGGTCAATGCCCCGTCAGCCATTAAAATTAAAATAGAGACTAAAAAATGAAATGACGAATATACGAGACCTGCTGGCCAAAAATATTAAGAAATATCGCTCAGTTCTGGGCCTGTCCCAGGCAAAACTGGCTGAAAAAGTGGATACCAGCACGAACTACATAGGACTTTTGGAGATAAAACGGAAATTTCCCTCTCCTGAAATGATGGAACGGCTAGCTTCCGCCCTGGGGATAGATACAACGGAGCTGTTTTACCGGGAACTAACCTCGAAAGACACCATAAAGACCTACCGGAAGGCGGCAATAGAGGATGTTCAAGGGGCAATTTCACGGATTTTTGAAGAAACGTTGGAAAATTTGAACAAGGACCCTTGAGTTTTTTGTCTTTTTCGGCTAATTAGATGGGTAAAACCGCCCCACGGATAGGACAGCCCGTTGCTGGTTTAGAACAACGCACGGCTCGTTTTGGCAAACAGACGGCGCAGAGGCGCACATGCTGCCGCACAGGGGAACCCCTGCGCCACACAGGGGAGCCCCCACACACCGCAGGGGGGCAGACGAGTCATGCGGAGGCGCAGACGGGCACGCAGGGGGGCAACTGCGCCCTTAAAAGACTTCCACAAAGGCACATTTTCTGGTATACTAAAGCAATCTTACAAAAGAAAGGAGACCGAAACCCTATGTCCGCGACCAAAGACTGGCTCCCCCACGCCAGGGCCAGCGCATATAAAAACGTAATTCCTTATCCTGTAAGGAATTACAGAATAATAAACAAAACAACCCAAACAAGCTAATTCCTTATCACATAAGGAATTATAAATTTATATGCGCTGGCCCTGCTCCCCCACGTACGCACGGAGCAACTGAACATGGCAAAAATCTGGCTTGCCGCCCTCACCGCCAAAAAAAACCGCCTGGGGCATACCCCAAACCGCCATAGACGGCCTGCCGCTCCTCATCACCGCCGCCGAAACCATCCTCGCCCAGCTTGACTCCCCCGACCGCACCACCGTCATCACTGCCGAGGCAAACCGCATCTTTGGTGAACTGGCCGCCCACCTACGGTTCATCAAAGACCGGTACATCAAAACCCCGCCCCTCCTCGCCGAAGACTGCTCCTCGCTCCTCTTGAATCTGCCCGATACGACAAGAACCCCCCGGGGAGACCCAAAAGCGCAAATGACCACCGAAATCCGACGTTCCGGCACCGACATGCTCATCCTCGCCTACCACTACGCCGAAGGCACCGAACATCTCGCAGACCCGCATACCGACATCAGCAAACAGGTACGCTGGGGCCTGCTCCCGCCCCCGGCATAACCCCGGCGGGAACCGACCTGACCAAAGTCCCCGCAGACCCGCTGGAACTCCCCAACGTGATAGACACCCACCGCAAGACGGACATCATCAACTTCCCCGTCGGTTCCTCCGGCAAGACCGCGTATTTCTGCATCCGCCTTCACAACGGCAAATCCGGCTACGGCCCCTGGTACCCGGTATTTCAGGCGGTTGTGCCGTCAGGCGGGGCGTTCCGTCTTCACTCATTACCGGAGATCGGTTATACTTTCATTATGGAGCTGGATATTATATGCAAACCCTCGGCTTTCAAACACGGCGCAACTATGGCTGATATATATTTGGCTTTTAGTACCGCCGTGTATGATGTTATGTTGAGGGATGACCGGGAAAAAAGGCTGCTTATCGGCTTCAACCTTGCGGGGAACCCGCTTGAAATAATGTACAATGAGCTTGACGACGGCAGGATAAATGTATTTCACGCTATGCCGTGCCGGAGCAAGTATTCAGACTATTTAGCCGGGAGGAAAAACCTATGAAAGAAATGACCGATGAAGAAGCGGAATATTGGGACGAATACTTTACCAAAAACCCGCCCAAACTCAGGCCCAACGGTTCCGGCTGGCTCACTCAGCGGGAAGCCCGTCTTTTGGGCATGAACGATATGGCCGTCAACTACCTCAAAACCGTAGCCGAGGCAACCCATACCAGTGTCGGCCAGGTTATCAACGAGTTAGTGCGGGAGAAGGTCGCCGCCGCCATTTGAGTAGTATCCCTCTGTAAGCGCAGGGGCGGGTTTTCCTTCCCCGCCGGGTTTTCCGGAGCCCTTGCCAAAAAAACATATCCAGGCTACAGTGAATCCACGCAGTATAACGTTCCGTATGGACACCTCTTACACAAGGAGTACAGCATGGGTACAGCCACGGTCTATTTTATCACCATGAGAACCAGGGTGGGAGAAAGCCTCCTGGCCAAGATGGACCGCCTTATCCTCAAGGCGGGAATCGAAGGGATTAATTTCAGAAACAAGTATACGGCCATCAAGATCCATTTTGGCGAACCGGGGAACCTGGCCTTTCTGCGTCCCAACTTTGCCAGGGTTTTGGTCAGCCGGGTAAAGGCCCTGGGGGGCATGCCCTTCCTCACGGACTGCAATACCCTCTATGTGGGACGGCGCAACAACGCGCTGGTTCACATGGACGCCGCCTTTGAAAACGGCTATACGCCGCTGTCCACGGGGTGCCACAACATTATCGCCGACGGCCTTAAGGGTACGGACGATGTGGAGGTTCCCGTTCCGGGGGGGGTATACTGCACAACAGCCCGGATTGGCCGGGCAATCATGGACGCCGATATTGTGCTGTCCCTGAATCATTTCAAGGGCCACGAGATGACCGGGTTCGGCGGGGCCATTAAAAACCTGGGCATGGGTTCCGGCAGCCGGGCGGGAAAGATGCAGATGCACAACGACGGCAAGCCCGCGGCGGATCCGGGGGTTTGTACGGGCTGCCGGAGCTGTGAAAGGTTCTGCCACCAGGGGGCTATCAGCTTTGGGGCGGACAAAAAGGCGGTGATCGACCATAGCAAGTGCGTGGGCTGCGGCCGTTGTATCGGGGTCTGCAATTTCCATGCCATCGAAAATACCTCCGACACAAGCTGCCACGACCTGAACTGTAAAATAGCCGAGTATGCCAAGGCGGTGATCCACGGGCGGCCCAGCTTCCATATCAACGTGGTGAACCAGGTTTCCCCCTACTGCGACTGCCACAACGAGAACGACGCCGCGGTGGTTCCGGACATCGGTATCTTTGCCGGTTTCGATCCGGCTGCCCTGGACCGGGCCTGCATTGACGCGGTTAACAGGGCCCCGGCGGTGGAATCCAGCATCCTGGCCGAAAGGGACCGGACACACCGGGACACGGGCGGGGGGCATGATCACTTTACCGACGTCCATCCGGCTACCAACTGGCGGGATCAGCTTGCCCATGCCGAAAAGATTGGCCTGGGCAGCGGAACCTACGAGCTGGTTACGGTACAATGACTGCATGACCCGGGGTATTTTAATTGCCGGCCATGAATCGCCCCTGGCTTCTGCCCTGGGGGCGGAAGCGGCCAGGCGGGTAACCTGTTATGCGGCAGCCTTTATTCCCCGGAACGGTACGGCCCGGAAGGATCCGGGAAAATACATTCCCCTGGAGTGGAGTTCGTCCAGCCCTATCGCCGCCCGGACCCTGGTTCTGGCGGCGGTAAACAGGCTGGAGCATATCGACGACGCGGTGCTTGCCTGCGTTCCGCCGGTCTGCCGGAAAGCCCCGGAGGATGTGGCGCCGGTGGAAATTGACAAACTGGTGGATGATCACATAAAACGGTGGATCTTCCTGGTTCGGGAACTGACTGCCGTTTTTAAGGTCCGCCGGTCCGGTTCCCTGGCCCTGGTGCTGTCCGAATCAGGCGGGGGGGCGCGGGACGAGATCCCCGATCTGCTGGGCGCTCCCGCGGCGGCCGCGTTCCGGGCCTTTGCCCAGGCGGTTCTTCTTTCGTCCCGCAGCGAGCCCTACAACGTGATGGGCTTTTCTTCTTCGGAGCCGGGGGAAGAAAACGCCTTTGCCGCCTATGTGTTCAAAACCATGGAAGAGGGGGAGCGGAATTCCGGCAAGTGGCACAAACACGGCAGGTTCGGCCTCTTTGGGCGCTGAAGGGGTTTTTAACGGAAGTACCTTACCCCGGCTTCAAAGATCCGCTGTACCTTGTTTCCCGGTATGTTGGTGTGGACAAAACGTCCCCGCCGTTCCGAGTGGCCCATCTTGCCGAGGATCCGTCCGTCCGGGCTGGTCAAGGCTTCGATGGCATAGTCCGATCCGTTGGGATTGTCCGGCTCCGACAGGGCAAGGCCGCCGGCGGCATCGGCATAACAGAAGGGAACCTGCCCCGCCCTAAAAAGGGCCGCCGCCGTTTCCTCCCGGATCACCAGCCGGCCTTCGCCGTGGCTGACCGGCAGGATGTGAACCGTCCCCGGTTCCTCCAGGGCAAGCCAGGGGGATGGGCTAGGCAGCACCAGAGTCCGGGCCATCCGCGACACGTGGCGGCCTATGCGGTTAAAGGTAAGGGTGGGAGCATCCTCCGATGCTATGGTATAGCGTCCCCAGGGTACAAGGCCCAGTTTGATAAGCGCCTGGAATCCGTTACAGATTCCCAGGATCAGGCCCTGCCTTGTTTCAATGAATTCCGTTACCGCGGCGGTCATGGCGGAGGCCCGGAATACATTGGCAATAAATTTTCCCGAGCCGTCGGGTTCGTCCCCGGCACTGAACCCCCCGGAGAGGGCAAGGATCTGCGCTCCGGCAATGGCTGATGCCAGTTCCCGGAGGGATGCCGCAATATCCGCAGCGCTGCGGTTCCTAAAAACCACCTGCCTGGTCCGGGCCCCCGCCTCCAGAAAGGCTTTCTCCATGTCCCACTCGCAGTTGGTTCCCGGAAAAACCGGCAGTATCACCAGGGGGCGGCCAATTCCCATCCCGGCGCTCCGGCGGCTCCGGCCTCGACCGGCAAAAGCTCCGGCGGCGGCCTCCAGATCGGAACGGTGCGGCGCGGATACTTTTTCCGCCGTTACCTGGGGGTACACCTGCAAAAGGGGTTCCTCATAGGCCCGCCTCAATTCGTCCAGGGGAAGTTCAGCCGCCGCCGGTTCCTCTCCCTGGCTGGAGCCGCCGGACCAGGGGTCCCCGGTAATACGGAACACTTTTTCTTCCAGGGTCCGGGCCGCTTCCGCCCACACCGCCCCCTTTACGCCTTCTTCCGCGAATAACGCGGCAAGTCCGCCGTACCTTGCCAGCCCTTCCCCATCCAGTTCCAGCAGTACCGCGCCGGGGTAGGTTTTTTCGTTCACCAAGGAAAGGCAGCCGGCGCAGACTTCAAGGCCGGTCATATTGCCAAAGGCCATTAAGGCCAGGGCCGTTCCGGCGCCGCCGGGGCCTGCGGGGTAGGCCGCCCTGACCAGATTCCGGCTGGCCAGAAAAGCAAGGGCTTCCAGGTTGGCTCTAAAAACGGCCCATTCATCTGCGCCGCCGTTATCTCCGGCCTCACTGCCGCCGTAAAGCAGGATAACCGTATTGCCCGGTACGGCGCCAAGGGCCCCGGACCTGACGGCGGCGGCGGCGGCGGTTCCCGCGGCAAAGACCACCACGGTGGGGGGGACCGCCAGATCCACTCCCCTGGCGGGATCCCGGTAAGAACCCGACATGGAATCTTTCCCGCCGATGGCAGGAACCCCCAGGGCAAGCTGGGCTTCCAACACGCCCAGCAGGGCCGCGGCGGCCTTCCCCCAAGATTGGGGATTTTCCATCCGTTCAAAATATTCCTGCATGGAAAGCCATGCCTTAAAAGGATCGCCGCCGAGGCAGGCGTATTTTGCCAGCGCCTCCTTCACGGCGCCTTTAGCGCCTGTATAGGGATCCTCCCCGGTAAGGGCGGGATCGAAACCAAAGGTCATGATACTGGCGGTAAGACTTTCCGGCACACCGGCGGCGGGCTCCGGATCCGCCGGGGTACTCCGGGGCAGTATGGGCAGCAGGGCAGCCATACCGCACTCGGGGGTACCCTGTTCTTCCCCCCCCCAGGGAAAAAGTACCGAGGCCGCGCCGATGGATCCGTCAAAACGTTCCTGCAAACCCCGGCGGGACCCGCCGCGGAGGGAATTCAATTCATCCTTTAACTGATCCAGCAATATGGATGGATTTTGGCCGGCCTTGCCGGAATGGCGGAATCCTTTGACAGAGGGAATGACCACCCGGACGCTCCGGAGGGCTCCATGGGAATCAAGAAAGTCCCGGGCTAGGTCCACAATAATCCTGCCCCGCCAGTTCATCCTGAGCCTTGCCTCCGGGGATGTTCCACCGGACCCCGCGCTTACCCTGGCAATTACCACCGCATCAAGATTTTCCGCCCCGGCCCTGTGGATAAGCCTTTCGGCGTCCCCTGGGGCACACACCAGGGCTATCCGTTCCTGGGATTCGGAAATGGCCAGCTCTGTACCGTCCAGACCGGCGTATTTTTTTGGCAGCGCATCCAGGTTTATCTCCAGCCCTGGAGCAAGCTCTCCCACCGCTACGGCGACGCCGCCCGCACCAAAATCGTTGCAGCGTTTAATTAAAACCGCGGTCTGGGGATCCCGGAAAAACCGCTGGAGCTTCCTCTCCTCCACGGCGTTTCCCTTCTGTACTTCTGCCCCGGCGCTTTCCACGGATTCTCCGGTATGGGCCTTGCTGGAGCCGGTGGCCCCGCCGATGCCGTCCCGCCCGGTTTTTCCTCCCACCAGGATCACCGGATCCCCCGGTTCCGGTTCTGCCCGGCGGACCTGGGTCTGGGGAACCGCCCCAATAACGGCTCCTAACTCCAAATGTTTGGCCAGGTAACCGGGGTGGTACAATTCTGCTACCTGGCCGGTGGCAAGGCCAATCTGGTTGCCGTAGGACGAATAGCCCGCGGCGGATTCCCGGGCAATCTTGATCTGGGGAAGTTTGCCCGGCAGGGTCTCTCCCAGGGGCCTGCGGGGATCGCCGCCGCCGGAGATCCGCATGGCTTGGTATACATAGGCCCGTCCGGAAAGGGGATCCCGAATCGCCCCGCCAAGGCATGTGGCGGCTCCGCCAAAGGGTTCTATCTCTGTGGGATGATTGTGGGTCTCGTTCTTGAAAAGCAGCAGCCAGGGTTCTTCAACCACTGGACCCGTGGATTCAGCCTTTGTCCCGGATCCGCCGGGGCCGGCTCCGCCGAAGGCAAATCTGGCGTTAACCTTGATTGTACAAGCATTAACCTCCGCCGATTCATCGAGGCCGGTCAGCAGTCCCCGCTTTTTTAGTACCTTCGCGCCGATCACGGCCATGTCCATAAGGGTACACGTACCGCCTGGTCCGCCGCCGTAAACTTCCCGGCGGGCTTCTTCATAGAGGGCCAGGGCTTTTTGCAGGGCCCTGTTCCGCCGGATATTATATTCATCCCCTGAGTCTTCAACGGTGATGGATTCCAGGATCGTGGTAAAGGTGGTATGCCTGCAGTGATCGGACCAGTAGGTATCCAGGACCCGCAGTTCCGTCAAGGCGGGGTCCCTCTTTTCTCCGGCAAAATAATCCCGGCAGCAGATCAGATCCGGCAGCGACATGGCAAAGCCCAAGGTTTTTGCCACGCCGGCAAGGCCCTCCCTATCCATGGAGGTAAAACCAGAAAGCACCGGCACTTCCGCTGTGTCCGCGCCGTCTTCATCCCGGGGAAAGGCGCCGTCCCATAAGGACCCGCCACACGGGGGAAGATCCACGCCGTGCAAAAGGGCCTCCCTGGAATCAACAGGGTTGATAAGGTACGCCTTCAGGGCCGCTGTTTCCGCGCTTCCCAGGGGAAGCTCCGAGGAAAAAAGATAAAACTTTGCACAGCGGATCCGGGGACGTATGCCCAAGACCAGTTCCAGGCACTGTCCGGCGGAGTCGGCGCGCTGATCGTACTGACCGGGAAGATACTCTACGCCGAACCAGATCCGGCGGGAAGAAACTTCCGGTTCTCTGCAGTTCCATTGGGGCAGATCATAAAAAACCCGGCCGCTTTGGGGTTCGGAAAAAACCAGGGAAACTGCCTGGCCCAGCTGCTCTTCCGTTAGATCCGCCGCAAGTTCATACCAATTAAAAATCCGCAGTTTTTCCAGCCGGGCCAGGGATGGATACTGGGAGCCGAGGAAACCGGCAATGTCTTCCCTGAGGCGGCGGGCTTCAATGTCAAAGCCGGGCCTCTTTTCAACGAAAATACGCTTTATAGACACCGGCATGGCAGCTCCCTGGCACGGCTTATTTTGGGCAACCAATGGTTTTAGTATCCACAAAAACTGCAACATTGACAATAGACGGCGGGAATTGTAAGCTGTAGCAATCCGGTCCAGTAGCTCAGTGGATAGAGCGGCTGCCTCCTAAGCAGCAGGCCGGCCGTCCGATTCGGCCCTGGATCAAGGCTTTGTATATCTTAACCTGCGGTTTCCGAAAGGGGTTCCTGGTGTCCGTCTTTTTTTTCCAGCACCCCGGTCAGCAGGGAGATTAGGTCCGCATATTCATAGTTATCCGCCGCCAGGCGCAGGCCTTCGATCACACTGTTATGGGTTTTATAACTATACGCTTCAAGATCCTTCAATACCGCAAAAATATCATTGATATTATAGGTCCGGACAGCTTCAAAAAGCTTCATTAACAGAGCCCTATCGGGCGCGTCCTTTTGCAGTTTTGGCTTTTCTCCTTTTGAAGGAAAGAGTACCTGCAGTTCCTTGACCAGTCTTTCCGCCTCTTCAATAAAACGGCTGTTAAGTTCCAGCACTTTATTTATATCTTCCGCCTTGGCGGCCATTTCCAGCTCCCGGGCCAGGTTCCCCAGGGAAGCGGCGCAGATGCCGTAACAGGACCCTTTAAGGCCGTGAACCGCAATGGTATAATTTTTCAGGGAACTAAGGGCCGCCGCTGCCGCCGCGGGCATGATGCGAAAACCGTCCAGGCTTTGCTGGATGTCCTTGAGCAGCCTGGGGGTATCGTTGACAAAGACCTTCACAATTTCCAGGTAAGTCTCTTCACCGCCGAACTGGGCGGCGCCGGCGGCCAGATCCACCCCGTCGATGCTACAGCGGGATAAAAGGTTGCATTCCGGCTCGCTGTCTTCGTCCTGAAACTGGAGGGCCAAAAGCTGTTCCTTTTCCGCGTTCCGCACCCAGTCAAAAAGGACCTTGTTCAGCAGATTGATATTGATGGGTTTGGCAAGGAAAGCGTTAAACCCATTCTGAAGAAAAAGTTCTTCGTTCCCCGGCAGGGCGTTGGCGGTAAGGGCAATAACCGGGATACTGGAAGCATAAGTGGTTCCCAAACTCCGGATCATCTTTACCGCTTCCATACCGTCCATTTCGGGCATCATGTGATCCATAAAAACAGCGTCGTAGCGGATCTCCGCCCGGGCGATAATGTCCACCGCTTCCTGTCCGGAAAAGGCGGAATCCACAGCCACCCTGTAGGGTTTCAAGATACCCCGGGCTACGGCATGGTTGGTGGGAACATCGTCAACCACCAGTATCCGGGCATAGGGAAGGCAGGGCCGCTCCCCCTGATCCTCTTTCCAGCTAAAGATTTTTAGCTTTTCCGCCGTTTCTTTGCCGAAGATCCCGGCCTCCGCAACGGTCTGGCGTATTCTGGCGGTAAAGACGCTGCCCCGGCCGTATTCACTTGCCGCGCTTACATCCCCGTCCATAAGTTCCGCTAGTTTCTTGCTGATTAACAGGCCCATGCCGATACCGCCGGTGGACCGGCTGCTTCCGGTATCCGCCTGGCCGTAATCGGTAAAAAGCCGGCCTATATGCTCTTCCCTGATCCCCATGCCGGTATCGCGGATCTCAAAGACTAAAAACAGATCTTCCGCCGATTCCGGGATTTTTTCACAGCCTATACGGAGGATAACGCTGCCCTGGGAAGTATATTTTACGGCGTTGTTTAAAAGCTTGTTCAGTATCTGCTTGACCCGCTGTTTGTCGCCACAGAGTTTCAGGGGCAGATTCTCGTCAAGCTCAAGCAAAAACTGCACCGGCTTTTCCCCAATCCACAGCCTGGCCGCTGTAGCCGCGCTGTTGATAAGCCCCGGAAGGGAGTAAGCGGCGGTCTTGAGCTTCATTTCCCCCGATTCAATGTTGGAAATATCCAGCAGATCGTTAATCACGCTGAGCAGGGCCATGCCGGAACGGTGGATGGATCCCAGGTTTTCCCTGGAATCATCCCGGGCCTTTTCTGTTTCTGTCTGTGCCAGACCAATGATAGCATTGAGGGGAGTACGGATTTCATGGCTCATGTTGGCCAGAAACCGGTTTTTTACCTTAAGCGCTGTCTGGGCGGCGTTTTTCTGTATCTCCAGTTCCCTGCTCTGTTCTTCCAACTGCATGGTACGGCCCCTGACAATTGCCTCCAACTGCTGCCCCGATTCCTTGTACTTCTGCACCAGGGCGATAAGGAGAAAAACCCCCAGGCCCAGCAGGATCGAACAGCCTATCAAATAGGGCTGGCGGAAACGGATCATTTGAAGCCGGTAATCAAAGACCTTGCTGGTCCAGCGGGAAACAATCACATCCGTGTCGATCAAGGCAAGGGCTTTATTGATCACCGAACGGAGCAGCCGTGCTTCGCGGTTAAAGCCAAAGGCGGAATCGGCAGACAGGTGGAAGATCTTTACCACCTTGAACCCCGGCTCTTCCCAGTAATTGGTAAAGGTAAGGAGCATGTTCTTGGTTCCCATAACCAGATCCACCTG
The DNA here is from genome assembly GCA_031280125.1 of Treponema sp. Classification (GTDB taxonomy): domain Bacteria; phylum Spirochaetota; class Spirochaetia; order Treponematales; family Breznakiellaceae; genus JAITHE01. Next base: position 10,850 of record JAITHE010000138.1, read on the forward strand.
CCCATCTTTAAGGCCCGCCAGCGCCTCGGTGATGCTGTTGTATTCGGTAATATAGGGATGATGGGGAAACCACTGCTTGAATACTTCCGCATAGGCGCTGGCCTTGATAAGACCCACGCTGGAGTAGAGCAGTTCATTGATCCCCACTTCCTCATGTTCTACCCGGGAAAGGAGGGCGTAGTTGTCCCGAAGATAGGTTTCACTCCACAGGAAACGGCCTGCCCTATCGGGATTTTTAAGAAGCTCCGATACCATAATCTCCCGGCCCTCTTCCAGAGCCTCCAGGGAATCCGCCCAAAAGGTTCCGGGGTCGCTGGCCGCCTCAAAACGCAGGCCGGATATGGTTTCAATTTCCCGTAAAATATCCCAGGCTATACCCTGCCACTGGGACTCGGCGGTATTATAAAAGGCCACCGGATAATTGTCCTGTTCTTCCCGGAACTGTATCACCCTGTGCCTTTCCATGTAGGCCCGCTCTTCATCGCTGAGGGACATAAAAAACCGGTGGTGCTGGAAATCCCGGTTTCCCTGATTATAGAGCCGGGTAAGCTGGTAAAGGGCGCCCCGGTCCAGGTATTTTTGAACGATGGAAATAACCGGTTCAAGTTCAGGATTCCCCGTGGCCATGGACACAGAAGAATAAATATAGGGAAGAAACGCTTCTTCAAAAAGATCGCTGTAACGGTCTGTTATCCCGTCTTGGGCTTCGTCAAGAAAAGCATCGAGCCTGCCCAGAAGGATCGCCCGGCAGGCGTCCTGGACCGTTTCAAAATAAAGGGGGGCAAAATCAAAACCTACATTGGAAACCACCCGGGCATAGGTGGAGGAACCCTGCAAAAAACCTATCCGGGGAGGCTTTAAGGCGGCCATAACGGCAAGATCCGGGCTTCCTGATTTCTGAACAATGGTAACAAAACGTTCAGCAATGGCGCTGGTCATATAGTACGTATCAGGGGAACTGAGTCCTGTACTCAGTTCCCCAGTAAAATCAATCTTCCGGTTTACCAGGCCATCGGTCAGATCGTTCCAAGTGTAAATCTCCGGGCTAAAGGGTATGCCAAAAAGCCGGCTAAGCCACTCACAAAACAGGGCGGCATAGCCTCCTTTGCCGTTTTCCCCTTCAAAGCACTCCGAAGAAAAGATCATGCCGTAACTGAATGTACGGCCCTCCCTGCGAAAACGTTCTATGGCGGCGGTTTCTTCCGGCGTTACGCCGGGTATGTCTTTGTAGGAAGCGTAAACAGAAAAACGTTCAGGCCCGGTTCCGGAAACGGCTTTCTTCATTCCTTCCAGCGGAATATCCGCTTGATCCATGCAGCCCAGCACCGAAAAACTAAGAACGGCGGCAAGTATAACCACCCCCGGCAGGGGTCTCAAAAGACGCATAATAACTCTTTCCCAAAATAACTATAAGAGGCTTTTCTGTTTTTGTCCATACGGAGCATTTTCCCGTAAAACGGCAGGATTTAATAGGCCGCAAAGGGCCGGACTTCCCCTATTTCTACCAGGAAACGGCCCATAGCCGCCCAGCGTCCTCCCTCCAGCCAGTACCGGGGAAAAGCCGCCAGACTGATGTATCCCACAACTTCCCTGGGCCGGTTCCGCTCACTGCCCCGGAGCATGGCCCGCAGGGCAGCCCGGGCGGCGTCTTCCAGGGCGGCCCCCTTGTTTTCCAGCAGACTCTGACCATAGCCCTGGGCGGATCTGACAGAGCCGGCTTTCCATTTGGCCAACCTGTAGCGCTGGGTGCCGGCAGGGCGGTAATCGGCCCACAGGTACAGTATGTGGTTCTTGATCTGAACATCTCCTGGCTCCAGCCGGGGATCCTCCACAGAAACCCTGCCCAGGGGGGTTAGGTCCAGTTTTTCCTCAATATTACGGGCCCTTTCTCCCACTTCATAACGGAAGGACCACCCATAGATCATGCCGCCAAAATAATAGGCTGCCTCTTCCAAAGCCCGGGTCCGGGCTTCCCGGGGATTTAGGGGATCCTCCTCCAGGGCAAAGCCCCGGACCTGTTCCAGATCAACCATTACCTGCCCCCGAAGCGCCTCCTGGGCGGAAAGGGACCCCAGGCACAGGACAAACACAAGGACCGCAATCTGCCGAAAGGGCACGGAAAAAAACACCGTCATCATTAACAGTATCGGCTTTTGGGGCGGAAAAATTTCTTCCGCCGGGCGGCTAACTGCGGAAGGACTTCCATGGATTGATCCCAAAGCGGACAAGGAAATAAACCCAGCCCGCAGCAAAACCAAAGAGGTGGGTCAGATGGGCCACCCCCCGCTGCATCCCGGTAAGGGAGAAAAACAGTTCCAGGACGGTATAACCCAGGACCATCACCGGGGCCCGCAGGGGAATAATTCCCCAGATGTAGATCATCGCATCGGGGTAAAAGGCGGCGAAGGCCAGTTCCACCGCAAAGACCGCCCCGGAAGCGCCCAAAAGCACCGCGTTGGTTCCGGAAAAAAAATACACCACAAAAGAAAGCAGCCCCGCCATGCCGCCGGTAAACAAATAATACAGAATGAATTCCCGGCTTCCCATCCGCCGTTCCACCTGAATCCCAAAGATAAAAAGGCCCAGCATATTAAAGAGGATATGGGACCACCTGCGGGGATCATGGACAAACATATAGGTAAGGAACTGCCATACCCGGCCCCGGAGAACCATCCCGGGGATCATTGCCAAATAAAAGGTGGCGCTGCTGAACAAATGCTGGACCAGGTAGATCAGCACATTGATCCCAATAAAATAAAAAACCACCGAATTAAAGCTGTAGCGGAAGGACCTGCGGAATATGTTCACGGCTTAACCATGCCCCCAAACCTCCTATTTGTAGAGATTTTCCAGTTGGGATCTGGCATGGCGTTTAACCACCGTGGGAAAGTCAGAGGCGTCAAAGGCCCGTAAAAGCCGTATTCCCGCATCGGCCAGGGGAGGACCGGAAAAAAGAACCAAATCCTTGGTGGCAGTGGCGGCGGCCATCAGGGCGGAAGGATCTAGGGCGGCATTATCCGGCGCCAGAAGATAGGTAAAGGCCTCCAGGGCCGCTCCAGTAGGATCCACCCCTATACGGCCTATGGCCTCACAGCAGGCTCTTAGTATTTCAGGATCTTCGTAACTGCCGTTGGCAAACCTATGGGCAAAGATTTTTGCCAAAAAAGGAATGGTTTCCCGGGAACCAAGAAACCCCAGCTGTCTGATACATTCTGCCCGTTCCGATGTCTGCACCAGAGGCCGCACCGGGGAAAAGGTGGGGCTCAAGGACAGCCCTGCCACCTCCATCAGGTAGGCCACATAATCGGGCTCGTTCTGCCCAATCTGCCCAGCCTTGATGGCCCTGTCGATGGCGGTGTACATCATCCTGATCGTCTGGGGATTGTAACGGCTGTCTCCCAGCCGGGACCAGCTTGAAGGGGGAGGGGCGTTCAATCCGTAGGAACCCTCCGGGGCGGGCCCATAGAGAGACCGGGACAGGTTTCGTTTCCGCTCTTCAATCCGGTAGGCATGGAGCATCCGGTCCGACCCGCCAGAATAGAGGTAGCCCTCATCGCTGAAAGAAGGAATCGCCGCGGCTCCGGTAATGCGAAGCAGCCACAAGCGTCTTCCGTCGGAGGCCCGAAAACCGGTAACGCCCCGGGCGGAAAGCACATAGATTCCCCGTTCATCAAACTGCATGGCTGCCCAGTAAGGGTCCAGGTTCCCGCTGCCCCGTTCCGCGGCGGTTTCATGGGTATTCCCGGTCCACAGCACCTCTCCCTCGGGAACAGAAAGAAGCTGAATCCGGCCGTCCCGCAGGGTTACCCCCACATGGTTCTGCCAGTCCGCCGCCGCCGCAGGGGTCTGCGCCAGGGAAGGCAGGGATTCGCGGACCAGTTTTTCATCGCCGCCCCGGTACACCCGTTCCACTGTGCCGTTGGAATAAAAAAGAAAAAAAGCGTCCTTTCCGCCGGAGGCCTGGAGGGAAACGATGTGGAGGGGCTTTGAACTTAACTGAATTCTGTCAATAATATTCAGGTGGCTTAAAAGGACAAATTCATTGTTGTCCAGTACCATAGCTAGTCCGCCGCGGTGATCCAGAATGGGCTTAACGGCAATGGGGCTTCCCAGATCTGCGGACCATAGGGAATACCCCGAAGCGGTACGGCAGTATACTTTGGATCCCGAAGGGATAAAGAGCCTCCCGTCCCAACCCACAATAATGGGAGCGGAGATGGGGGATCCTATGTTAAGTTTCCATAATTCCCGGCCCACCCGGTTTATGGCAATCACCGTACCACCGGCGGTACATACATAGGTGGTGCCTTCCCGGGCCCGGGTGATATGGGGGGTAATTTCCTCATTAACATGGTAGGTCCAGAGCCAGCTTCCAAAACGGCTGTAGGTTTTAACATACCCTTCCGCCAGAACCACCACCGCCGATTCTGCCTGAAGGGCAGGCAGGCCAATTACGGATCCGCCCAGCGGCTGCTCCCAGATTGGATCGGCGCTTACCGGAGGTTCAACATTTCTGCCCTGGGCCGGCAGGAATAGGGCTGTTCCGGTCAACATTAAAAAAAAGACAAAACATAATTTGATTGGGATGGTATTATTTTTCATCACATATAATATGCCAAAATTTCCCGGTACTGGGCAATAGTCCCGGCGCGGACCAGTTTCTCCCGCAGGGCGGCCCCCCTGCTTATGCCGGGAAGGCCCATGACGCCCCTGGTATAGGCACAGAATTGTTTCCTCATTTCCAGGCACGCCCGCTTTTCTCCAATATCTTCCGCGAGCATTTCCAGATGCCGCAGGGCCGCCGCAATCCGCTCCGGCGCTTCCGGGGTTTTCCAGGAAACCCCGGACAACAGGGCCCGGGCGGCGGAAAAAATAAAGGGATTTCCCATGGCGCCCCGGGCAAACATTACCGCTGCGCAGCCTGTTTCGGCCAGCATGCGGCGGGCGTCTTCCGGGGTATGGAGATCCCCAGAGCCGGCCACAGGAACCGGCAGGCGGCCTGCCAGATCCGCAATGAGGGACCAGTCGCTTTTACCGGCGTATCCCTGGGCACGGGTCCGGGGGTGGATGCTGACCATGGCCGCTCCGGCTTCCACGGCAATACGGGCACATTCGGCATAATTCAGGGACGCCGCGTCCCAGCCGGAGCGCAGCTTCACCGTTACCGGAACCCCCCCCAGGGTTTCCCTGGCCGCCGCTGCCATGGCTTCCACCGCCCTGCCAAGCCGGGAGGGATCCCGCATCAGTGCGGAACCCGCTCCGGTTTTTATCACCTTGAGAACAGGACAGCCCGCGTTCAGATCCACCACATCCGGTCTGAGGGGAGCCAGAAGGGCGCAGACCCGGCCAAGAACGGCAGGATCGGCGCCAAAGAGTTGAATGCCGCAGCGCCCTTCTTTTTTACCCCTCCTGGCTATAGGGGGAAACCCTTCCTCATCCTTCAACGCACCGGTTTCTCCCTTTCCCGAAAGGGCCAAACGGCTCAGGGCCTCCGCAGAGATCAATTCGGTAAAGGAAAGAACCGCCCCCGCTTCAGCGCAGATGGAACGGAAGGCCCTGTCGGTATAACCCGCCACCGGGGCCAAAAAGAGATTACCGGAAAGCTGGAGCCGGCCTATGTTCAGGGGATGGTATAGATCCATGGACAGCGAAATTGCCAAGGTATCTTCACGGCCCTGCCCCGGCTATTCATTGGGCAGGGCAAAAAACCGGTTGGCGTTTTCCCAAAGCCGGACGGCCAATTCTTCCTCTTCCATTTGCAGCATCTCCGCCATAAAACGGGCCGTCATGGGCAGATATTTGGGCATGTTCCGTTTACCCCGGTAATCTGCCGGAACCATAAAGGGGCTTTCGGATTCGATAAGAATCCGGTCCAGGGGCAGTACTTCCAGGGTTTCGTGGAGGTTCCGGGCATTGCGGTAAGTCAGATTCCCCGCGAAAGAAAAATACAGGTTCAGATCCAGGGCTTTCTGGGCGTACGCCGCATCCTCCGAATAGCAGTGGAGTATCCCTCCCCTGAGGGGAAGCCTGTCCTTAAGAATGTCCAGCACATCGTGGCCGGCATCCCGGTTATGGATGATCACCGGCATATTAAGCTTGGAAGCCAGGTCGAGCTGGGTGATAAAAAGTTCGATCTGGGAATTTTTGTTCCCGAATTTACGGTAGTAGTCAAGTCCTATCTCCCCTATCGCCACTACCCGGGGCAGTTGAACGCTCTGTTCTATGATCTGCATCCAGTCTTTGCCGGGGTTCTGTACCTCCGAGGGGGATACCCCCACCGCATGGTACACAGCAGCAGCGGACTTAAGGTTTTCATAGACCACAGAAAAATCGTGGAGGCTGTTGCATATCGAAACCAGCCGGGCCACCTGGGCCTGGCGAGCTTCCTGAATTATTATCAACTGTTCAATAGGGTCATCAACTATGAGCCCTATATGGGCGTGAGTATCGAAATACTGCATGATTATGTCCACTAGGTCAGAATTATATTTGCCGGACCCTGCCGGTATGATCCATACCATATCATACTCCCGGAAAAAAGTCAAGACATTATTGAAAAAAACTATTTTGCCGCGGTCCGGAGCATTTTTTTCTTTATAAACTTGACTTTTTAGGTCATATTTATTTATATTATACAGTATCACAGCATTATACCAGGAAGGCGGGGATGATAAAAATAGTTTTTATCGATCACCAGGAAGAATCCCGTAACAGGATCTGCCATGCCTTGTCTCTTCAACAGGATTTTATACTGGCCGGCCTGGGCACGGACGGTTACCATGCCATTACCATGGTTAGAGAGATAAACCCAAACGTGGTTTTACTGGTTCCGGACCTGCCTGCAATCGACGGGTTCCAGCTTGCCTCCATGCTTAAACTCGCGAAGCCCTTTACGGGAATTATCATGCTTTCCGATGTGGGCAGAGCGCTGAAAGAAATTACCCGTATTCATTTTACATCCATTTCGGGGTATCTCACCAAAGATACCAGCCAAGACCTGCTCCACCTGGCAATCCGTACCGTATACCTTGGCGGATGCTTGATTGCCCCGAAAATAGCGGACCAGATGGACAAGCGCCAGACTAAAGAAGAAGAATTCCCCTGGGACAAATTGTCAGAGACGGAATTGGCGGTTCTGGACTGCATTAGAAAGGGCCTTACTACCCGGGAAATCGCCGAGCAGCTTCATCGTACGGAAGGAACGATCCGCAACTACATTTCGGCGGTCCTGCAAAAAACCGGCCTCCACCACAGGATCCAGATAGCAATCTCCGCCATATAAAGCAGGACCGTAGGGCTGTTATTATTCGGCAGCCCGTAATTCCTAACGCAAAAAAGTATAATGCGATAGGAGAAAGAGATGAGTTACCAAAGAATGACGCTTGTAGAACGGATGGACATATTCAGACTGCTCTATGTTGCAAAGAT
>JAITHE010000095.1 GCA_031280125.1 Treponema sp.
TACTGGCGAAACGCCGCCAGATGTACGCCGATGCCGCCCGCGGGGAACTGGCGAAGAAGTTTTATCGCTACAAATTGGCGGGATGGGAGTCCTTGTTACAGGCCTCTTGACATAAAACAGAGGAGTTTTGCCTGCGGCAAAACTCCAGGTGTTGGTAACAACGGCCATCCATGGCCGCGGCGCTTACTTAAGCTCCTCGAAGCCCTGTTTAAGATCGGCGAGGATATCGTCGATGTGTTCGACCCCGATGGAGAGCCGGACCGTGTTGGGTTTGATCCCCGACTGGAGGAGTTCCCCTTCGCTCATCTGGGAATGGGTGGTGCTTGCCGGGTGGATCACCAGGGACTTGACGTCGGCCACGTTGGCCAAAAGCGAAAAGAGGCGGAGTTTTTCGGTAAAGATTTTGGCTTTTTCGGCGCCGCCCTTAATCTCGAAGGTAAAGATCGATCCGGCTCCTTTGGGGAAGTACTTTTTGTAGAGGCCGTGGTCCCGATGGGCCGGGAGGACGGGGTGGTTAACCGATTCGACCTGGGGGTGGCCTTTGAGAAATTCGATGGTTTTAAGGGCGTTTTCCACGTGCCGTTCTACCCGGAGGGAAAGGGTTTCCAGTCCCTGGAGGAGGAGAAAGGCGTTGAAGGGTGAAAGGGCCGATCCGGTGTCCCGGAGGAGGGTGGTCCGGGCCTTGATGATGTAGGCGAGGTTTCCCACGGCCTGGGTAAAAACCACTCCGTGGTAGCTGGGGTTGGGGCTGGAGAGGCCAGGGTGTTTTCCGGCGGCGGCCCAGTCGAAATTGCCGCCGTCCACGATGACCCCGCCGATGGAGGTACCGTGGCCGCCGATAAACTTGGTAGCCGAATGGACCACGATGTCCGCCCCGTATTCGATGGGCCGCAGGAGGTAGGGAGTGGCAAAGGTGTTGTCCACGATCACCGGAAGGCCGTGTTTGTGGGCGATGGCGGCCACCGCCTCAATGTCGACCACGGTGGAATTGGGGTTCCCCAGGGTTTCAAAGAAAATCGCCCTGGTGCCGGGTTTTATGGCTTTTTCAAAATTTTCCGGCTTCGACCCGTCCACAAAAGTGGTTTCCACGCCCATGTCCTTAAAGGTGTTGGCGAAGAGGTTGTAGGTGCCGCCGTAGATTTGGGTGTCCGAAACGATGTGATCCCCCGCGCGGGTGATGTTCTGAATGGCGTAGGTGGTGGCGGCGGCTCCGGAGGAGAGGGCCAGGGCGGCGACCCCTCCTTCCAGGGCGGCGACACGCTTTTCGAACACGTCCCAGGTGGGGTTCATGATCCGGGTGTAGATGTTGCCCGTCTCGGCGAGGGCAAAGCGGTCCGCCGCCGATTTTGAACTGGGAAAGACGTAGGACGTGGTTTGATAGATCGGCACCGCCCTGGCGTCGGTGGCGGGGTCCGGTTGTTCCTGGCCCACATGGATTTGAAGGGTTTCAAAGGCCCATTTTTCGCTCGCTGACATATAGCGCTCCTTTTATAAGCCGCCGGATTTGCCTGTATGCCCGGCGGTCCGGTACGGCCAATTATATCCTAGTAAACATAGGATAATACTATGAATTATGCAGGGGCCCGGCGTTTTTGTCAATACCTGTCAATGCCGGGTTTTCGGTCAAGACCGGGGCTTTTGTTCAGGTCTTCCAGATCGTAGGGGGTTTCCTGGTAGACAAAGTTGAGCCAGTTGGAAAAGAAAAGATGGGCGTGGGCCCGCCAGCGGACCACGGGTTCCATGGCGGGGTTGTCGCCGGGGTAGTAGTTTTTAGGTACGGCTATGGAAAACCCCCGGTCCAGGTCCCGGCGGTATTCCCTGTCCAGGGTTAGGGGATCGTACTCCAGATGGCCCGACACATAAATTTCCCGGCGGTTCCGGGCGGTGGCGATAAAGAGGCCGGTTTCTTCCGTTTCTGAAACCATCGAAAGGGCCCCTTCCGCCCTCACCGCGTTCCGGTCGCTTTCGGTATGCCGGGACTGGGGGGCCAGGAATTCATCATCGAAACCCCGGAAGAGGGGGGTGTACCGTTCCCCTTCGGAAAGGCCGTGGGGGAAGATACCAAAGAGTTTTTTGTCCAAAGGAATTTTGGGAATTCCATAACGCCGGTACAGCCCTGCCTGGGCCCCCCAGCAGATGTGGAGGGTGGAAAACACGTTGTCCGCCGAGTAGTCGATTACCCGGGACAGCTCGCTCCAGTAATCAACGTCTTCAAAGTCCAAGGTTTCCACCGGCGCTCCGGTGATAATAAGGCCGTCAAAGCGGCGGTGGAGGATATGATCGGCGGCGGCGTAAAATTTTTCCAGATGTCCCGGCGGGGCGTTCTTTGACTCGTGGCTTCCCATGTGGAGGAGGGTAATGTCCACCTGGAGGGGGGTGTTCCCCAAAAGGCGGAGGAGCTGAATCTCGGTGTCCACCGTGGTGGGCATAAGGTTGACAATCGCCACCTCCAGGGGCCGGATATCCTGGTGGACGGCCCGGTCCTCGGTCATGACGGGAACATTTTCTTTTTCCAGGGCTTCACAGGCCGGCAGAGACCGGGGGATTCGTATGGGCATAGATGTTTTACGGTCCGGTTGCTGCGGGAAGCCGGGACGGCCCGGTAATTCCCGGGTATGCGCCGGTTCCGTCCCCGGCCTGCAGGAAGACGGTCTGCTCCGGGAGGAGCCGGACGGACGCCGGGACGGGGACTTCTTTTTCGCCGGTGATTGCGGCAAACCGGCGGTCCGAATCCCGGCCGTCCCGGCGGCTAAACCGGGGGAAGGCCCAAAGCACTTCCTGTTGGACAGCGGTTCCGATGATTTTGCCCAGGGTGTCGTTTTCCGGCATCGCCTGCCTCTACTTCATCTTAAGTACCGAAGGATCGTAATCCTCCGGCGGAATGAATCCCAAAAGTTCCATGCAGGCGGCGGTGATGGAACTAATCCCCAGGCCCTCCCTCAATGACGCTTCGTATTCGCCCCGGCAGTCCGGGTCGTAGACGATGCAGGGTACGGGGTTAAGGCTGTGGCTGGTTTTGGCCCTGGGAGTGCCGTCGGCCTTGAGGGACACGGCGCCGGTTTTTTTGTCGTGTTCGTACATGTCGTCGCTGTTGCCGTGATCCGCGGTGATGAGCAGTACCGCCCCGGTTTTGACGGCGGCCCGGCGGATCCGGCCCAGTTGAATGTCCATCCCTTCCATGGAACAGATCACCGCCTGGTAGACCCCGGTGTGGCCCACCATATCGCCGTTGGGAAAGTTAAGCCGGATAAAATCGTACTTTCCCGACCCCATGGCCTCGATCACCCGGTCCGCGATGTCGGCGCACTTCATCCAGGGCCGCTGTTCAAAGGGGATCACATCGCTCCTGATCTCCTCGTAGTCTTCAAGGTGTTCGTTGAATTTGCCGGTCCGGTTTCCGTTAAAGAAGTAGGTTACATGGCCGTACTTTTGGGTTTCCGAAATGGCCAGGGTGCGCACCCCCGTGGCGGCCAGATACTCCCCCATGGTCCGGTCTATGGAGGGGGGGCTCACCAGGTAGCGGCGGGGCACATGGAGGTCCCCGTCAGATTCCATCATCCCCGCATAGGAAACCTTGGGACGCCGGCCCCGGTCGAACTTGTCGAAGCTGTCCTCCTCAAAGGCCGCGGTGATCTCCAGGGCCCGGTCGCCCCGGAAGTTGAAGTACACCACCGAGTCCCCGTCTTCGATGGGGCCCACGGGCTTGCCGTCCTGGCCCTTTTCGGCGATGACAAATTCCTTGAGGTCCTGATCGATGATGCCGGGAATCTCCCGGCGGTAGGTCTCCACCGCCTCACGGGCGCTTGAGAACCGGCGGCCCTCTCCGTGGACGTGGACCTTCCAGCCCCGCTCCACCTGGGGCCAGTTGGCCCCGTAGCGGTCCATGGTGATCCACATGCGGCCTCCCCCGGAGGCGATGCGGGCGTCGAAGCCGCCTGAATTCAGGTCCTTCAAAAAGGCCTCAAAGGGATCGATATATTCCAGGGCGCTGGTTTCACCCACATCCCGCCCGTCAAAAAGGACGTGTATGCGGACCTTTTTCACCCCCTCCTTTTTAGCCTCCGTGATCATGGCCTTGAGGTGATCCACATGGCTGTGGACATTGCCGTCCGAGAAGAGGCCGATGTAGTGCAGGGCCCCGCCGTCTTTAAGGCCGCCCACGATCTCTTTCCAGGCCCGGCCCTGGAAGAGGGCTCCGCTTGCGATGGATGTGGACACCAGGGCCGCCCCCTGGTTAAAGACCCTGCCGCAGCCCATGGCGTTATGGCCCACCTCACTGTTGCCCATGTCCTCGTCCGAGGGAAGGCCCACCGCCGTACCGTGGGCCTTGAGTTTAACGTGGGGGCTTTTTGCCTTAATGGCGGAGAGGGCGTCCATGCGGG
>JAITHE010000144.1 GCA_031280125.1 Treponema sp.
CTTATTTCGATGAAACAATTTCAGGTAAAGACGCGGACGGCATTGATAAACCGGCTGCACGCGGTGTATGTGCTGGCGGGGGAAACGGGGTTGAAGAAGCAAGACGTGGCGACGGCGGAAAGCCGTGAAAAGCGGCAGGTGTTGTTAGGAAACGGCACGCTGAGGATGCTAGCGGAGAGTATCGGGCGGGAGCTTGAGGTGGTGGAAAAGGAACTGGCGTTCTACAAGGAAAAGATAGCGGAGATCGTGCGGGAAAGCGAATTGGCGCCGTATATCATGTCGATACCCGGGGTAGGACCGGCGCTGGCGGCGGCGTTTATCGCGTATATCGGGGATGGGGACCGGTTTAGCGCGGACGGTGAGGTAGCGAATTACGCCGGGCTGACACCGGTACTTGACTGTTCCGGGGATACGGAGCGGTACGGGCACATCCCGCGGGGCGGGCGCCGCGCGTTGAGGAGTATCATTGTCCAATCGGCGTGGGCGGTGAGCCGCAGTTCCGGCGGAAGGCGGCTAAAGGAAAAGTTCCTGGCGCTCTCGGGGCGGATGAGCAAGACGAAGAGCGCGGTGGCGATAGGGCGGCGGATGGTGGTATTGATGTGGGTGCTGGCGAAACGCCGCCGGATGTACGCCGATACCGCCTCTGGGGAACCGGCTAAGAAGTTTCATCGCTACAAATTGACGGGATGGGAGTCCTGGTTACAGGCCTCTTGACATAAAACAGAGGAGTTTTGCAAAGCGCCGAAAAACAGCATCCCTGCCGCGGGGTGCGGGGATGGCTGTTTTCCTGCCGGTACATCCCTGAACCCTTGCGGCAGGGAGTTCTTTCCGGCTATGCTTTTGCCATGAAGAACCCCGTTGCCGCATACCTGGCCGCCAGAAAACCCGAGGCTGTTCACACCGCCTTTCTGGCCTATCTTTGCAATCTAAGTGAAACCGCCTCGGTGGCCCCGGAAATAGCCGCGTCCATTGTTAGGGAGCTGGAAAACCAGCGCAGCCGGGTTAAGCTTATTGCCAGCGAAAATTATTGTTCCATGGCGGTACAGCTTGCCATGGGGAATCTTTTTACCGACAAGTATGCCGAAGGCATGCCGAATCACCGTTTTTATGCGGGAAATGAACAGGTGGATGCGGTGGAAGCCAAAGCCGCCGCAGAAGCCCGCAGGCTCTTTGGAGCGGAATACGCCAATGTCCAGCCCCACTGCGGGGCGGACGCCAATATTCTGGCCTACTGGGCCATCCTGACCGCCAGGGTGGAAACCCCCTCTCTGGAGGAGTGGGGCGAAACAAACCTCTATAAGCTTAGCGATACCCAATGGAAGGAACTAAAGCGGAGGCTGGGGAACCAGAAACTTCTTGGGCTGGATTATTATTCCGGGGGACACCTGACCCATGGGTACCGTTATAATCTTTCCAGCCGTATGTTTGACGTATACAGTTATTCGGTGTCAGGCGAAACGGGTATGCTGGATTACGACGCTCTGGAAAAACAGGCCCTGGAGATCCGGCCCTTGATTCTTTTGGCGGGCTATTCCGCCTATCCCCGGAAGATTAACTTTAGGCGGATGCGGGAAATCGCCGACAAGGCCGGATCGGTATTTATGGTGGATATGGCTCATTTTGCGGGCCTTGTGGCGGGCAGGGTTTTTACCGGCGATTACGATCCGGTTCCCCACGCCCATGTGGTTACCACCACCACCCACAAAACCCTGCGGGGGCCCCGGGCGGGGATGGTGCTGGCAAAGAAGGAATTTGCCGAAGCCCTGGACAAGGGCTGTCCCCTTACCATGGGCGGCCCCTTGCCCCATGTTATCGCCGCCAAAGCGGTAAGTTTTAAGGAAGCCCTCCGCCCGGAATTCCGCTGCTACGCTGCCCGGATTGTGGAAAACTGTCAGTCCCTGGGGGCCGCCTGTATCAACCAGGGCCTTACGGTGCTGACCGGAGGTACGGACAATCACCTGATCTTGGTGGATGTCCATGCGCTGGGGGGAGGGCTTACCGGAAGGCAGGCGGAGAGCGCCCTCCACGAGTGCCGTATCACTCTTAACCGGAACAGCCTCCCCAGAGACCCCAACGGTCCCTGGTATACCTCGGGACTGCGGATCGGAACCGCCGCGGTTACCACCCTGGGTATGGGCGGGGCAGAAATGGAGGAACTGGCTTCGATCATCGCCCTGGTTCTTAAAAACACCAGGCCCGCCCCGGATCCGAAGAACCCGGAAAAAAAGAGCCGGGCCAGGTACGTGATACAAGAATCCGCCAAAGGGGAGGCCCTGGACCGGGTTAAAAAACTTCTGGACCCTTATCCGGTCTATCCCGAACTGGATCTGGATTTCCTAAAACGGGCCTTTATCCCTTGACCTCAAGGGCAGGCGGCGTTGCCGGAGTCTCTTTGCAGGATTGACAGCGCCGGTTTTTCTCCGTTAAAGTTATGCTGGAGAAAGATATGGCCCAAGTCCACCACTATAAACGGTTTGAAAACAATTTGGTTCAGAAGGTAAAAACAGGATCTGCCTGGTTTGCCGTCCGGATGGGAATGTTTTTTAGGCTCATAGGCAGATTTTTATCCCGCAGATATACCATCGTTCTTGTACCCCATTCGGAAAAACGGGTTTACAATTTTCGTATTTCCGTAATTTCCATAATTCTGGTTTTTGCCTGTTTTCTTGTCCTGGGGGGAGTTTTTTTCTGGTACAGCGCCCTTACCGGAAGCGCCCGGGGCGGAATAACCGAACATGATTCCAGGCTTAAAGATACCCAGCTTAGTTTGGAACAGCTTAGAAACGAGGTAACCCAGCTTTCAAGGTCTGCCCGGAGTTTTGAGGCCGTCCTTTCCAGTACCCTTTTAACGCTGGGAACCGATCACGGCACCACTGGCCTTGCATCGGGGGACAGGTATTCCTTCTTTAATCTTCAGGGCAATGACGATGTCCGCAAGGAACTGGATGATATAAGGCAGCTTTCCGTTTACCTTGCTTCGGCGGTGGAGCCGGTAAAAGAAATCGGCACTATCCTTGATTCCCAGAGTGCGATCCTTTCGGAGATCCCCAGTATGTGGCCTATCCGGGGGGGGATAGGCCATTTTACCACCTTTTTCGGCATGAGCCCGGATCCCTTCAGCGGGGCTCCCCACATGCACACGGGGATTGATATTTCCACCTACCGGGCCGGAGATCCCATTGTGGCAACCGCGGACGGTCAGGTTTCCTATACGGGCTATGAGCCAAACGGGTTTGGCAATTATGTCATCATCCGGCATCAGCATGGTTTCTATACCCGCTATGCCCACCTGCTTTCGATCCGGGTGGCAACGGGGCAGCAGGTAAAACAGGGGGAAACAATCGGCTACATAGGCAGCACGGGCCGTTCAACCGGGCCGCATCTGCACTATGAGGTTCACATAGGCTCGGATGTGGTGGATCCCTACAAATACCTTAATATCCGGCCCAATGTACGGTAGCTGTTAAGGAAGCCACAGGCGATGAGCGGCAGAAAAAAAACCCGGCCCAGGGGCCGTATGGAATATGCGATCAATACCATCGTTGGACCGGGCAGTTTTATCCAGGGCGATATTGAGTCCGGCGGCTTTACCCGGATAGACGGCAGCGTCCGGGGCAATCTCCACGCCGGAGGCAGGGTGGTGGTGGGCGAAAAGGCCCGGATGTACAGCAGCATAACCGGTACCAGCATAACGATCGGCGGCGTAGTGGACGGCAATATCCTGGCCAGCGAAAGGCTTATCGTGCTGGCCTCGGCGCTGATTATCGGTGACATTATTACCCGGCGTATCGAAGCCCAGGATGGCTGCCTTATCCACGGTAAAGTGCGGGTGATCCGTTCCGAAGAAAACTGGGAGCAGGCTGTTTCGGAATACCGGGACAAGCGGCAGACCCGGACTGAGGATCTATGGCTAACATAGCGTTTCCCGGCGCTTCTCTTTTTAATCCCGCCGCTTACGGCGAAGTTTCCGCGGAAACCCGGAAAAACAGATCTCCCCGGAAGGGGGAAAAGCCGGCAGAACCCCGAAAGAAAAGTTTTGCATCCCTTTTTGAAACGGCGGCGCAGGAAATGCCGGATGCCCTTCCCCGTTCTGCCGAATCTATCCATGCATTGCTGGAAGAAGTACACAATGCGGGGGATTCCCTTTCCAAGCGGCCCTTTCCGCCTGAAATAAAAGCCTACAGGGAGGCGGTGCGTAGTTTTATTCAGTATGTAGTAGAGCACAGTTTTGATACCAGGAAGGAAACAAGCGGAGCCAATGTGCTGAAACAGAAAATTCATACCCTGGTAGAGGTGGTTGACAAAAAACTTGAAGAAATGGCTTCCGCCGTACTGCGGGGGCAGACGGGCCAACTGGAAATTCTGGCAAGGCTTGACGAGATCAAGGGTCTTTTGGTAGACCTGATGCAATAAGCGGAGAACCCATGGACAGAGACGGCTACAGCGACTTCCTGGATGAAGAGGACATTTCCGCCCTGGAAGACAAGCCGGACGAAAGCCTGAATGCGGACGTTATTGTCCAGGCTGGGGAGGTTGAATGTCTTGAACCGGATACCCCGGTGTACCGGCTCCGGCTTTCCTATTCCAACGAAACCTTTCTTGCCGCCTACAGGGGAGGCTTTTTGAGTACCGGAACACAAGTCCTGGTACCCACCCGTTACGGCAGGGATCTGGCCCAGGTTATCGGGCAAAGCCATTGTCATCCTTCAGAAATCACCCTTATTGAAAGAGTCGCCGGAAGCAATGATTTGGCAAAGGCGGAGCAGAACCGGGAAGAAGAGGCCGCTGCCCTGAGGATCTGCCGGGAAAAGATAGACGTCCACGGTCTTGAAATGAAATTGGTCGCCGTCCATTTTTTGCTGGATGAACCTAAGATTCTCTTTTTTTTTACCGCAGAAAACAGGGTTGATTTTCGGGATCTGGTCAAGGATCTGGTTTCCGTATTCAGAAGCAGGATAGAACTGCGGCAGATTGGGGTCCGGGACGAATCCCGGGTTGTGGGAGGCATGGGGGTCTGCGGCCGCCCCTACTGCTGCAACGCCGTTTCCGACAAGTTAAAGCCGGTTTCCATTAAAATGGCCAAGGATCAAAACCTTTCCCTGAATTCCATGAAAATTTCCGGTCCCTGCGGCCGTCTGCTCTGCTGTCTGGCCTATGAACATCATTTTTATGGCGAACAGCGCCGGCTTGTCCCCCAGGAAGGATCAAGGATCACCCACAATGGAATAAGCTGGAAAGTAACGGAGGTCAATGTGGCAGCGGGACGGCTTACCCTAAATGGGGAGGACGGCCGCATACTTCAGCTTCCGTGCTGCCGCTTTGCGAAAAACGACGGCCATTGGTGCGTCTGCGGAGGGCAGGAAGCCCGGGACGGCGCCGAATAACCCTCTCCGCCTTAAATAAGAGCCGGGGCAGCAACCCTGCTGTAAGATACTGTAAAACAGAATGGTTCAAAACCGTTCCGCGGCGGCCCAGGTTCTTACCGGTTTCCCTTGGCTACTTCGCAGATCCGCCTGCCCATTTTTTGCAAAGGGACCTGTTCCATCACGTGCCCCATCTCCCAGGCCACCCGGGGCATGCCGTAGACTACGGCTGTTTTTTCATCCTGTCCCAGGGTAATGCCTCCCTCTTTGTACACTGTACCTAGCTGCTGGGCGCCGTCCCGGCCCATGCCGGTCATAATCACGGCCAGCACATGGTTGGTATAGGCCATGGCCACCGAAGCAAAAAGAACATCCGCCGAAGGCCGGTGGCCGCTGACCTGGGGGGCATCGGAAAGGTGCAGCAAGGCGGATCCACCCTTTCGTTCCACCTCAATGTGTTTGTTCCCTGGGGCTATATAGGCCCAGCCGGGGGTAAGGATATCCCCCTCCTCTCCTTCTTTTACGCTGAGGGGACAAATCCTGTCCAGGCTTCTGGCAAATTCCATGGTAAAACCCACCGGCATATGCTGAACCACAAGGATGGGCTGCTTTAAATCGGGGTCCAGGTCGGCAAAGACCATCCGCAGGGCATCGGGGCCGCCGGTAGAGATGCCAATGGCAATAATTTCGGTTTTACCGGGCCTGCGGATTTGAACCGGAGGCTTGGCTTGTTCCCCGGAAGAAACGGGGCCTCCAAAAAGGCCGAAGGTGTTTGAAAAAGCCGGCTTTTTGTCCCCCGCCGCGGCTTCGGGCTTTTGAGCATACTCCGCCGGGGTCAGAACCCGTTTTCCCATTGTTTTGCGGTACTGGCCGCCGTAGGCGATAAGGAGGCTTGTAAGATGGTTCGCCACGGTATGAATATCTTCGGAAATGGAACCGGAAGGCTTCTGGATAAAGTCACTGGCCCCCAGGGAAAGGGCCTCCATGGTAATTGCCGCCCCCCTTTCTGCTACGGAGGACAGAATGATTACCGGGATGTCTATGCCCCGGTTTTTCCGTTCCCGCAGGAATTCAATGCCGTTCATCTCCGGCATCTCCAGGTCCAGGCAGATTACATCGGGCTGGACCCGGGGTATTTTTTGAAGGGCAAAAACACCGTTCATCGCCTTTTCGGCCACCTGGAGGCCTGGTGTGGCATCGATCATCCTGCCGATAAGATTTCGCATCAATGCGGAGTCGTCTACAATTAAAACGGATATTTCATCAGCCACAATTATTCCCCTAAATGAATTTTCTGTATAAGGTAGCCCACTGGGTTTTTACAAATTCAAACTTGGTATCCATGCCGAACAGGGATTCGGAATGGCCGATAAACAAAAAAGACTTGCCGGACATGGCGTTCCAAAACTGGTTAATCACCGCCGTCTGGGCAGTCTCGTCAAAATAGATAATAACATTCCGGCAGAACACAACATCCAGTCCCCGCTGGCCTGAATCATTTTTTAAGTTATGGTAGTCGAAGCGTATTTTGGACATAAGATCCGCATGAACCTTATAGCCCCCTACAACCTTATCAAAGTATTTGGTCAAATATGTGCTGGGGATACCCCCAATCCGGGAATCGGAATAAAAACCTTCTTTGGCTGTCATAAGGCACTTAAGGCTGATGTCGCTGGCTAGAATTTCAAATTTCCAAGGCGGGGGCAGGATTTCGGTCAAAAGCATGGCAATGGTATAGGGCTCCTCGCCGGTGGAACAGCCGGCGCTCCAGACCTTGATGGTGGTACTGCCGCTTCCCTGTTTTGCCTTGAAGAGTTCAGGAATGACATAATGTTCCAGGGCCTCAAAATGGGCCTGGTTGCGGAAAAAACGGGTTAGGTTGGTGGTAATCAAATCCAGAAAGGATTTAAGCTCTTCCTTGTCCTTGGAAATAATATCAAAATAGGTTTGGACCGTGTCGATTGATTTGTTTCTGAGCTGCTCCTTAAGCCTGCTTTCCAAAATGGAACGGTTGGTGGCGGTAAAGTAGATGCCGCTTTCATTGTAAATGAGGGTTTTGTATGCGGTAAAATCGGCATCCGAAAAGAAGACATCACTCATGCTTTTCATTCTATGCTCTGGATCATCCTCTGTCAATTGGCTTATAATTATTTCATGGGACAGGCCGTTTTGGGCTCCCCCGCGGGCCAGGGGGACGCATGAACAAGCCGCCGGGCGGTGTATACTATCATTCTCTTATTCTCACGGGCCGGAGGGACGCATGAACAAGTATGTCTTTGTATCCGGCGGCGTCTGTTCCAGTCTGGGCAAAGGCGTGGCGGCCTCTTCCCTGGGGGTTCTGCTGGAAGGGCGGGGCCTTAATGTGCGTATGGTTAAATGCGACCCCTACATCAATGTGGATGCGGGAACCATGAGTCCCTATCAGCACGGCGAGGTCTACGTAACCGACGATGGAGCGGAAACGGATCTGGATCTGGGAAACTACGCCCGTTTTACCAAGGGAGTTCTCTCCAGGGCCAATTCTATTACCACCGGCCAGGTGTATAAATCGGTGATCGAAAAAGAACGGGAAGGCCGCTATCTGGGCCGCTGTGTTCAGGTCATTCCCCATATAACCGACGAGATAAAAAGCCGCATAACGGCGGCGGCCAAGGAAGACCCCGATACGGATGTGGTAATCGTAGAAATCGGCGGTACTGTGGGGGATATTGAATCTATCCCGTTTCTGGAAGCGGCCCGGCAGATGATCCACGAATGCGGCCGGACCAATGCCCTTTCGGTTCACCTGACCCTGATCCCCGAAGTAGCCGGGGGGGAGCTGAAAACCAAGCCCACCCAGCATTCTGTTAAGGCGATGCAAGAAATGGGGATACAGCCGGACATCCTTATCTGCCGGGCCCCGGCCCTGCTGGACGAAGCGACCCGCCGGAAAATTGCCCTGTTCTGTAACGTGGAAACCGAAGCGGTTTTTACCTCCTACAACATACCTACCACGATTTACGAAATTCCTCTGGTATTCTTTGATCAGAAACTGGATCAGGTGATCCTCAAAAAAATGGGGGTAGAAAGCCGCCATGTAGACCTGGGTTCATGGTATTCCATGATGGATCGTTTCAGGGCCCAAATAGGGGAGGTCCGCATTGGCATTGTGGGAAAATACATGGAACTCCACGACGCCTACAAATCGGTCTACGAAGCCCTGTTCCATGCCGGTCTTGCCTGCGGGGTAAGGGTGGAACTCCGCAAAATCGACTCAACTCCCCTGGAAGACAGGTCCAGGGTACAAAACATTCTTGAGGCGGAATCGGTTGATGGCATCCTTGTTCCCGGCGGCTTTGGCCAGCGGGGCATTAACGGCATGGTTAACGCCGCCCGCTGGGCCCGGGAAAATAGGGTTCCCTATTTTGGCATCTGCCTGGGGATGCAGGTTATGGTGATTGACTGGGGCCGGCATGTTTTGGGCTGGGAAGACGCCGATTCGACGGAATTTAACCAGGATACCCGGCACCCCGTGGTAAGCCTTCTGGAAGAGCAGGAAGATATGGTGAATTATGGGGCAACCATGCGGCTGGGCAAGTGGGAATCTGTGGTGGAGCCTGGGACCCTGATCCTGGCAGCTTACGGGGAATCCCGCATTTTTGAGCGCCACCGGCACCGTTATGAATTTTCCAATATATACCGGCAGGAAATGACCGGAACGGGCCTTAAAATAGCCGCCTTTACCCCTGGGGAAGCCCTGGTGGAATGTATTGAATGGCCGGACCATCCCTGGGGCCTGGGGGTCCAGTTTCACCCGGAATTCAAGTCCAAGCCTACCGCAGCCCATCCCCTGTTCAGAGATTTTATTGCCGCCGCCAAGGAAAAAGCCCTGGCCCGGGGGCAGTCATGAGGAAAACGCAGACCGGTTCTGGGGGGGTAGTTTTTCTGGTTATTCCGGCCCTTCTTTTTTCCTGTTCC
Source organism: Treponema sp. (assembly GCA_031280125.1). Classification (GTDB taxonomy): domain Bacteria; phylum Spirochaetota; class Spirochaetia; order Treponematales; family Breznakiellaceae; genus JAITHE01. The sequence goes on from JAITHE010000144.1 coordinate 9,321, forward strand.
TTCAACTATGATGTCCCCCCCACGGGTGAACAGGAATCGAACCTTGTCCTGGTGGAAACCGAATATGTCCGCATGAAGAACGGCAGCCCTGAGATACGGGTAACGGCGGCGGAAGTCCGTCAGTATGAAAAAATACATGTCATGGAACTGGATAATTTTTCCTTTGAACAGTACAATGCCGCCGGACCGGGGACGGAGCAGATTCCCAGCGTAACTACCCTGGGAAAGGCCGGATCGGCCAGGCTGGAAACCGATACGGGTAACTTTGTTATGAGGGGCGGAATTGTCATGGAGATCATTCCAGAAGAAATGACCATGGAAACTTCCCATATTTCCTGGAACAACAAGGAGCGGCTTCTTACAGCTCCCAACGAAGTAAGTATAGTCCGCAGGGATGGAACCTCCATGCACGGCAGGGATTTTTCCGCAGACGCCGGCAGGAAGACCTGGGAATTCAAGACCCCGGTGGAGGGTACATTTGTCGATGAGGAAGGGGGGGCCGAAGCCGGGGAAGAAGAACAGGAAGCCGGGCCATGAAGCGGATGTTCCCCCTGGTTTTTTCTGTTCTGGTTTTGCTGATCCCCGCAGGGACCCTTGCGGCGGATACCTTTACCTTTAAGGCGAACCGCATGAGCGGCAGCCGCGCCGCCGGCAGGGAAATGCTGGTACTCACCGGCAATGCGGAGGTCCATTCCGATACCATACTGCTCCGGGCGGATCGTATTGAATTACAGGGAAAAAACAACGAATTTATTGACTGCTCCGGTAATGTATGGGGCTTTGAAGAAGAAAAAAACATTATTTTTCAGAGCGACCGGCTGCGCTATGACAGGACCCTAAAAATTGCCCGGCTGGAGGGCAATGCCACCCTGGAGGACAGGCAGAACGAGGTAGTGGCCAAGGGTCAATTTATAGAGTACAACGACGCCACGGAAATCGCCGTTTTTCAGGTTGCGGTACGGCTTTTTAGGGAAAATATCGTATGCCGTTCCGATTACGCCCTGTACCGCCGGGCGGAAAAACTGCTGGATTTATCGGGCTTTCCGGTGGTATTCAAAAAGAGCGATGAATTCAGGGCCGAGCGAATCCGGGTAGATCTGGATACGGAAGATGTCTCCATGGAAGGGACAGTATCGGGAGCCATAAAGAATGAGGAATCCTAATGGCTTTTGACGGCTTTTTTATCCCCCCCGGCGCAGCTCCCCTGCCTGGCATGGGGAACATGTTCGGCGGCGCCCCGCGGGATCCTTCCAGGTCTTTGTACAACCTGGAAGTAAGGGGGCTGTACAAACGCTTCAACAAGCGGGAAGTTGTCCGGGGCATAGACTTTGCCATACACAGCGGTGAAGTGGCGGGACTTTTGGGGCCCAACGGGGCGGGAAAAACCACGACCTTTTATATCATCGTTGGATTTCACCGGCCCAGTTCCGGCAAGGTAATGCTTAATCAAAAGGAGATCACCCGGGATCCCATGTATAAACGGGCCAGGCTGGGAATAACCTATCTGCCCCAGGATGCTTCGGTATTCCGCAAACTTACGGTAGAAAAAAACCTCTGGGCCATTTTGGAAACCCGCCGGGGCATGACCAAACGGGAAAGAAAAAACAGGCTGGACCAGCTTCTGGAAGAATTTGGCATTGACAAGATCCGCAGCCAATACGGCTATACCCTTTCCGGGGGTGAACGGCGCCGCACTGAAATAGCCCGGGCCATGGCGACGGATCCCAAATTTCTGCTGCTGGATGAGCCCTTTGCGGGGATCGATCCCAAAACGGTTTTTGAACTTAAGATGATTATTACCCGTCTGGCTGCACAGGGAATAGGGGTGTTGATAACCGACCACAATGTCCGGGACACCCTGGAAATTACCACGGAGGCCTTTATTATAAACGACGGGCGTATCGTATCCCAGGGTGATAAAGATACTATCCTGGCAGATTCCACAGTCCGGGACATTTATCTGGGCAACGAGTTCAAGATGTAAAGGGGTTAGGCATCCTAAAATCTTTCTTTAGACCCGCATCTTTTCTATGCCCCGGCCTTCGGTTATCTTGTTAAAATAGGCAACATATTTTTTATCAAAACGCTTGATATGATTGATAACCCACCATTTGGCATAGCTGGCAAACATAAGGAGGTTAATGCTCCCCGATGTCCGGAATTGTTTAACGTTATCCACCAGGGTGGCGATAAATTCCTCATGTTCCTTTTTGTGGTCCACATATTCAAAGAACTGAAACTTTGTGGCAATCATCAGATCTTCTTCGGTTTTGAAGTGGGTTTTAACCAGCGTAGCCGCCGCCCCTATGGTCGCTGCAAAGTAGTGATTTTCCTCCGCGTCATCGCCCGTACAATGGGAAAACAAATCCGTAGTATAGTCAAATATTTTCCTGTGCTGTTCGTTGATTTTTTTAACACCCTCTTTCAGCATTAGGATCAAGTTTTTATCTGCCGCCGCCATATTTGTACCAACCTATATAGGGATCTGCTTATTTTATCATAAAATTCTTTGGGAAAATTGTCAAACCTCCTCTATAAAAATAGCGGCCCTGTCCGGTTTTCAGACAACCCTCTTATTCCGTATAAAGCTCCCGCAGACGGTGCGGATCGGCCTTGAGTTCCCTCGTAATATACCGGTCCAGGCCGCCGTAATTGTCGATTTCCGCCAGGGCGGCTAAAAGGTACTCTTCCCGGACGGTCATATAGGGGATCATATAGGGCCTGGTTTTCTCATGGATCGCGTAAACGGGCCGCAGATGCTTCGTGGATGCCAGGTAATCTTCCATTATTACATCCCTGGCCGCCCCCAGGGCATGGAGCAGCAGCGCCGAAGCCAGGCCGGTCCGGTCCTTTCCCGCCGAACAGTGGAAAAGCAGGGGGGTGTTGGCGGATTCAGCCAGCAGGGCAAAAAGTTCCCGGTACAGAGGGATTGCCTCCCTGGGAAGAACCGAATAGAGGGTTATCATTTCAGCGGCGGCCCCCTCCGGGCTGGGGTTAAAAGCCCATCCCCCCGAAGGAGAAAGGGACCCCATAAGATTTCCCGCATCAATGGGTAGTTCCGCCACCCTGTCAACCGTGGCAATTCTGTCGTCCGGGGCGGCCTGTTTTTCCTCCGGGGCGCGAAAATCCACAATGGTCTTGATCCGCCGGTCTTCCAGGCATTTTTTGTCGGCGGCGCTTAGGCCAAAGAGGTCCCCGGAACGGTAAATACGGCCCCATTTAACATGCCTTTGACCGCTTCCGAAAGCTGTAAGGAGGTATCCACCCAGTTCCCGTACATTGTGGGCCTTTTCCAGAACAAGAAGCCTCTGCTGATCCATAGTCTTTTTTAAGAATACTGAAAATTCTATCTTGAGTAAACCGTATGACCATGCTTTAATGGGTACATGAATGAAGAAAGCCTCAGAAAACGTATCCGCGGCCTTTTGGAAGAGATCCAGACCGGGGCGGATCCGGTTCTTTTAACCCGCTGCCGTTCTATATTCCGGCAGGAGGTATCCTTTTTTCACCGTTCCTACATGGCCGCCTATCTTCTGTTGATGGCCGAAGGGGCGGCGGCGCCTCAGTCCGGGGGTGGACAACAGGAAAGGAAGATCCGCAGGGACAGGGGTGAATCCAGAAACAGGACCGGTAAACCCCAGAGGCAGGAAAGCGCCGAGCCGGTCCATTATTTAGGCGATGAAGAGTCGGCGCGTCTTTTTATCAGCGTAGGCCGGAACCGCAAAGTGTTCCCCCGGGAGATTCTGGCTCTGATAAACGCCAAAACCCAGATCCCCAGGGATGACATTGGCAATATCCGCATTTTGGACAACTATTCATTTATCCAGGTCCGTACCGGCGCGGCGGAAATGGTGATTCGGGCACTAAACGGCCACAGTTTCCGGGGGCGTACCCTTACGGTAAACTATGCCCGGAACCGCCGGGACGAAGAAGAACCGGGTGCCGGAGGCGTACCGGAAATTCCCGCCAAAGAAGAATCTGGCCTGCCCCCTGCGCCGGACTTTCCCGGTACAGAAAACTGATGCTTAACCGGATCATTACAGGCGAATTACAGACCAACTGCTGGATCATCCCTCTGGAAAAGGGAGTGTGCATTGTGGTTGATCCCGGCGGTGAAGGGAATCTGATCCTTGCCCGGCTCCACGCCCTGAAGTCCCGGCCCCGGTACATCGTCTTAACCCACGCCCATTTTGATCATGTGGCGGCCCTGCCGGAACTGGCCGCAGCCTTTCCCGAAGCGGAGATTGGAGTTCACCCTGCAGAAGAGGCCAAGCTGGGGCCTCAGTCCCTGGCCCTGCATCAGCGGGACTTTGCCAGTGCAGGGGCCTATTCTTATGTGGACGCCCTGTGGAAATCCCTGCCGGAGGCATCGATGCTTCTTGAAGAAGGAAGCGCACTGGGGCCTTTCAAGGTGCTGCATCTTCCCGGGCACAGTCCCGGATCCATCGCCCTGTACTGGGAGGAGGAAAAGCTCCTCCTGAGCGGCGATACTCTTTTTAATGCGGGAGTGGGCCGGACGGACCTGCCCGGGGGGAACGAAGAACTGATTGGCAGGAGCCTTGCCCGGCTTTTTGCTATGGACGGAGACATCCAAGTGTATCCCGGTCACGGCCCCGCCACAACCATACGCCGGGAAAGGAACCGGTACAGGTAGCCTGTGGAAACTGGAATACCGGAGGCCCTATTTTTGTCCGATTACCGAGTCGACCAGGGTTTTAAGCCCCGGATCAAGGCTCTTGGGGGTATCCGCGGCTTTTTTGTCCACATAACTGACTCCATTTCTCCGCTTGATTACCTCTGGATCCGGCCCGTCAAGCATTTCAGGTTCCTGCCGGGTTTCATTCTGAAAGGGCCTGTAAACCAGCGAGACAGCATAACCCCCGTCAAGCTCCTCCAGGTATCCTGAATTTTTTGTATCGCCGGAGCTTTCCATCCCGGAAAAATGGGCCCGTATTTCTTCAAAGGGCGAAACAATTTCCAGCTCCGGATCTGGTCCCGGGGCGTCTTCTTCCGGGGAAACGCTGAATTCTATCTGGCTTGCCAGATCTTCCTGGCTGGGACCGGTTCTTGTGCCAAAAATCCCGGAAGGCGGCGGTGATACATTTTGTGGACCCTCCGTATCATCCTCCAGTTCTTCTAATTCTTCTAATTCACCATTTTCTTCCAGCGAGACAGGTTCTGCCTCTTCCGGTTCCGCATCTTCAAGAACTTCCACCTCTTCCACCGTTTCCCCTTCGGGCTGTTCCAGAACTGCGGATCCTGCACCCTGGACTCCCGCCAACATTCTGCTTACTATACTTTGCAGCCTATCCTCATCAATGACCAGGGGTTCACGCCTGCCCCCAACGGCGGCAAGGATTTCGTCCCAGGATGTATCAATAAGAGCGTCAATGTCTTCAAGCAGGGCGGGCGTTTTTTTTCCTATCCCCCGCTTTAATTCAACCCGCACATCTTCCCGGCGCTGTTCCAGTTTCCGGTACCAGTGATTCCAGTCCGTATCCTGCCTGTGTTCGTAATATTCCCGGATCAATGAAAGCTTAAGCTGCTTGATCCGGTTTTGGACTACCGTCATAGTATCGGCCCGCAGGTTCAAGATCATAAAAACAGAAAGGTACACCGTAAGAAAAATCGCGGCCAAAAGGATGATCTTCATCGCCGGGGGCAGAATAAAAAGCGCTTCCTCCACTACCCGCCCGGCAATCAGTCCCCGCTCCGTTTTCGCCGACAACAGAACCAGGGTAGAGTCGGAACTGCGGGAACGGAGGGCGTGGGGTCCCAAAAGGCCCTCTTCCCATACCGAAGCAATCACCGGCAAAATAACCTCCCTGCCGGCATAGGGAAGCCCCAAAACCAGCCCGGGGGGTACGGCGGTAGCGGCAAGATCCTCCCCTATCCTAACGCGCCCTTCCGCCACAAGCTGTTCCGTTACGGCCCGGACTGCAAGGGCGTAAAAAGCCGTACCCCGGTATACTTCCATGGAATCATAAAAAGGAAAAGAAAAGACAATGCGCTCGTTGACTTGATCCGGAATGATCCGCGGCTCCCCGCCGGAGGGAACCGCCAGCTCCGCATAGGGAACAAAAGGAACAGCCTCGTTGTAGTTTTTATAGGTCAAGGATTCGCTGGCCCGGCTTTGAACATCGGCGGCACTGGTGGAAAAATGGATCCGCAGGCCGCCCGCATCAACAAAACGTACCGATTGCAGGCCCCTCTGGGTTTCCATAAGCGTCCCAAAAAGCCGGGTCCGGTTATAAATGTCCTCCGCCGTCTGATCGGGGAGAAAACTTCTTTTTACCGCTTCATCCTGAAGGGAGGCGGCAAAAAGCCCCTCCAGTTGATCAAAAAAACGCTGGATTGTTTCCGCATCCTGCCGGACTTCCCTGGTTAAGGAATTGGTAATCGACGGATTATAAAAACGGGTTTCGATGAGATTGAAAAGTCCGGTAAAGGCCAAAACGGAAAAAATTACCGTACATACCACCGCGAGGAGAAGGCTGAAAACGGCCCTTTGCGAAACTGTCACCGGCTTCTAACCCCTGTAAACATCATCCCTGTTAATCAGTATACAATAAAAAAGCGTTTTGTGCCATACTGAGCAGGGTGAAGGAACTACATAAAACGGAGCCGGAAGCTCCCCGGGTATTTCTGGCAGGTCTCAGGGACAGTTCCATATCCGCGGAAGAAGCGGCGGACCTTGCTGCGGAACTGGCGGGACTGGCGAGAACCCTGGATCTGGACATTGCCGGATCGGAAATTGTCCATGTGCGGGAGCAAAATCCCCGTTACGGCATGGGCAGCGGCAAGGCCCGGGAACTGGCGGACAAGGCCCTGGCGGCGGGCGCCCGGTGCATTGTTTTTGATCGAGAACTCAGTCCCTCCCAGCAGAGAAACTGGGAAACCCTGAGCGGAATCTCCGCCGCGGACCGGCAGGAGTTGATCATCCGGATCTTCGCCGCCCGGGCAAAAACCAGGGAAGCGGGGCTGCAGGCGGAATTGGCGGAGCTGCTCTACGCTCTGCCCAGACTTTCCCACAAATATGTAGATTTGGCCCGCCAGCGGGGCGGCCATTACGGTACCCGGGGTTCCGGGGAAACCCGGCTTGAAACGGATAAACGGCTTGTCCGTAAACGGATCGGCGAACTCCGGAAAGAAATTGAGGATGTACGCCGCAGCCGCCGGATTCAGCGCCGTCAGCGGGAAAGGCAGGGAACGCCGGTCTGCGCCCTGGTGGGTTATACCAACGCAGGAAAATCTTCCCTCCACCGGGCGCTGACCGGATCGGAGGCTGCGGTGGAGGACAAGCTTTTTGCCACCCTGGATCCCACCGCCCGCCGGGTCAGCCGGCCGGGGCCCAGCGGTTCCCGGCGAAACATCATTTTTACCGATACCGTGGGTTTTATTCGCCGGCTGCCGCATAACCTGGTAGACGCCTTCCGGTCTACCCTGGAAGAGGCTGCGGAGGCGGATATCCTTATTCATGTGCTGGATGCCTCCGATCCTGCCAGGGAAGCCCGGTCCCGGACGGTGCTGGATGTTCTGGAAGATTTGGGAGCGGGAAACATCCCCCTGATCACGGCTCTGAACAAGGTAGATCTTCTGGGCCGGGAAGAGGCAGCCGTTCTGGAAGGGGAATTTCCTGGTTCCGCGGCAGTTTCGGCAAAAAACAAGCAGGGCCTGGACCGGCTCTGGAATTTACTTGAAAAAAAGCTTAAGCTTTAATTTCTTTTGCCGATATTTGATTGAACGGCTATTCCGGCGAGGGAGGGATCTATGGCATATACCAATGCATTATCGGCCTATAAGGAAACGCGGATCAGGACCGCTAGTCAGGGGCAGCTTATTATTATGCTTTACGACGAGGCGGTAAAACAGCTTGATAAAAGCCTGGAGCTGCTTCACCTCAACATGGCGGGCAAAAAAGATCCCGCCAGAATAGAAAACATCGGCAAGGCGATTGTCAAAGCCCAGGCTATTATTACCGAACTTATGGTATCCCTGGATTTTGACCAGGGAGGAGAGATAGCGAAAAATCTCTTTGCCCTTTATACCTGGTTTAACAAGGAACTGCTGGAAGCCCACATGAATACGGATTCTGTGCGGATTGCTTCGGTACGGGATATGATGAATGATCTCCGGGGCGCCTGGGTCAACGTAAGCGCCAAAACCAGCGCCGGAGACCGTCCTGCCGCGGGCCTTAACATTGCAGGCTAGGGATGATAACAGCCGCCGTAAAAGAAGTTTCTCCCGCCGCTGAGACGCCGGCGCTGAGTTCTGCGGAAGTCGAGCGCCGGGTAGCCATTCTTAAACGGTTTCGGGAACTTCTTTCCCAGCAGCGGGACCGCTTCCGCCAGTACCTGAATGTGCTGGACAAACAAAAGGAAGTGATCGAAGGGGGGAGCGCCGACGAGCTTATAGCCCATGTAGAACTGGAAGAAAAAATAGTTGCCGACATCTTTGCCATCCAAAAAGTCATTGATCCCCTGGAAGACATGTACCGTTCCGCCTTCTCCGGCTCTTCTCTTTTTGTTCCCTCCGCAGGAACTGCCCGTTCTGCGGAAGATCACGCCCTGCCCGGCGAAGTCCGGGAAGTGCCGGGCCTTAAGGCAGCGCTGGAAGAACTTAAGGCCGAAGCAGTTACCCGATCGGGCCGCAACCGGGATCTTCTGGCCCGGCGAATGGCAGACATCAGGCTGGAAATGAAGCACCTGAGGACCAATCCCTATGCCATACACCGTTCGGCCTATGCAGCCGAAGACGCCTCTCTGGTAGACATTAGGGGCTGATCAGATTCTGTACAAAATAATAGATTTGTTTGGAAACTTTAGTTTCTGAACGGCTGCCGTTAAAAACGCAGGTTTCGCAGCCCGTATAATCCATAAGGATTACAGCGGCGAGAAACTACAAGGACCGTGAAGGAACCCGCCAGGTTTCCGGATAACTACTGTATACAGTCCGGCGGTGGATCTGCCGGCGGCTTTCGCGTCTTCGCTGTTTTGGGCGGATCATTCTGGAAGGGGGTTGCGGCGGTCAGCCTTTTTTTCGCTGCGGATATGCTTGGCAAGAAGCCGCCGTTCCCGGGCTGCTTTGGAAGGCTTGGGGGGCCGGCGTTTTTTTGGAAGCCGGGCGGCGGAGGTGATCAGCGCTTCCGCCCGGGCAAAGGCCCGTTCCAGGTTGATCCTTTGGGAACGTTCTTCGCCGGAAGCGATAATCAATTCACCCCCTTCCGAGATCCTCGGAGCAATCTGTTCCCTGAGCCGGCCCATTTCCGCCGCGTTTAATCCGGCCAGATCGTCCAGGGCAAGGCGCAGGGTTACCTTGGTGTTTACCTTATTGACGTTCTGCCCGCCGGGGCCGCCTGACCGGGAAAAGGTTGCCGATCCGGCCCTGCGTATGGATTGCCGTAAAAGGTACCGATCCATAAAAATTCCGGGTTTACCACATTTGTTTTCCGGCCTGTTTACATCTGATTCAGGCCGGTAACGTTTTCTGCAGGCAGGGAAAACACAAGGCCCTTTGCCTTGGAATTGATTCCAAAGGATTCGCTTACTGCCTGCATGATGGCTATTTTTTTGTCCCTGTTTGCCAGGATAATAATAATTTCCCGTTCATCCTGAACTGATATGCCGAAGAATTTAACCGGCCCCCGGTGAACAAGGCCCCGGGCATTAAGAATTGTTCCCCCGGTAGCGCCGGCGTCTCTGGCGGTAGTCATAAGTTCATCGCTGTAGCCCTGGTTTACGATTATCATGATAAGGTCGAATTTTTTTTCAGCGCTCATTTTATCCTCCGTCTTTTCCAGTTTCTTTTTCCTTTCTGAAATATGTTTGTGGATGCTGTCCTTGAACACCTGCAGGATGGGCTTGTTGACTCCCGAAAGGGGAACGGTAAAGGCTATGCCCGCCCCGGGATTATACAGCCCCAGCGACCGGCTTACTTCTTTAATAAGGAGGGGCGCCATCACATCCTGTTCCAGGCAGAAGACCACCGCTTTTTCGCTGACCCCGATACCCAAAAGATCGAGCACCTCCGAGCTGGCCGTTCCCCGGCCCTTGCAGATAAAATGAAACCGCACATTGTTTTCTTCAAAAACTTCGGTGATGTACCTGGAAGCTTTCCATTCAATAATAAAGATTACAAATTGCAGCACCGGCATATTCGGTGATGCAGGTACGCCCCGCGGTTCAAAATCGCCGCGGGGCCGTTTTTGCAGGGACGGCAGCATCCGCTTTTTCTGTTTTGTCCCGGACCCGGCGGATATTGTTTCCGCGGCGGCCCCGGCTTTTTTTGAGGAATGTTTTTTCTTTTCCGGTTTGTCAGGCTTTTTGGCTCTGGTTCCGGCTTTTTCCGCCGCCGGAACTTCTTTTTTTTCAGCCATCAAGACGCCTCCCACAGGTATTCGATAATTACCCCCGCATCTTTTTCTTTGGCCAGGGCCTTGACTTCTTCCCGGCCCTCCATATCAGAGATTTTCAGCTTGCTGCGGTAGATAAGGCCCAAAAGCTGGATCACAATAAGGGGAGCCATGGCGATCGTGGCGACAATACCAAAGGCGTTTTCCATAAGGCTCAATCCGGATCCCTGGGCGGTGCCCATGGCCAGGGGGAGGAGGAAGGTGGAGGTCATGGGACCGGTACATACCCCGCCCGAGTCAAAGGCAATGCCGGTAAAGATTTTGGGCACAAAAAAAGTAAGGGTTAAGGCGGCGATATATCCGGGAATCAAAATCCACATAAGGGGAATCTCCAAAAGGATGCGGAGCATGCTGATCCCCAGGGCTGCGGACATCCCTATGGAAAGGCCCCGCTGCATCACGCTTTGGGGAATGGCGCCGGAGGAAATTTCTTCTACCTGTTTATTGAGTACCACCACTGCCGGTTCAGCTTTGACAATGAAGTAGCCAAAGAGCATCCCCAGGGGAATCAGAATCCATTTAAGGGAAGAGGAGGCCAGCTCAAAACCAAGGAACTGCCCCACAGGGATAAACCCTACGTTTACGCCGGTCAGAAACACCACAAGCCCTATAAAGGTATAGAAAAACCCCACGGCAATGCGGACCAGCCGGTGCCGCTTGTAGCGCCGGGAAACAAACTGGAAGATCACAAAAAAGGCCAATATGGCTCCCATGGCCTGAAGTATCTCTTCTGCATAATGGGGAAATTCAATGGCAAAAATTTCCATCACATCCCGGGAAGTCGCCACCAGCGGTACATGGTGGGCTTCCGCATCCGCCCCTTCGGGCGAGAAGATGATCCCCAGAAGCAATACCGCCAAAATGGGACCCACGCTGCACAGCGATACCAGGCCAAAACTATCGTCCTGGGAATTACGGTCCGTGCGTATTGCGGCAACCCCAATGCCCATGGCAAGAATAAAGGGTACGGTAATGGGGCCGGTGGTAACTCCCCCGGAATCGAAGGCTATGGGAATGAACTTGGAGGGGGTAAATATCACCAGGACAAAGGCGATAAGGTAAAACACAAAAAGCATGGCGGACAGCCGGATTCTGAGGAATATCCTAAGGACCGCAACCACCAGAAAAAAGCCTACCCCGCAGGCGACGGTAAACACCAGGGCACTGTTTTCTATGGATGGAACCTGCCGGGCAAGCACCTGGAGATCCGGTTCCGCTATGGTGATACCCATGCCCATGACAAAACTGACCAGCAGGGCTATAAAGATATTCGATGTCTTGGTAAGCTGAATGCCTATGCCCTCTCCCATGGGCATCATTGCCATGTCAGCGCCCATGGTAAAAAAGCCCATCCCCACCACCAGAAGCGCCGCTCCAACCAGAAAGGTCAGGATTGTTCCGGTAGACATGGGAACAAGAAAGACGCTGGCGATCAGCACGATTGAGGTAATGGGGAGAACCGAGGAAAAGGCCTCCATTATTTTTTCCTTTAGTATCTTGTTCACGGTATAAACTATACTATTGCACCGGGATTGGGTCAATGATATACTACTGGATAAAAGATAATCATGACTCATACCAAACAGCGGGAATGTGCGGCACGCGCGGCGGTATCCGGGCTGCCGCCGTATATCCATTATCAATAGGAGGTTCTTATGGCGGTTATCAACGAAATTACCGAAGTGTTACACAAGATTGAGGCAAAGCTCTACCCCAACTATCTGGGCAAGGGCGAAGGCGCGTATGTGGCCCGCTCAAAGGCCGAAGCGCCCCTTTCCATTCCAGACGTGTGCGCCGCCGCCAAAAACCGGGGCGGCTTTTCCGGGCACTATGAAGACCTGGTGGAACACGCCACGGTGTTCATCAACGAAGTGGTCTACCAGCTTTTGGACGGCTTTTCCGTGCAGCTCGGCGGTTTCTGCTCCCTCCACACCCGCATTTCCGGCACCTACCACGGGGCCAACGACCACATCGGCGCAGAAAACCTCCACGTGGCCTTTAGAACCCTCCGGCGCCTCAAGGAGCTGCTCCTTAAAGTGAGCATCGAAAATGAAGGGCTGGCCGGAGACGGCGCGTACATCGATGAAATCCTGGATATACACAGCGAGGCGGTCAACAGCATCCTTACCCCCGGCAACATGGTGCAGATCCTGGGGCATAAAATCAAGGTTGAAGGCGATGACCCCGAGTGCGGCGTGTGGTTTGTAAGCCAGGCGGACAGCGCCCGGATTAAAATTACCGAACACCTGGGAAATAACCGGAACAATGAACTGCTGGGGCTTATACCGCCCCTTACCACGGGAACCTACAAGGTGGAAGTGGTAACCCGGTTTACCCACGGCACGGCGCTCAAAGAGCCGCGGACTATCAAGGCGGAACCGGTACTCACTGTAAACTAAACAGGGGAACTAACCAGTTCCCCATAAGGGAACCCTATGGTTCCTAACAAGGGAACGATCTGGTTCCCCGCACAGAAACCGGCTGGTTCCTGATAAGGGAACGGTTTTTGGCTACTGCTTAAAAACCGCCACAATGTAGGTTCCATCACTTTTAATGGTATGATAGTAGGAATCAAAAACCACCGGCAGATCAGGATTGCCCGCCCATGACGTTCCTTCATCCCAATGGAAGTAGCCTGTCATGTATTTGTAGGTATGGTAGTACCGGCTTCCGGGAATAATTCGTTTGATCACAGGATAGTGCCGGGCAATATTTTCTGTAAAAGGCCCAAATCCCGTATCATTTTTAAGCCTAACCGCCGGATCCCGCGAAGTCCGGTTAGGAAACAGGACGCTTAAATCATGGAGCAGCATCTCCACCCTAAAATCGTTATACCGCTTTTGATCCGCCAGGGCGTTGCCGTAGGAAAAGGCAAAGGTGAAAAAACACCAGTCCAGGGCGATGATGCACAAAAGCGGAATTCCCCGGCCCGCGGGATGTGTTCCCCGGCGGAAGGAGACAAGAGCAATTCCTATAACGGCGATAAAAACGCCAAAACCGATCAACGCCCGGGGGGCAAACAGGGGAACCTCCAGGGCCAGATAAGCGCCGTAGGACATGGCGCAGGAAACAAACACCACAAGAAGCGGAACCAGCAGGCGAAGGATTCCCCGCTGCATGGATTCCCTGGCGGCATGGATCACAAAAAGCACACAGATCGCGGCAGCCCCCGCCTTCCATGGCAGGCCGAAATCCTGATTAACCGTAGATAGGTAGGTTCCCAGATTGTTTACCATGCCGGGAAGCAGCCGCGGCAGAGCCAGCAAAGATGTGGATGTTCCGTGGCCGGTGGTACCGGCTACCATAAAGATATATCTAAAAAGAACCAGGGCAAAGCAAAAGGACCCCGCCGCGGCGGCGCCAAAAGAAACAAGTTCCGCCGGAGTTTTGCTCCGGCTGTTCCAGTCCCTAAAGAGCAGCATGATTGTAACCAGGATATACACCCCCGAAGAAGCCTGGTAACTCATGCACATTACCAGCAGGGATAGTACGGAAACAAAGATAAAGGCCCTCTTTGCCCCGGCACACAAAAACGGCGCTATGCCCGCTGCCACCGATAAAGCCATGTAGGGCGCATCAAATTTATAGGACAGGCTTTCCAGAAAATACGGCGACAGCCCCAGGGGAACCGCCGCCATAAGGGCCCCGGCGGTGATTGTTCCGCAGAGGACCCGCACCAAAAGAACGCCGCCCAGGGCCGCCAGCAGTATCCCCAGAATCTGGGGCAGCGGTGATATATCCGCCAAATTAGTATCCCCATGAATAAAGGTAGACAAAAGATCCGCCAGATGCCTGCTCCAGCCGTTCCAGCCATGGTATCCTTCCACGGCGCGGGCCACATCATCGGCAAACAGATAGTCGGCGCGGATCAGGCTTCCATACCCCAGAAGATAAACGGCGGCGAGGATGCCAAAGGGTTTAAGGAGCGATTTGCCGTCTGTGTGGTCAAGACATTCCTTTATTTCCGCCCGGATTGTACCAAAGAGCCTTGCCCCCCGGTCCGTCAGCGTAAAAAAGTCAACAGCCAAAATTATGGCGATGCTTCCCCGGGCCCAGGCGGCGAGGGTCTGCATCCAGTCATCGTAAAAATTAACCTTCCGGCGGATAAGGTGTTCTTCCGCCAGGGTGATAATAAACCGCTCCACCCGGGGGAACAAAACGGCGGCGGCGCAGATGATTCCCGCAGATGAAACAATGCCTATCCACAGGCGCAGCGTTTTTTGCCGTATCATCTTTTTCCCTCCGTCTGCCCGGTTCTGAATACCACAAAGCGCTGTCCCAGATAATTCATGCCGCTGAAGAAGCAGAGCCCCGCCGCCATTGCGGCATTGTCCCGCATTTTTTTCCCCCAGAACGGAGTCAGGGCATATACCAGGGGCCGCGCAATACTGTAGGCCGCAAGGTAAGAGACAGCAATGGTTAGCGCAAAAAAGGCGATCATCTTCAAAGACCATGTCCGGGCACGGAAGGTAAAATACCTATTTAAAAAAAAGCTCAACACGCTGGCCAGAACATAATTCATGGCCGATGAAAACCAGTAATCAAAACCCGCAAAGTTATAAAGAGCAAACATAATGGAATTCCCCACAATGCCGTTTACCATGCCCACCAGGATAAAACGGAACAGCGTGGGATCGAATAATTGGGAAAAAAAATCCCGCGGTTTCATGGTTCCCCCGCACAGTTCCGGTAACTGCACAGCCGGAACCCCATGGCCCGGATCCGCTCCGCCAGATCCCTGTTCTGCATCAGCCTGTATTCGCCGGGGTGAGCCCCGGGATGGATCAGCGCTTCCGTTAGGGAGTTTTCCCCCAGGGCTCCCAGGCCGTATTCCAGGGCCGCATCGTCCATCATCCCTGTGTAGCCTACACCGATAATAAAATCATTGCCCGCCAGTCCTGCCCGCCGGAGAACCCTTTTGTTTCCGGGGGTAAGGCTGTTAAGCAGGAATACCTTTAACAGGTTAAGGATCCTGCCAAAACAGGGGCGTTTAAGGCGGAAGGGAACCGAATAGGGCTTCTCGTACTGGGTCCTGACAAAGGGGATGCCATATTCCCCGGCCAGGGAAACGGCAATTTTGAAGATAGGGGGAATTGCATGAACATGCACGTGGGAATCCACATGATCGAACCGCATGTGGTTTTTTCCCGCTTCTATCTGGGCGCGGAATTCCCCTTCCACATCCCGCAAAAAGCGCCTGTCCAGGGACTTGAAAAAAATACGGAAAAAACCCCCCTTGAAATTGCCGTCCCTGCCGGTTAGGGAAGACTGTCCGGCAAGGGCTGGTCCCTCAATGATGTTAAGGTGTATTCCCAAACCAAGGCCGGGACACTGGGGCAGAATATCCCGGACCGCTGAATCAAAGGCCGCTCCGTTGGTACAAACGCTGGCGCTGGTTAAAAACCCGTTCCGGAAACCCTCAAGAACAGCTTTGTTGTGTTCCGCCGAAAGGCCAAAATCATCTGCATTTAGAATAAACCTTTTATTCATGGACTTTTGCGGATCCCTAGCCCTTTTCCTGTATTACATAGTGGGGGCGCTGTTTTACTTCAGTATAGGTTTTTGCAAGGTACTGTCCCAGTATGCCGGTGGTAAAAAGCTGGATGCCGCTGCAAAAAAGAACAATGCAGGCGGTGGAGGCCCATCCATCGGGGGTCCAGGGATTGGGACTGTTCAGGGTTAGAAGCCGGTACAGGATAATCCAGATAATGATGCCGATGGAAATAAAAAACAGCAAAATGCCCAGTACAGAGGCGATGGCAAGGGGCTTTGATGAAAAGGCGATCATGCCGTCCAGGGAATACTGGAACAGTTTCCAGAAGGACCACTTGGTTTTTCCTGCGGCCCGCTCAACGTTTTCATATTCAAACCAGATAGTTTTAAATCCTATCCATGGGTAAAATCCCTTGGAAAACCTGCCCCGTTCGTTCAGCGATAAAAGGGCTTCAACATACCGGCGGGACATCAGCCGGAAATCGCCGGCGCCGTCAACCATTTGTATATCGGTAAGTTTTGCCATGAGGCGGTAAAAGAGGCGGCTGCAGAAGGTGCGGAAGGGGGCGTCTCCCTTTCTGGTCCGTTTTGTTCCGGCACAGTCAAATTCACCTGACCGGACCGCCGGGATCAGCAGGGGGATCAGCGACGGAGGGTGCTGCAGATCCGCATCAAGGATAAGCACCGCTTCTCCCCGTGATTCCCGCAATCCCGCCAGGAGCGCCGCCTCTTTCCCAAAATTCCGGGAAAAAACAAGGTAATGGATCCGGCGGTCCCGCACGGCAAGATCCTTTAGTACAGCGGCGGTGGCATCGATGGATCCATCGTCCACAAAGATAAATTCTCCCTCAAGATCTTCCCCTTTTTTTGCATAATCTTCAAGGACCCGGGAAGTCTCCGCATAAAAAAGGGGGATGGCCGATTCTTCGTTATAACACGGAACTACGATGGACAACAGCATATTTTCTGCATTATATGATAGCGGAATCCATAAAAAAGGCAAGACCCCGCTTGACTGCCCAAGGCCCGGCAAACTAATATAAAACTGCCCCGCTGCCAGAAACCATGCGGGGAGCCGCCGCCTAACCCCGCCAGGTCCGGAAGGAAGCAACGGTAAGCGGATGGTTCCGGCGCCGTGGCCCTTCTGGCGGGGGCTTTTATTCGTCATGGGGCCGAATACCCTGCCGCTTGCGGCGGGGAGTCTCATTTTTCTGTAGGCGCTTGCATCTTCCGGCCCTCCCCCGCCGTGATGATTTTTCACCGCCGCGCTCACCGGTTTGCATACGGCCCCGGGCGGGGACTGTTTGTTTGCCCCCCTTCCGGTTATACTATAACCATGGCCTATGAAGTAACCGCCACACGCCGCCGGCCCAAAACCCTGGATGAACTGGCGGGGCAGGAATTTGTCAGTTCCACCCTTAAAAACTCCCTGGAACAGGGGAGCATTGCCCACGCCTACCTTTTTTCCGGCCCCCGGGGCTGCGGCAAAACCAGCGCCGCCCGGATCCTGGCCAGGTCCCTTAACTGCGAAAGGGGCCCCACGCCGCAGCCCTGCGGAACATGTTCCGCCTGCCAGGAGATCAGCCGGGGGGCAAGCCTGGACATCATCGAAATCGACGGGGCCTCCAATACGTCGGTCAACGATGTGCGGCAGATCAAGGACGAGGTACTTTTCCCCCCCAATTCGGGGAAATACAAGGTCTACATCATTGATGAAGTGCACATGCTTTCCAACAGCGCCTTCAACGCCCTCCTTAAAACCATCGAGGAACCACCGCCGTACATTATCTTTATATTTGCCACCACGGAACTCCATAAAGTACCCGCCACCATCAAGAGCCGCTGCCAGCAGTTTGCCTTTAGGTCTATCCCCCTTGAAACAATCCGGCGCATCCTTGGGGAAACCTGTACGGAAATGAACATCCAGGCGGAAGACGAAGCCCT
Organism: Treponema sp.; assembly: GCA_031280125.1. GTDB lineage: Bacteria > Spirochaetota > Spirochaetia > Treponematales > Breznakiellaceae > JAITHE01. The sequence goes on from JAITHE010000144.1 coordinate 27,169, forward strand.
GTTCTGGATCGCCCGGGAAGCCACGGGCAGTATGCGGGATGCCTATACTCTCTTCGATCAGGCGGCCTCCTTTTCCGGGGGAAATATCCGGGCTGCGCTTATCCGGGAAAAACTGGGCCTGGTGGGCCTGGAAGAACTTAACGCCCTGGCGGAGGCCTGTGCAGATAACAACACCGCCGCCGTTCTGGAAATAATCGACCGGATCCTTGAAGGGGGAATCGCCGTTGAACAGTTTGTGATTGATCTGGCCGGATACTACCGGAGCATCCTCCTCCTCAAGGCGGGGATTACCAAAGAAGCCCTTTTGGGTTATGGGGCGGATCGCTTCTCTTCAAAGGTAAAGGACAGGCTGAATCTTTCCCAATTGGAAGAGGGGCTTTCCCTGCTGCTCGGCCTTTACCGGGACATCCGTTATTCCCTTTCCCCCCGGTTTGAACTGGAAACGGCGGCGGCAAAACTCTGCTGGCTGGACAAATGGATTTCTCCCCCGGAACTCCGGGCGTCGGTGGAAGCGGTCCGGGCGGCACTGGGATTGACCGGCGAACCGGGACAGCAAAACAGAACGCCGGGGAACGGCGGCTTTGAGCCGGATCCAGGGTGCGCCGCCCCGGATCGTTCAGGGCAGGGGGGAATAGCGGCAAAGGAGGAGGACCCGGCATCTCCCTCCCAGGCCGAAGGCCCTATGGACAGGCCCGGCGCCTTCAGTGAAAGTTTCAAACAGTTTCTGGCCCAGCGCTCGGAAGAAAAATTACCGCCGCAGGACATAAACGGAGAGGCGGAGCTGGTAAGACGGGTTTTCCGGGGTACCTATGTCAATCAGGAGGAAACGGGTGAACATTAATCCCCTGGATATTTTAAAAAACGCGCAAAAAATTCAGGAACAAATGGGTTCCATGCAGGACAAACTTGCTTTTATCTCTGAAACAGGTTCCGCTGGAGGCGGTATGGTGGAAATTGAACTCAACGGAAAAATGGAGGTGCTGGCGGTACAGATTAAAAGGGCCGTGGTGGATCCCAATGACATAACCATACTGCAGGATCTGGTGGCTGCCGCCCTGAATCAGGCGCTGGAGAAGATCAAGGAGCGGATCAACCGTGAAATCGGCGCCATGGCAGGAGGACTGGGGATCCCTAATATTCCGGGGATCTTTGGCAGGACCTAGTAGTGGTTTCCTTTAACGCTATCGACAGGCTGCAGGCTCTTTTTTCAAAACTCCCCGGACTAGGAAAAAAAAGCGCTGGCCGTCTGGTGTATCATATTCTGGACGCGGATTCCTCCTACGCCCGCGCCCTGGGGGAAGAGATCCTCGCCCTTCATGACACGATCCGGCGGTGTTCCCGCTGTGGTTCCTATACCGAACTGGACCCTTGTCCAATCTGTTCTGATCCTGCCCGGGATCCGGTGATTTGCGTGGTAGAGCGGGCCCAGGATGTCCGGGTAATTGAAGAGTCCCGGGAATTCCGGGGCCGTTTTCATGTGTTGGGAGGAGTCATTGCTCCCCTGGAGGGGGTAAGTCCGGAAAGGCTTACCATAGGGGAACTTCTGGTTAGGGTACGCCGGGAAGGGATTAACGAGGTGATCCTGGCCATGAATCCCACCGTCGAGGGGGACACCACGGCCTTGTATATACGAAAAGTTTTGGAGGATACGGGAACAGAAGTTACCCGCCTCGCTTCGGGCCTTCCCGTGGGGGGGGATCTTGAATATGCCGACAGGCTTACCCTGTCCAGAAGCTTCCGGGGCAGAATAAAAATGTAGAGCGCCGTAGAATTCTGTATGCACCCGTGAACAATCCGCCGTCAACAGCGGAATACGAAACCCGCAGGCAGGAACAGCCCGGATCTAATCATCGTCTGTTTTTTCCACCGGGATCTGTTCCGGATGGTCTTTCCTGTATTTTTCTGCCCATTCGTGGATCAGCGCTTTGAGTCCTTCGTCAACAAGTTTAAGGGTCCTGCCGCAGCCGGGACAGACAAAACGGCCCGATTTATCCAGGGCCTTCTTGCGGCAGCCCACACAGTAGGATTTTCCGCAGCTGGGGCAAGTGCCGGCGGGCATGTTATTGGGGGGTGCGGCGTAAAGCCTCATGGCAGGAACCGGGGGAGGATTCCGTTCAACCTTCCATTCCCGTCCACAGGCTGCACAGGCTACCCTGCGAAACAATGCCTCTTCCCGGCGGACCTCCAGTTCATCCCGGCTTTTGGCGGCTTCTCCGTCCAGGTACAGGCCACCCAAACGGTCCAGGATATCCCCTGTTTCTTCCCAGCGGCCCATCATGGCGCAGATCCAGCCCAGACGGAGCAGGGAAGGGGCATGATCCGGATCCATTTCCAGGGCCGCCCTGGCGGCCGCTTCGGCCCGTCTATACTCCCCCTTTTTCAAGGCCACAAAGGCAATAAGTTCCAGCAGCGCCGGATCCCCCTTCGGATTCCCGGCGGTCAACACATCATCGGCTTCACCGTAATATCCCAGCTCCACCAGGCAGGAAGCCCGGTTATAGCGGTACTGACTGTTATCCGGGGCTATGGCCGCAGCCAGACGATAAAAATCATTGGCTTCTTCAAAACGGCCGGCACGGACCAAAAGATTCCCCGCACAGTTTGTCATAAGTCCTTCCGGATCTTCTTCTTTTTTTGATTCCAGAATTTTCAGGGCTTTTTCCAGGGATCCCCGAAGATAGAAAGATACCGCCCGGTTTACCCGGACGGCGGGGATTTCCCCCAGCATGGCCGCCGCCGTCTCAAGATGACCATGGGCTTGCTCCGTATCACCCCGGCTCAAGGCCACATGGGCTGCAAAATTATGAACCCAGCCGCAGGTTTCCCGGTCTTCCGGGCTTACCTTCAAGGCCGCTTCCAGATCCTCCGCAAGGACGGGGTCTTCCAGGTTGCCTTTTAAAAGAAGGCGGTTTTCCGCAAGACGGAAACGAAACAGCGGATAATCCGGGGCATACCGGGCGGCCTTTTCAAAAAATGGCAGAGCCTCCCTGCGTTTGCCCCGGCGTACCAGAAGCAGGGCCAGCAAAAAGTACAGGGCCGGATCCGGTTCTGCCGGAGGATCTTCCAGTTTGCGCCGCATCCTTTCCGCCGCCTCCAGATCCTTCCGGGCGTTATTCCAGTCCTCTATGCCAAAGGCCCACTTGCCGGTCAGGGCCCGGGCTTCCCAGTTTGATTTACCCAAAAGACGGAATTTTGGCAAAAGGAGCCCCAGCTCTTCATACCGGCCTTCCGCCAAAAAGATCCTGCCCGCCCTAAGATAACGGTCTAAGGCGGTGTTTTTTTCACCCAGCAGTTCATAGGCGGCCCCGGCGTTTTTTACCGTCAAACCGTTTTGACCGTCCGGCCAAAAGGCCTGATCATAAAATCCGGCAGCTTCCCGGTAACGGCCGGTATGAAAATATGCGTGTCCCATAAGGTGATAAAATGACGCAGGGTCCGCAAGGGTTTCGTTGTTTTTCAAAATCCCAGTGCCCCACTTGATCATGCCGTCATAATCGAGGCGGGAATAGAAAAGGGCCGCCTGCATATTCCGGGCTTCTCCCTCTACGCCGCCTGCGGCAAGGGCCGCTTCGGTGTATCCCTCCGCCTCTTCCCGCAGGTCCAGGGCCAAAGCCAGACGGGCCCCCAGGAGCAGTTCCTTTCCTGTCCCCGCGGGGGAATCCTTTCCGGAAGTCCGGGATTCCCAGGCTTTGCGGAGTTGTACCAGCGCAGGGTTTACCAGGCCCAGGGCTGCAAAGGTTTCCGCCAGCCGGACGCGGTTTTCCGGAAGGGCCGTGTCCTTCAGGGTCTCATATTTTTCTCCCGTCTCCACCGTGCGTGAATCAAGGGTTAAAGAAAGAAGAGCCGCCTCGGCGGCGAATTCCCCGGACGGGAGGGATTCGCCGGATTGTATGGTGTTCGGCGGTTCATAACTGGCGGCGGCAAAACAGATCCTCCCTTCGGAGAGGGAGGGGTCTTTCCATTCTCCGGCCCAGCAGCCGTTGATCAAGAGGAGGATGCCGTTTCCGCAGGCGATCAGCTCCATCTCAAAATCCAGGGAACCTGGGAACTCCGCGGAATCCAGGCCCAGTCCCGCGGACGGAATACCCGGCGCTTCGGTCCAGCCCGCTAGAGCCAGGGGCGTACCGTTTCTAACCAAATCCAAACGAAAATATCCCCGGCTCGATACCAGCGCCATATAATAGGTACGGTCGTCCACCATACGAAAGATAAACCCCGCAGCGGCATAGCCCCCCTTTGGGTCAAGCCTGATCCGTCCTTTCATGTCCAAATCCCGGTAACGGTACAGGGGATCTTCGGTCCAGGCAATGCATCCGGTTTTTTTTATCCCCAGACAAAGGGCGATCCGGCGGGGGGAATTTTCCGTTTCGGAATCCCTGGGACCATCGATCATGTCCAGATAGGCACGATACAAATTTTCTGATGTAATGGTAAAGCGGACGCAGGGCGCCCCGCCCGGCAGATCTTCCCGGGTAAAATCGGCCTGCCAGTATTCTTCGACAATTTCGTCCGGATCAATTTTCTGTTCCATGGATGATCCGCGGCGGAAGAGTCTTTTCAAAAAACCGAACATACAGTCACTGTACCCTAAAAAGTCGGTGTAGTCGAGGTAAGGGTGAATATGAACATAATCAGGGAACTGCTGAATCGTCTTAAAAACCTCCCCGGTATTTCCAGAAGAAACAGCGCCAACCGCAGTTTTGTGGATAAATTCCTGTGGCTGCTGGTGCTGGTGCTGATTACGGGGTTTTTTCTGCTCCGCTTCACTATCCGGGGGGGCCTGGGGGGAGATGTTACCCTGGTCTTTGCCCAGTGGTGGGAGGATCAGCTTGACAGCCCTGTTCTGGAGGAACTGGCCGGGGAATTCGGGAAGCAGAATCCAGAAATTACTGTTCAAATTGAAAAAAAGAGCCGCTCCGAAATTCAGGAACTGCTGGAAACTGCGGAACATTCCCCCCGCCAGGAACTTCCTGATATACTCAGCGTCGATCCCTATTGGGGTCCTTCCCTTCTTGGGGCCCTTGGGCAGGGCGAAGATGCATCCAGCATGGTCCAGATAATTTCGTTTATCAGCCCTCTCTTTTACAATATCGATCTGCTGCAGGAAGCGGGCTTTGACCGGCCCCCCAAAAACCAGACCGAATTTCTTTCCTATGTTCAGAGGATAAACCAGACCGGTACAGGGATGTATGGCACGGGACTTGCCCTGAACAGCCAGGATCTTCAGGAAGTAAACCGCCAGCTGCTGTCATGGATCTGGGCGGCGGACAATCCCGAAACCGCTGAGGATTTTTCCTTTAATTCCCGGCAGTCAAGGTCGGTATTGAATTTCCTAAAACAGCTTGGACAAAATCTGTATGGCAATCCCTTTACCATGACCGGGGAAGAACTGCTTGCGGCCTTTGCCGAAGGTAAAATAGGAATGATGATAGGCTCCATCGACGGCATCAGAACATTACGTACAGCGATGAAAGGAAATTTTGGAATTACCACCATTCCGGGAACCGAATCCTACGCCAGAAAACCTGTTTTTACCCTGGCCGGCTGGTATGCGGGGATCAGCAAAGATACGAAACACCGGGAAGAGGCGCTGCAGTTTATCACCTTTCTTAAAGAGAGGGCGGTATCCATCGCCGCCGCCGCCTATGCTATCCCCGGCAGCGGGCGGCGGAATCCCGATCAGGCAAAAAACGATCCCCACTACGCCAAGGCCTTTGACATGTACGAAGCGGGGGAAATGATACGGGAAATTTCCGATCTGTGGAATTCTTCGGATTACGCCGCCCTGAACCTTCTTATCCACACCGAAACGGAACTTCTGTTTACAGATCAAACAACACCGGAACAAAGTGCTGAATCCCTGCAGCAGGGCTGGGAAAGAATCACCGGGCAGCGGGTACAAACCGCACCCTAAAGCCTGGCAGGGCTGCACGGCGGTTCTTGGGGGACAGTATACTTTTGGTACATTTGCCGCCGGTCTTCTCAAAATCCTTTAAACCTGGTATTCTTGTTACCTAAAGAAACTGTATGTTTTCAAGGGGCCCCATGAGCGGCGATATTCAGGCGGCGGTGAAAAACCTTCATCCGCTGGAAGTTAAAATTATCCTGTATTATAAAAAGGGCGATGAGCTTACCATAGACAAGGTGGAAGCGGATCTGGCCCTGAAAAGCGGCAACGGCAACCAGGCGCTGTCCTGGCTGGCCGGCAAGGGCATTGTCCGGGAACTGCGGCGGGAACAGGCCCTGTTCTACGAGCTAACCGCTCTGGGCCGCCTGTGGCGGGAGCGGGGTACGCCGGAAGAACGCATGGCGGAACTGGTTCGCGGCGGGGAAACGCTTCGCCTGCCGGAGATCGCGGCGCGGCTTGGCCTTGACGCCAAAGACGCGGGGAGCGCCTTTGGGGCGCTGTCAAAGCTGGGCGTCCTTGCCATGGACGGGGACAAAAAGGCGGTGCTTGCCCTGTCCCCGGAAAAGCTGG
>JAITHE010000045.1 GCA_031280125.1 Treponema sp.
GGGTTGTTTCTGGCGCATCCGGATAACCCGAACAACAACCCGTAGAGGCCGGGTTCTCTGGTACGGGCGGTCCGGTTTTACCGGATACCCGGCTTTTTCTGACATGCAGCCCCCGGAGCAAAGCTCCGGGGGTTTTTGTTGAAGGTGCGGCTTAACCGGGGGATCCGTAAAGGCGGAAGCTAAAGGAGGGTTTTACCTGGGGTAAAACCCTCCGGCAGCGGGCCCGCCCGCGGCGGTCTTGCCTTTTTCCGCCTTTTTTGCGATATTTAAGCATACAGGTATGCCTGACCAGAGCGTTGTACCCATAGACCAGATTTTACCCCACAAGCTGCCCCTGGTGGCCCTCATGGGCCGGCCCATTTTTCCGGGGATTTTTACCCCCATCATGATCGGGAATCCCCCGGACGTAAAGGTCATCGACGACGCTGTGTCCGGAGACGCCCTTATCGGTCTTGTGATGCTCCAGAACGAGACCGACAACCCCTCCATGGCGGACCTCTACCAGGTGGGAACCGCGGCAAAGATTGTAAAAAAGATCAACCTCCCCGACGGGGGGGTAAATATTTTTATTTCTACCCTCAAACGGTTCCGGGTCAAGAAAACCCTCCACGCCTCCCAGCCCATTGTGGGGGCCGTGGAATACCTGGAGGACGAAGAGGACGACACGGCGGATGTCAAGGCCCTCACGAGGGCGCTCATCGCCGAGATGAAGCAGATCTCCGAGAACAATCCCCTCTTTTCCGAAGAAATGCGGCTTAACATGATAAACATCGATCATCCCGGCAAGATCGCCGACTTTATCGCCAGCATCCTTAACATCGACAAGGGGGAACAGCAGAGGATCCTGGAGATGCTCAATGTCCGCAAGCGGATGGAGCAGGTGCTGGTGTTTATCAAAAAGGAACAGGAACTTCTGCGGATTCAAAAAAAGATCCAGAAAGAAATAAACGAAAAGATTGAAAAATCCCAGCGGGATTATTTTTTGAAGGAAGAGCTTAAGGCGATTAAAACAGAACTGGGAATGACCACCGATGCAAAGAGTTCCGAGTACCAGCGCTTTAAGGAAAAGATCGATGCCTTTAAGTTTGAGGGGGAGATCCGGGAGGCGGTGGAACAGGAACTGGAAAAGTTCAGTCTCATGGAGCCGAACTCGGCGGAATTTACCGTAACCCGGAACTACCTGGACGTGATTGTAAGCCTGCCCTGGAACGATCCGCCGCCGGAAAACTTTAACCTCCGGAACGCCCGGACGATCCTGGATGCGGACCACTACGGCCTCCAGGACGTAAAGAACCGCATCGCCGAATACCTGGCGGTGCGGAAGCTCCGCAGCCGTTTTCCGGCGGCGGGCCGTACCGGCATCCGGGCGGATCCGGTCCAGGCCGAAGCGTCCGGCAAGGCCCTTGAACCCTCCGGCGGAGCCGAAGCGTCCGGCAAGGCCGCCGGGGATAAAACCGGCGCTTCCGGCGGTAAAACGCCGGGGGCGGTTCCGGGCAAAAACAGACCCCCCGGCAGGGATTTTGACAAATACCCCGTGGGTTCCATCATCTGTCTTGTGGGTCCCCCGGGGGTGGGCAAAACCAGCGTGGGCCGGTCCATCGCCCGCTCCCTGGGCAAGGCGTTCTTCCGTTTTTCCGTGGGGGGCATGCGGGACGAAGCGGAGATCAAGGGCCACCGCCGGACCTATATCGGGGCCATGCCGGGGAAGATCATCCAGGGTCTTAGGATTACCAAAACCAGGGACCCGGTGTTTATGATCGACGAGATTGACAAAATGGGAGTGAGCTACCAGGGGGATCCCGCATCGGCCCTGCTGGAGGTGCTGGACCCGGAACAGAATTCATCCTTTAGGGATCACTACCTGGATCTTCCCTTTGACATTTCCCGGATCTTCTTTATCGTTACCGCCAATACCCTGGACACGATCCCCGTGCCCCTTCTGGACCGGATGGAGATCATCGAGCTTCCCGGCTACATCGACACGGAAAAGCTGGAGATTGCCCGGCGCTACCTGGTGCCCAAGAGCCTGGAAAAGAACGGTCTTAAAAAGAGCCAGGTAAAGTACACCAAGGACAGCCTTCTCCACATTGCCAACGGTTATGCCCGGGAAGCGGGGGTGCGGAACTTCGAGAAGAACCTGGACAAGATCCACCGTAAACTGGCGATCCAGATCGTGGAGGCGGAAGAAAAGGCCGGGGGCGAAGCCGGCCCGGAAACCGCCGGAACGGCCCCGGCAAACCCGGCTTTTTCCCGGTTTGCCATCGATAAAAAAACCATCGAGAAACATCTGGGGAAGCCCCTCTTTCCCGAAGACGTGGTCAAGAAGGCCGACCGGCCCGGCATGGCCCTGGGGCTGGCCTGGACCAGTATGGGGGGCGATACCCTGATCATCGAGGCGGTAGCTTCCCCCGGCAAGGAGGGGCTGACCCTGACGGGCAAGATGGGGGACACCATGAAGGAAAGCGCCTCCATCGCCATGACCGTGGCCCGGAAGGCAGGGGTGGAGCAGTTCGGGGTGGACCCCCGGTGGTTCGAGAAAAATCAAATCCATCTGCACATCCCCGAAGGGGCCACCCCCAAAGACGGCCCCTCGGCGGGGATCACCATGGCCACGGCCCTCCTTTCCCTGCTCCGGGGCCGGCCCATCACGGAACTTTTGGCCATGACCGGAGAACTTTCCCTGACCGGCCAGGTCCTGCCCATCGGGGGCCTTAAGGAAAAAACCGTGGCGGCCCGAAGGAACCGGGTGCGGAACATCATCATCCCCAAACGGAACCTCCGGGACCTGGACGAGATCCCCGACCATGTAAAAAAGGGAATCGCCTTTCACCCGGTGGAACGTTTTGAAGAAGTGCTCCGCCTGGCTCTGCCGGATTAACCTTCCGGCCGCTTAACGGTACGGGCCATGTACGAACATCCAAAACTTACCGCCTTTACCGGCGCCCTGGACGCCCTTTTTGAAGAGGTGGATGAATTTCTGGAGGATCAGTGGGGAGGGGCTTTTTCCCGGCATCCCAACAGGCCCGCCCGGGGGGCCACGGAAAATCCCGTGATGGACGGCCTTTTTGAGGTGATCCCCGATTTTACCGCCGGCCTGGGATCGGAACATGGCCGGGGCTATGTGGTTTCTTTCCGGGCGGCGACTTTGGAAAAAATATCCCCGGAACAGTTTGAATTCCTCATGGAGGAAGCGGCGGCCCTGATACAGCTTAGGCTTCCGGCTTTTTTTCCGGGCCGGGATCTGCGGGTGGTCCGGGACGGGAAACGTTTCAAAATAGTGGGGGATTTTTCCCTGGGTGAGGCGTAGCCTGGCCGGGGTGTGCGGCCTTGCCGGGTAAAGTCCGCCGGGCCGTCTGCGGGGGAAGAATCATCCGTACCCGTTGCAGAGAAGCCGGAGGGGCTTTTCATCTTCTTCGATGTCCGCAAAACGGCTTACCGGTTCGGCAAAGTAGTTGTCCGTTTTGTCATCGTTCACCGAAGATACTTCGCCGATCACCGTGTCTTCCGAAGCGCCAAAGAGGTGGTACAGATAGGGCCGCAGGGTTACGCTGCTTCCCGGGGGCACCTGGAAGCGTTCCCCGGGGCCGTAGGTTTTTTCCATGCCGTCGCTGTAGACCCGGACGGGATTTTCCCTGTCCACCGATCCGTCCTTTCCCCTATTGAACAGTTCCATCCACATAAGGCCGCTTCTGGTTATGATGTCCTCCGTTTTTACCCCGTGGTAGTGCAGGGGCAGCCGCTGGCCGCCGCGGAGGCAGATAAGTTTTTCCGCATAGGGGCAGCCCGTTCCGGGATCCTCCGCAAGTCCGTTCCGCAGGGTAAAAAGCACCGCCCCCACGGAGGAAAAATCACCCATGCCAAAGTCGGTAATGTCCCAGCCCAGCATGAGCCGCCGGATGGTTCCGGTTTCTCCCTGCCGGATCCGCCACTGCTCCGGCTCCCAGGAGCCGAATTCGGGCAGCCGGAAACAGACCGCATCCAGCATGTTCTGAGCGTCCCTAAGGGCGCCGTTAATTTCACTGCGTTTCATTGGTTTTCTCCTGTAAGGGGTATCTGCATATCAAAGGTAAGGCCCCGGCCTTTTTCGCTGCGGATCTGAATTTTTCCCCCCAGTTCCCTAAGGCGGTCCCGGACCAGGTTAAGGCCGATCCCCCGGCCTGCGTGGAGGTTTTCCGTTTCGGAGGTGCTAAAGCCGGGGCTAAAGATAACGCCGGTAAGGAACCGCGGGTCGGTTTCTTCCCCAGGATTTTTGATAAGCCCCTGTTCCTTCGCCTTCCGGGCAATATGATCCAGATCCAGGCCCCGGCCGTCGTCGGAAAGGACCATATGGATCCGGCCGGAGCCGGCTTCGACGGCAAGCTGTACCGTTCCGGTTTCATTTTTGCCCGCCGCCCTTCGTTCTTCCGGGGTTTCTATGCCGTGGCAGACGGCGTTCCGGACAAGCTGGGTCAGGATCTCCTTCATGGCCCGGCGCTGTCCGTGGAGCAGGGCCTCCCGGTCAAAGGCCGTTATTTTGAATACCGCCTGTTTTCCCATGTCCCCGGCGGCCCTGGCGCAGGCCCTGGAAAGGATTTCCCCGAATACCTCTTCTTCCCCCTTGGTTTCTTCTCCTCCGGCGGCGTTAAAGTCCGCGATACGCCGGATGATTTCGCGGAACCGTTCCCTGTCCCGCCTGTTTTTTTCCAGTTCCGAGGTGATCCGGAGCATCTGTTCAAAGGAGACTTCTTCCTTTTCCCGCAGGTCCCTGATCTCCGATTCCAGGGCGTGGAGTTTTTCTCCGTAACCGGAAAGGCCGGCGACCAGGGCGTTAGATTTTACGGCGTGAACGGCCTGGTAGATACTTACCAGAATGTCCCGGTTGGAACGGGTTGTGTCCTGGAGCGAAAGGTTGATCCGGTCGAATTCATAATCGGCGTCTTCCATAAAATCGGCAAAGACCTTTTTGTCCACCTGCATTACCTCAAAGAGATTCCGCATTTCGTCCTGCCGCCGAGATTCTTCTTCGGCAAGCCGTTTCCGCAGGGCCGTTTCCGCGCTGATATCCTGCAAAGTAACCAGGACAAGACGGCGGCCGTCTCCCTGGTCCACCGGGGCAAAGAGTCCCCGGAGGGTTTTTTTTGCCCCCGTTTCGGCGCTGGTATAGGCAAATTCCACCAGGGGGTTCATGTCTTCCAGCATGTCCGGATCCACCGTGCCCTCAAAGATCATGGAAAAGTAATCGGCGATGATTCCTATATCCTTGGGGCTGTAGGATTTTTCCAGCACGGCGGCAAAGGATTTACCCTCCAGGTTTTTGGAAGACAGCACTTCCTCCAGGGCCTTGGAATATTCGCCCTGGATATGGAATTCCCTGTCCATGAAGAAGATGCCTTCTTTAAGGTTATCCCGCATGGCGGCTATTTCGTCCCGCTGGGCCCGGATATTTTTTAAAAGCCCCACCGTTTCCGTAACATCCTGGACAAGAACAACCCAGCCCAGGGCGCTTTTGTTTTCGGCCTCGATCCGGTTGATCCAGCCGGAGTAGATCCTTCCCGGCAGGCGGGGGAGGGTAAATTCAATATCCTTCCGGGTTTCCCCCTCCGCGCTTTCCCGGGCCAGTTCCCGGGGCCACTCTTCCAGTTCCGGTACCGGACGGCCCTTTTGGAATTTTGCCAGGCCGGGAAAAAGTTCCAGGGCGTTTTTATTGGAGCTGATATAGGCCATGTTCCAGTCCAGAACCACAAAGGCGTCCCTGATCAGGTCCAGGGTAATGGAATAGGCCCTGGGGGCCAGATCAAAAAGATCGTTCCGCAGCACGTTGTAGTAAAGGATGAAATTGGAAGCCACCATCACAAAAGCGGTAAAGTTGATCCCCGAAAGGGCGGTGGTAAAGAAAAAAGAAAGGGCGATGTAGATAAAATTCGCCGCCAGGGGGGCCAGGGAACTGACCAGAAACAGGACCAGGGCAAAGCGGCCCCTCTTTCGCCGGGCGATGCCCCGGATCAGGATAATGCAGGTAAGGCCGATGCAGAAAAGCGAGTACAGGGTGGGGACCATATAGAGGGGGCCCGGTTCAATGCGCATACCCTGGATGGGGTTGGCGGGGTCATAAAAATAACCGGCGTAGAGGAGTTTGTGCCGTTCCAGGGTAAGGACCATGGCGTAGCTTAAAACGGGAACGGCAAGCATGGGGATCCGGTAAAACCGCTTTTTGATCCTGATTTCGCAGTAATCGGCCACAAAGAAGAAAAAGAAGGGGGACATAAAACAGCCCCCGGCGTAAAGTATTTTAACGGCGATCACCACTTCCGCCTGGCTGGTGCTTGTCATTTCGATAAAGTAACCCAGGGTATAAAGAAACAGGGTTACCATGCAGTAGATAAAGCCGTAGCGTTTTTCGCTCCGGCACCGTTCCAGGGTAACAATAATGATGTAAACCGACAGGGCCAGGGAGGCAAAAATTAAAAGCCGTATGACTAAAAGGGCCATATCTAAAGGTACTTTCCAACCTTTTCCATAAAAACGTCGTCGCTGATCGGCTTGGTAACGTAGGAAGTAACTCCTGCCTTAACCGCCTCTACCACGTTCAGCCTTGCCGCTTCGCTGGTTACCATGATCACCGGGATGTCCCGGTACTTGTCCATGGCCCGGATCTTTTTGAGGAAGTCGATTCCCGAAAGATTCGGCATGTTCCAGTCCAACAGGACCAGATCGACGGGGTTGGCCTCCAGGATCTCCAGGGCCCGGTTCCCGTCCTCTGCCTCAAAATACCGGCAGGGTACCTTGAGCAGTTCCACCGTGTTCTTTACGATGGTCCGCATAATTTTTGAATCGTCCACGATCATTATTGATTTCATCCGGCATCCTCTATAAGGTTTTTCATAATATACTCCCTCCTTTCGGGGGTGTTTTTTCCCATGTAAAAAGACAGAACCTGGGGCACCGCCTTAAGGGTGTTTACCGACACGGGGACGAGCCGCATGTCTTTGCCGATAAACTGGCCGAATTCCCGGGGGCTTATTTCCCCCAGACCCTTAAAACGGGTTATCTCGCTGGCCGGTCCCAGGCCGGCCACCGCGGCGTCCCGCTCGTTTTCGTTGTAGCAGTACCGGGTTTCCTTTTTTGTCCTGACCCTGAACAGGGGGGTCTCCAGGATAAAGACCTTGCCCCCCGTTACCAGTTCCTCAAAGTAGGAGAGGAAAAAGGTAAGGAGCAGGTTTCTGATGTGGAAGCCGTCGAAATCCGCGTCGGTGGCGATGACGATCCGGGCATAGCGGAGGCCCGAAACGTCGTTCTCTATTCCCAGGGCCATCATCATGTTGTAGAGTTCTTCGTTTTTATAAATGGCGGACTGTTTTTTTCCGTACATGTTTTCTACCTTGCCCCGGAGGGCAAAGATCGCCTGGGTCATCACGTCCCGGCTTGAAACCATGGAGCCCGCCGCGGAGTCCCCCTCGGTGATAAAGATCGTGGATTGTTCCCCTGCCCTGCCGTCTTCCAGGTGGTACTTGCAGTCCTTAAGTTTTGGGATCTTGAGGGAGATTTTCTTTGCCGCCTCCCGGGCTTCTTTTTTAACGGCGTTAAGCTCCGTTCTGAGTTTTTCGTTGGAGACGATCTTCTGTTCCATTTTTTTGGCGGCCTGGGGGTTTTTGTGGAGCCAGTCTTCCGTTCCCTCCCGGACCGCCTGGACCACCCAGGCGCGGATGTCGCTGTTACCCAGCTTGTTTTTAGTCTGGCTTTCAAAGACGGGGCTCTTAATCTTTACCGCCACCGCCGCAGTCGTACCCTCCCGTATATCCTCGCTGCGGTAATCCTTTTTAAAGTAGGCCTGGATCCCCTTAAGGAAGCCTTCCTTAAAGGCGGAAAGGTGGGCGCCCCCGTCGCTGGTGTACTGGCCGTTGACAAAGGAAAAGTATTCTTCCCCGTAGTTGCTGGTATGGGTAAAGGCAAATTCAATATGCTGGCCCCGGTGGTAGCCCACGGGGTAGAGGATATCCTCCCCGGTTTCCTCCGTAAGAAGATCGTAGAGCCCCTGCTTGGACATGTAGGATTTTCCATTGAGGATCAGGGTAAGCCCCGCATTGAGGTAGGTATAGTTTTGTATCCGTTTTTCCACAAATTCCATGTTGAAGGAATAGTCCGGAAAAATCGAAGCGTCGGGGGTGAATTCCACAAAGGTACCGTCCCGGCGGGCCTCGGCGGGCATGGAGGCGGCGCACTTGCCCCTGCGCTCGCCGGAAAGAACCCCCTGGGAAAAGACCGCCTCCGCAAATTCTCCCCCCCGGATCGACACTACCCTGAAATGGGAGGAAAGGGCGTTTACCGCCTTGGTCCCCACCCCGTTAAGGCCCACGGAAAACTGAAACACGTCATCGTTATACTTAGCCCCGGTGTTGATCACCGACACACATTCCACGAGTTTCCCCAGGGGGATGCCCCGGCCAAAGTCCCGGACCCGGACGGTTCCATCCTTGACCATGACGTCGATCTGCCGTCCGTTGCCCATGATAAATTCGTCGATGCCGTTGTCGATCACTTCCTTGAGCAGTACATAGATGCCGTCGTCGGGATTGGAGCCGTCTCCCAGGCGGCCTATGTACATGCCGGTTCGCAGCCGGATATGCTCCAGGGAGGAAAGGGTTTTTATCTTTGATTCGTCATATTCGGTCCGGCCGTTTCCGGCGGCGGTATTTTCCGCCGTCCTGCCGCTCCGGGGACGCCGGGTCTGGTTTTTTTCGCTGGCCATGTTACTCCGCCCTTTCGTTCCTGTTTTGCAGTTCCTCAATACGCCTGTTGGCGCCGGCAATCTTCCGGTTCAGTTCCGCGATGATCCGCTCGCTGTCCGCTGCCCGGTTCCGCTGGCCGTATACGGCCCGTTCCAGTTTGGCAATTCTGTCCCGTTCCTGGTCTATGGCGATCTCCGCCTCTATACGTTCAATTTCCCTGCCGGTTTTTTCGGCGCTTTCCCCGCAGCGGCGGGCCTTGTCCAGGGCCGACACATCCCCCGGTTCCAGGCATTCCGGCGGAAGGGCCCCGGCCTCTTCTCCCACCTTAAAACAGAGTTCCCTCAGGTCCTTCCGCCTTCGCCGGATCTGTTCTTCCAGCAGCCGGATCCGCCGGAGGGGCCCCTCCCTGAAGTCAAAGGAAGCCTGGATCCGGGTCTTTTCCCGTTCCAGGAGATCCACCGCCCCGTCCAGCTCCGCCAGGATTTTCCGTATTTCCAGGGTATCCCGGAGGAGGATCCCCGGGCCGCCGGATTCCTCCGGGGGCTTGTCCCCGCCGGCGCCGTCCTCTGTCCCGTCTTCGCCCTCCCGGGCCCCGTCGAAGGTCGAGGCATAGGCCTCCCCGGCCTGGCGGTAGAGCCTGTCCGTCTGCCGCCGGATCCGTTTCAGCGCCCCGCGAATCCCTATCCCCTGGAACAGTCCCGAAAGCCAGGCAAGGAAACCGGCCCCGGGTTTTTCCAGATTGTGCAGCCGTTCTTCCAGGACGGCCTCCCTGTCCGCCAGCGCATCCGCCTGTCTCCGGGATCCTCCCAGACCGGCGGAAAGCTCTTCCACCGCCGTGGAAGATCCCTCCAGGATGCGCCGCCCCAGCCCTTCGTAGAGGATCCCCGCTTCTTCTTCCCGGTCCTTTTTTTCAAAACGTTTGACGCTGATCTCCTCGTCAAGTTCCCGGATCCGTTCCAGGGCTCCCCGGATTGCCTCAATGGATGCTTCCGAGCCGCTTATTTCCTGTTTGAACCGGCGGTACTCCTCTCCCCGGGTTCCCGGCAGAGCCTCTTCGCCGAGCCGTTCCGCCAGGGACTGTCCCAGATCTTCCAGGGTCTGCGCCCGAAACAGAAGGTTCTCCCTCCGTTTTTCGTTCAACTCCCGGACAACCCTGTGCCGCGCATCCATCTCCGTAGTATACCACCTTTGGAAGGTTTTGGAAATGTACCGCTCCCCGCCGGGCCGCCCTTAGGCCGGGGGGGGAATCTTTCGTAGAAAGGCGATCACCGCCTCCGCGGTTTCTGCGGGCCTTTCCTGCTGGGGAAGATGTCCCGCTCCGGGGATAACCGCCAATTCCGCCCCGCAGAGGGCGCGGAATTGTTCCGCCGTGGAGGAGGGAAGGATCCGGTCCTTTTCCCCCCAGAGGAGCTGCATGGCCGGCGGATTTTTAAGCTTGCTTTTATAGTACGGAGCGAGGAACAAGTTATGGAAGATCATGCTCCGCAGGGAAGAAAAATAGGCCCGTTCCTGGGAAGGACTGTTGACCCGGTCCATCACCCTCCGGCGTAAAAAATCCTGATCTTCCCCTGGCAGGGCGGCAAGATCCCCGTAGTAGGGGGCCAGGGAGCGCCAGGCCGCTTCGGGGTTATTCCTAAAAAAACGGTAGGCCCCTCTGCCGGCAAAGGGCAGGGCCATGGAAAGGAGCCCCGGTGAAAGGGCGGCGGCGGCGGGGATACACCCGTCCGCAAGAACCAGGCCGCGTATCCCGCCGGGCCTTTTGAAGGCCGCCGCTTCCGCCACGGCGGCGCCCATGGAACTGCCCACAAGAACAATCCCCGGCCCGGCTTTTCCGGCGGGGGATTCCGTTCCGGCGGCCTGTTCCGGTTTCTGTTCACAAACCGTTCCGGCCAGTTCCAGCACGGCGTCGCGGTATGCGTTAAGGCCGCCGCCGGCGGCGGGGGAACGCCCAAAACCGGGAAGATCCGGGGCCAGCGCCCGGTAACCGGCGGCGGTGAGGGGAGGAAAAAGATGCCGCCAGGTATCGGCTTCGTCCCCCAGGCCGTGGATCAGGATCACCACGGGCCCGGCCCTGCCTCCCCCTCCCGAATCGTAGTAGAAGAGGCCGGGAAAACGGCGGGACGGGAGCAGCCTGCCCAGGGGAGAAAGGGCGGGCCAGGGACTAAAGGATTCCACCGTTACCGGCCTCCGGTCCGGAAGGGACGCGGCGGGGCGGCCCGGCTGTTCCCGCCGGGGCTGTCTTTCCGGTCATTTCAGAAAAGAAACGCCCCTTTGTTTTACCAGGGCGGTAAAGCTGGCGATAGACCGGTCCCCGGTTTTTTCCGCGTCCCTGGGAAAGTAACAGCCGGGCAGTTCCGCCTTGCTCCGGTGGTACTCGATGCATTCACAGCAAATTCCCGCCCGTCCGCAGCTAAAGGTACAGGTACAGCGGCTTTTATTTGTATCCACCATACAGGTTCTTGTGGTCATGGGTCCCCCTTTGGCCCAGTATACCGCGGGAAGGCCGGTTTTTCAATTCCGGTTTTGCCCCGCCGCGGGAGGACTTGCCTTTTTAACTATACTAATGTATAGTTATCCTATGGTGGATCTGGAAGAAAAGCTAAGTATCCTCGCGGCGGCGGCAAAGTACGACGCCTCCTGTGCCTCTTCGGGAAGCCCTTCTTCCTTTGGAAGCCGGGGCGCATACCCTGCCCCCAGGGAAAGACGGTCCCGGGCCGGGCAAGCGGTTCCGGACCGCTTCGGCGTTACCGTACCTGCCGGGGTTTGTCATTCCTGGACCGGAGACGGCCGCTGCGTAAGCCTCCTCAAGGTTCTCTATTCCAACATCTGCCGTTTTGACTGCGCCTACTGCGCCAACCGGGCCTCCGCCGGGATACCCCGGGTTTCCTTTACCCCCGCCGAACTGGTACAAATTACCTGCGAATTTTACCGCCGTAATTATATCGAAGGGCTCTTTTTGTCTTCGGGGATCTTTGCCGATCCCGGCGCCGTTATGGACAGGCTTATCGCCGTGGCCAAGATCCTGCGTACCCGGGAAGGATACGGCGGTTACATCCACCTTAAAATTATCCCCGGCGCGGGGGAAGACAAGATCCGCGAAGCGGGGTTCTGGGCAGACAGACTCAGCGCCAATATCGAACTCCCCACAGAAAAAAGCCTCCGGGTCCTGGCCCCCCAAAAATCGGGAAAGCAGATCTTCGCCGCCATGAACGAAATGGACCTGGCCTCCCGGGAAACCGGGGAGGACCGCCGCCGGGGGCTTACATCCGCGCCGGTTTTCGCCCCCGCCGGTCAAAGCACCCAAATGGTGGTGGGGGCCAGCGGCGAGGACGACCGGACCATCATCGGCCTTGCCGCAGCCCTCTACCGCAGGTATTCCCTGCGGCGGGTGTACTATTCCGCCTATACCCCGGTGGGATCCCTGCCGGCTTGTTCCGCCGGATCCGGGGAGCCTGAAGGTTTCAATGAAACCGGCGGAACCTCCGCCCCCCGGAAACTTCTGGTCCGGGAGCACAGACTCTACCAGGCGGACTGGCTCATGCGGTTTTACCGGTTTTTGCCGGAGGAGATCCTGGGCGCCGAAGACTCCTTCCTTGATCCCGCGGTGGATCCGAAAAGCGCCTGGGCCCTGCGCCATCTTGACCGGTTTCCCCTGGAGATTAAGCGGGCCTCCTACGAAGAACTGCTCCGGGTCCCCGGCATAGGGGCAAAGAGCGCCCGGCGGATCGTGGAAATACGCCGTCAAAGGTCCCTGGGTTTTGACGGTCTGGGGCGGCTGGGGGTTGTATTAAAAAGGGCGCGGTACTTTATTACTCTAAACGGACATTTTCTTGACCGGCCCGATAATCCCCGGCGGCTTCGGGGGATCCTGGCCGGAGAAGAGGGGGGCCTTCAGCTTCCGCTCTTTGAATTTTAGGGGGAAGAATGAAACAGAACGAACTTTTTGGCGGTTTTTCCGGAGTTAAAGCCGTGGACGAAATAAAGGAACTGGAAGAAACCATGGAAGGGCTTTTGGAAATTTCTCCCGGCGCCCGGGGCGACGCCCTTTACGCCCTGTTGAGCGGACTCCTCCACCAGGGGGAGGTTCTTTGCTATCTGCGGAAGGTCCTGGCGGCGGCGGAACAGGCCGGGGGCGAAACCGGGGCCGGGCGGCGGGCCGCGGAGGCTGTCCGGCAGGATACGCTGGATCCCTCCACCGGCAGGGTCCGGGGCGCGGCCTGGAAGACCGCCCGGGAATTCGACCGGCTCAAGGGTCTGCTCCGGTTTTCCCGGGACCAGACGGGCCGCTATGTGGCCAGGTGCGCCCCGGATCACTTTGTACTGCCCCTTTTGGGGGATCACTTTTTCCGGCGCTTCGGCGAAAGTTCCTGGGCTGTGGTGGATGAGAAACGGGGGGTCCTGCTGATCCGGGAAGGGGGCAGGCCGCCGGAACTGTTCCTGGGATTGGGCGGCCCTGGCCGGTCCGGCGGCATACCCGGCGTTCCGCCGGATGAAGCGTCCGGAAGATCCCCGGCGGCCGCGGCCGGGTCCAAGCCTTTCGGGCGGCCCTCCCGGCGGAACGCCGGGCCGCGGGGCTCCCTGGGGGAACCGGACCGGGAAAACTGGGAAAAACTCTGGCAGAGCTACCACCGTGCCGTCAGCAACGGGGACCGGGTAAATCCGGAACTCCAAAGGCGGTTCATGCCCCGGCGTTACTGGAAGTACCTGCCGGAGATGTCCCGGGGAAGCGCCGAATGTTCTACCGGATCGCAGGGCGGTGAAGATTCCCCCCTTAATGGTATGCAAGGGGTACATACCCAAGAACCCGTTTACCCGGGGGATCCCTTGGGGCGTTAGGGCAGCGCTGATTAAATGGACTCTAATCAGCGTTGCCCTCTTATTTTTCTCGTTTTCCTGCGGAAAACTGCGAAAAATCACAATAAAGTAGCACTGATTTATTCCCGGTTGAATAAATCAGTGC
>JAITHE010000150.1 GCA_031280125.1 Treponema sp.
GGGCAGCTTTTCAAAACCTCTTCTTGCCTTTATGTTCGTGCCGGTGTTTTTAATTTCAGGCGCAGCCGGGTTCAAGGAAATGTACGGCCTTGTTCCTGTGGAGCAGCTCCTGTTCCATATCGTGATGCCGGGAACCGGCGCACATTTCGGCATGGTCCACAAGGCGCTGATTAAGATCGCCTTTGATTCGGGCGTATTGTTTGTACTGGTGGCGGCGTTTCTGTCTCTTAAAATAGTATTCAAAAAAACGGGAAAAACAGTTTGTTTTGCCTTCAGTAAAAGGATTCAGCGTATGGGAACGGCGTCTTTTGCCGTTCTGGGCCTGGGTTTCTTCATTGTATCCATGGGTTTTCCCGAATATATAGAGTCGCTGAACCGTCCGCCCTCAACCTTTTATGAAGATCATTACATCGACCCCGCCTCCGTGGACATAAGCTTTCCCGCGAAAAAAAGAAACCTGATCGTGCTGTTCATCGAATCTCTGGAAACAGGTTTTTTAACCCGGGAAAAGGGAGGGGCATTTTCCGAGCGCCTCATGCCGGAGCTTGAAAGCCTTCTGCGAAACAATATCAATTTTAGCGCGGACGGCGGGCCCGGCGGCGCCTTTGAACTATACGGTACGGAATGGACCATCG
This sequence comes from Treponema sp., assembly GCA_031280125.1. Lineage (GTDB taxonomy): Bacteria > Spirochaetota > Spirochaetia > Treponematales > Breznakiellaceae > JAITHE01. The sequence continues at coordinate 636 of JAITHE010000150.1, forward strand.
CCGGAATGGCTGCCCAGTATTCGGGGCTTCCCCTGGCGCTTAGTTTTTTGAACCGGTCCTATTGGAACGGATACGGCACCCTGGGGGATGCATTTCTTCCCGGCGCGTCCTCCCTGGGCGATATTTTGCATAACGCCGGGTATAAAAGTTATTTTATCCTCGGTTCCGACATAGCATTCGCCGGGCGCGATAAATATTTTGCCACCCACAAGAATACCGTTATTTACGATCACCCCTATTTTCGCTCCCACGGGTATATTCCCGAAGCGTACCATGTATGGTGGGGCATAGAGGACAGAAAACTCTACGCCCTGGCGAAGGAAAAAATGACGGAGATCGCCGCGGAGGAACCCTTCTTTGTTACCCTGCTGACCGCGGACACCCATCCCCCGGAGGGCTATCTTGATCCGTCCGCCGTCAAGGTTTTTGGGGATCAGTATAAAAATGTCCTCTTTGACGCCGGCAGGCAGATGGACAGTTTTCTGGCATGGCTTAAAGAACAGCCTTTTTATGAAAACACCACCGTGGTTGTTTTGGGGGACCACCTGTTTCAGGACTCTTCGTTTTTTCCCAGGGATTTTCAGATACATTCGCTGGGTTCACGATACGACAGCGATTACCATAAGAATTCCCTGGAAGGTAACCACCGGCGTTTTCCGGTAAACGTCTTTATCAATTCGCTTTTAAGCGGCGGATCCGTAAAGAACAGAATCTTTTCGCATTTTGATATGTTCCCCGCGCTGATCGATTCCATCGGCGGCGTGTATGAGGCCGACGGCCTGGGTCTGGGACGTTCCATGGACAAGGGTAAACCGACGCTTCTTGAAACGCTGGGCGTGGATGTGGTGAATACCTCGCTGCAGCAAAGATCGGAGTATTACAACAGCCTGTGGAGAAACTAGGGACGCGGCGGCGGCATGGCGACCGTTTACGCGCCCCTTTCCATTTGCCTAAACAGGGCGGCCATATCCCGGGGCAGGGGCGCTTCCAGTATCAGGGGAGGATCCGCCCCGCCGTTCCCGTCCTCTTTTTCCGCGCCGAAGGAGCCCGGGGGCAGCACAAGCCGGGCGGCATGGAGGCCGAGCCGGGAAAGGAGGGGCCTCTCTTCCAGGGCGTCTCCCCGCCAGTTCCGTTTGAAAGAAGAAAGGTACACCCCGCCGTCCCCGCCGCCGCGGGAATTTTTTCCGTACAGGGGATCGCATACAATAGAATGGCCCAGGGCCGCCAGGTGGACGCGGATCTGGTGGGTCCTGCCGGTTTCGGGCCGGGCTTCCACGACGCTGTAGTTTCCCCGGGAAAGGATCAGGGTAAACCGGGTTAGGGAAGGCTTGCCCCGGTATCTGTCCACAATGGTCATATGTTTTTTGTTGCCCTCTGGAACCAGGGGCAGATCGCAGAAGGTTTCCCCGCCGGGCCAGGAAGGCCGTCCGTGGATCACCGCGGTGTAGGTTTTTTCCACCCGCCGTTTCTCAAAGGCCGCGGCCAGGAGGCGCTGGTTTGCTTTGTCCCTGGCAAAGATCACCAGCCCTGAGGTTTCCTTATCGATGCGGTGAACGGTAAAAAGCGGCGCTTGTGCCCGCGGGGAATCCGGTAAAGCCGGGTCCGCGGAGTTTTGCAGGATCAGCCTGTCCAGCCGGGGCGCTCCGGGATCCCACCGTTCACCGCCGGCGGCAATCCCCGAAGCCTTGTTCACGGCGATAAGCCGGCTGTCTTCGTATATAACGGTGAAGGGGCTTTTTTTCATGCCCCTCCCCGCCCGCCGCCTTCCAGGCCGGATCCGGAAACCGAAGGCGCTGAACCCCGGCTCCGGGCCGTTCCCCCTTTGTACCGGGCAGCGGCCGGGGAGGAGAGAAGGATCAAAAGAGGAACAGCGAGGAGCCGCTGCGGCACAACCCGCCGGGGAATCATGGAAACCAGTGTACCAGGAATGACCCGGCCTGGAAAGCAGGAAACACCCGCGGGACCGCCGCCGGGGCCTTGCGGTAAAGCCCTCCGCCCTGGCGTGGTAAAGCGCATCCGCTTTACCCTGCAGAAAGGCCGTTAAGCGCCTGCGGGCGCGCCGGCTCCACCCCCATTACGCGATAATCACTTCCACAATATCCGACCAGGGCCCCTTCTGCCCCCGCCGGTTTTCATACACCGTGGCATAATACGCCGTCTGCCCCTTGTCCGCTTCGCCGTAGGTATAGACCCGGACCGGGCTTTGCTGGAACTCCTTGTCGGCAATGGCTTCGGCGCTGGCGGGGCGGGTTCCCCCCACCTGGCGGGCAAAGGTAAGGCCGTGGACGCCTTCGGGCTTTTTGTGGCCCCCTGAGACCGGGTCCGTGGCGCTTACCTTGTGCTCGTAGTGGTTGAGGGTGGTGTCCGCGATGGTTACCGGGCGCAGGTGGGGCGGCGGCTGGGGGGAAGGTTCGTGATCGGCAGGGCTGAGGCCAAAGGGGAGCTTCTCCGGGTCGCTCATTTTTTTGTTGTAGCGGATGCTGGTCTGGGCAAAGTCCCGCATCGCGGCTATGGCACGATCCTTGGCTTCGTCTTTGGCGAGGCGGTTGGCCGTGGTGTTGGCCCCGTGGTACTCCTGCCAGGCGATGGTGTACGCGGTGATAATGCCGGCCACCCGGGTACATTCCGCCGTTTCCCAGCCAAACGCGGTGATCTTGGCCGGGTCCGGCAGTACCCCGTTCCAATACTCACATAATTCGTTGAAATCCTGTTCCCGTGCGGGTATCCAGTCCGCCATACGTTCCTCCTTTTTAAACAGGCTCTTAGTAGTGCCGCGCCCCGGACGGGCGGGGCGGCTTCCCGCCTTGGCGGGGAAGTTTTCCGCCCAGGTGGGCACGTTCCATACCCAGGTTTGGAAGTTTCCTACTCAGGTGGGGAAGTTCCACACTCAGGTGTGCAAGTTTCCCACCCAGGTGTATTAGTTTCCTACCCAGGCGGGAAAGTTTCCCACCCAGGTTTGGATGTTTCCCGCCCAGGTTTGGATGTTTCCCGCCCAGGCGTGGTATCCACAAACCCGTACCAACGGGCACAACAGCCCGTTCCGGTACTATACAGGTTTATTTCAGGGCTGCCAAGGGCGCGCGGTGCCCGTGAAATTCGGGGTTGTTATTGCCGGGGGGAGCGGTTTTTGGTATAAAAGAGTATGTCCATCCACGGCTTGCTCATAGGGCTCATCGCCTTTGTGTTAATCGGCCTCTTCCATCCCATCGTTATCCATGGGGAGTATCATTTTGGGGTCAAGATATGGCCCGCCTTTCTTGTCCTGGGGGCGGTGTTGTGCTTTTTGTCGCTGCTGCTGGAGCATATACTGCCCAGCGCCGCCTGCGGTATAGCGGGGTTCTGCTGTTTATGGAGTATCCGGGAACTGTTTCAGCAGCGGGACCGGGCTGCCAAGGGATGGTTTCCCAAAAAAGACAGGGCGACCCGCCGGTCTTTATGAGGCCGGCGTTTTGCGGCCCTATGGGTACCGGGTAAGGACACTCCTTTGATCTTCCCGGTTTCTCTGGTATATTCTGATCATGCCCGCGCTTCCTCCCAGGGGATGTTTTTTGTGCAGGGTTTTTAATCCCCTGTTGATAACGGAAGAAATATTCCGCCTGGACTGCTCCTGGCCGGGACCCGTCCCCGGGGCGGGCCAGTTTTTTATGCTTAAGCCGGGGCGGTCGGCGGTGTTCCTTCCCCGGCCAATCAGCGCCGCCCTGTGGGAAACGGAGGGTCCTCCACGGAGGATTAGCTTTTTTATCGCCCGGCGCGGCAGGGGTACGGAGGAATTGGCGGCCCTCAGGGAGGGGGAGGGGATCGAAATGTCAGGCCCCCTGGGAAACCGCTGGGTGGATTTTCTTCCCCCTGGGGGTCAAAAACCCGTAGCCCTTGTCGGAGGCGGCCTGGGGATCGCTCCCCTGCTTTCCATCCCCAGGGAACAGCCCGGCGCGGTTTTTGACTTCTACGGGGGGTTCAGGAACAATGTTAGAACCTCCGGGGAACGTTCCGCCCTTGCCGGTGCGGTGGAAGGACGGGTAAGGAAACGTGTCCTTGCCGCGGAGGCGGGGGCGGCAGGCGAAATCCGGGCCGGACGGATCACGGATTTTTTTGATCCCGGGGAATACGGCGCCGTCTGCGTCTGCGGCCCCGATCCTATGCTCCGGGCCGCGGCGGAAAAATGCCGCGCCGCCCGTGTTCCCTGTTATGTCAGCCTTGAACGGCGCATGGCCTGCGGTACGGGAGCCTGCCTGGGCTGTACGGTGGAGACCCTCCACGGCAGCCGGCGCTGCTGCGCCGACGGCCCCATCTTCGGCGCGGAGGAAGTGTTTTTTACCGGACGGCACAGGTTAGAGACCTCCGGTTCCGGACGTGCCGGGGTCCGCCGGAAGCAAACCCCGGAAGGCTCTTTACCCTGAACGGCCCCGATCTGTCCGTAACCATCGCCGGGGTCCGCCTCCGTAACCCCGTGATAGCCGCGTCGGGAACCTTTGGTTATGGAACCGAATATGCGGGGCTCATGGACGCCGCCGCCCTCGGCGGAATCTGTACCAAGGGCCTGACCCTCCGGCCTAGGCCGGGGAACACCGGAGTCCGCATCTGGGAAACGCCCTCGGGGCTGCTCAACTCCATCGGCCTGGAAAATCCCGGTATTCCCGCCTTCATCGAAGGGGAGCTTCCCCGGCTCAGGAAACTGGGACCCGCCGTCATTGCCAACCTTGCCGGTTCGGACCTTGCCGAATACGCCGAAGGGGCGGCCCTGCTGGACTCAAGTTCCATCGATATGATAGAGCTGAACATCTCCTGCCCCAACGTCAGGGCCGGGGGGATGGCCTTTGGCCTGGACCGCAGCGCCGCATCGGAGGTAACAGGGGCGGTGCGGAAGGCCGCCCCCCGGAAACCCCTGATCGTCAAACTGTCCCCCAATGCCGGAGATGTGGCCGCCGTAGCCCTTGCCTGCGTTGAGGCCGGCGCGGATGCCCTTTCGCTGGTCAATACGTTCAGAGCCATGGCCATAGATACAGGGCGCCGCCGCCCCGTATTCGATAACGTCAGCGCCGGCCTTTCGGGTCCCGCCATCAGGCCCATTGCCCTCCGCATGGTTTGGGACCTGTGGGAGGCCCTTCGGGGCAGCCCTGGAATCCCCATTATTGGTACCGGTGGAATCGCCTCGGCCCGGGACGCCCTGGAATTTCTCATGGCCGGAGCTGCAGCGATCCAGGTTGGTTCAGCCACCTTCGCCCATCCTCCGGCAATGAACGAGATTATTGCCGGTATCGCCGGTTATATGAAAAACCGGAGGATAAAAACCGCCGCCGGGATTGGAATCAGGGCCTGGGGGGCCGCCGGGCAGATTTCTTTTATATAGAGGAACCGGGCTGTTCCGCATGGCCGGAGCGTCCCATGGGCAGAGAGTATGGACAGAACCATTGACAAGGGGTCTCTAATTTTTGTAACCTTCAAGCTTGGCGGCGAGACAGCCGGCAGTTTTCATTCATCGTAAAGGAAGGAGGAGGATCTGTGGCAAAGCGGCATAATAAATTTCAGCGGCTGGTTGTTCCCGGACTGGTTTTTCAGTCCATTGTCATCGCAGGGGGCTACGGTACAGGGGCGGAGCTTGCGGAATTTTTCTTTCCCTACGGATTCCTGGGCGGCCTTATCGCCATGTGTACTGTAACCCTGGGTTTTTGGTCCCTGGTCTGTGCGGTAACCTTTGAATTTGCCAGGGTTTTTAAAACCTACGACTACCGGAGTCTTTTCAAAGAACTTTTGGGGCCCCTTTGGTTTTTGTTTGAAATTTGTTACTTCCTGCTTCTGCTCATCGTTCTTGCCGTGGTGGTTGCCGCGTCGGGATCAAACATTAACGAAGTGTTCGGCCTCGGTAAATGGATCGGGGTGCTTATCATGACGGCGGGGGTCATTTACCTTGTTTTCAAGGGTACGGATGTGCTTGAAAGGGTAATGACCATTTGGTCCTACGTGCTTTACGGGGTCTATTTTGTTTTTATGATTTTAAGCTTCGTCAAGTTCGGCGGCGGCATTATGGAACAGTTCGGCGCCGCCGAAACCGGTCCCGGCTGGGTCCTGGGCGGGGCACAGTATGCCTTTTACAACCTTGCCTGTATCCCGCTGATCCTTTTTACCATCACCGGTACGGAAAGCCGGAGTGAAGCGATCCTCTCGGGCCTCATCGCCGGGGCTATCGCCATTATTCCGGCGATCATGCTTTTTATCGCCATGGCGGGACAGTACCCGGAAACGGCCTCCGCCGCCGTCCCCGTCAATGTGGTCTTCCGGGCCCTCAATATCCGCTGGCTGCATGTCGTGTTTCAAATTGTACTTTTTGGCACCCTCATCGAAACCGGTTCCGGCTTTATCAAGGCCGTTACCGACCGCCTGGAAGGCCAGTTCTGTACAGCCGCCGTCCCCCGTACCTGGATACGGCCTGTAACGGCGGTGGTCTGCATGTTCCTGGGGATCTGTGTTTCCAGTTTTGGCCTTACCGGGCTTGTGGCCAAAGGTTATGGCACGATCACCTGGGGTTTTTTTGTCCTCTACGTGGTTCCCATACTTACCTGGGGGGTGTACAAGATCCTCCGGCAGAAAAGGAGAACGCCGTGAAAACTCTGGGTTACTACAACGGAACCATCGGAGAAATTGACGAAGTAATGGTACCAATGAGCGACCGGGCCTGTTATTTTGGAGACGGCGTTTACGACGCGTCCTATTCGGTGAACAGCGTTATCTTTGCCCTGGAGGATCACATCAGCCGTTTTTACAACAGCGCAGGGCTTGTGGAAATCAGGATTCCCATGGCCAGGGCGGAACTGAGGGAACTGCTCCTGGACCTGGTAAAAAAAGTGGACTGCAAAACCGGTGTGATTGTATACTGGCAGGCGTCGCGGGGAACGGCCCCGCGTTCCCACGTTTTTCCCGAAGGCCCGTCGAATTTGTGGGTGATGATCCGGGAACTGGAATTTATCAATAATTTTGTTCCTTTTAAGGTGATAACGCTGGAGGATACCCGTTTTCTGCACTGCCATATCAAAACCCTGAATCTGCTTCCCAGCGTCATCGCCAGCGAAAAGGCAAAGCGTTCAGGCTGCGACGAGGTAGTTTTTCACCGGAACGGCCGCGTTACCGAGTGCGCCCACAGCAACGTACATATCATTCAAAACGGCATATTCCGCACTTCCCCCACGGATAACCTTATCCTGCCGGGGATCGCCCGGGGCCGCCTGGCAAAACTTGCCCTGGATCTTGGAATTCCCGTGGACTATTCGCCCTTTACCCTGGGGGATCTTTTTGCCGCCGAGGAGGTGATCATCACCAGTTCCGGCGCCCTCTGCGTTCCCGTAGATGCCGTTGACGCCAGGCCCGTGGGGGGTAAAGCGCCGGAACTCCTCAATAAACTGCGTTTGGCGGCTATTGAAGAATTTGAGGCGGAAACCGGATCGCGGCTTCCCCGTTCGGCGGCGTAGCGGGCTTCTGCGGAAAGCCCGCGGGCCGCTGTTTTTAGCATGTCCCGTGCAGGCGGGTTCCTGGACATGAAACCCGCCTGCGGGATCAGCCGCCGGTTTCCAGGTACCGTTCCTCTTCGCTAAAGACGCAGCCGCAGTACTTCTGCATGTAGATCCCCAGGGCGCGGGCCCCGGCCTGGCCCTCCCTGAACCGGGGCCTAAAATCCCGGTACAGAAAGCGCACTCCGTACCGCCGGGCCGCCGTTTCTCCCTCTTCCCCGATAAGTCTCTGATCTTGATAGGGGCTGATCAACAGGGTGGTCGAAAAAGCTTCAAAGCCCTTCTCCGCGGCGGTCTTCGCGGTCTTCTCCATCCGCAGGCGGTAACAAAGGGCGCAGCGTCCCGCCGTTTTGGAAGGTCCCGCATTTTCCCTGTAAAGGGCGTCCAAAAAATCCCGGAGGCCGTACCGGTCTTCCATGATCAAAGACAGGTCCAGATCTTTTGCATAGGCCGCTAGGGCGTCCCGGCGGCGGACATATTCCATATAGGGATGTATGTTGGGATTATGCCAGTAGAGGGAGGGTTCAATGCCTTCGTCCCGCAGGGTCCTGATGCACATGACAGAACAGGGAGCGCAGCAGGCGTGGAGGAGCAGTTTCATATCAGCCCCTTAGGGGAACCTGTAATTCCACTATGCCATAATAGTCTCTTTCAGGCAGGTATGTCCACAATCCGCCCCGCCGGAAAGGCCGGCGTTTTTTTCTTGATTTTTCAAAAATCCGCGTTATGTTGGGAGTATCGGGCAATGTCGGCGTGGGTAAGGAAGTCCGCCGCAGCGGACGGCATTACGTTTAACCGGGGCCTGCCATGGCAGCCACATTCTTCTCTTCCTTTTTTACCGGGATACTTCTTTCCCTTTCCGTTACTCTTTTTGCCGCCCAATCCAAACCTGAATTACGGGGATTTAACGAGGGGCTCTTTAACTACCATTTTGACCGGGCAGACCGGGAACTGGATCCTTCCTCGTGGATGAAGGAAGCCCGCCGGGGGCTTGAATTCGCCCTGGCAGGCTGGGAACAGACGGCGCTGGAATTCTATGACGATCCGGATCTGCGGAAAGAGGCCCTGGGGAATCTTTCCAACTGGTCCGAAGAAGAGATGGAGAGGCGTTACGCCGGATGGCTTTTTCGGCGTTTCTTTGGGAACCAGGCAGCGCGGATGGCGAAAACCCTGGACGGCGCCGTTGAAGGGGCAAACCGCCTCTATGCTTACCATACCGACGCCGACGGAAACGTTATTTACGGCGAAACCGGCGATCCCGAAGCGGTCCGGCCCCGGGAAGGGCCGGGGGTGGAGGCGGACAGGGCGGCCTGGAAGGACATGGTAAGCGGCGTGGGGGAAACCCTGCTTGCCGGATACCGTGCTTCCCTTTTTTCCGCTTTTCCTGAACTGCTGGCTTACATAAAAGAAGAAAACCGCCCCCACTTTGAGGAACTCCTGGGGGATATTTCCGCCCTCTCCGTCCTGGACCGCAGGGCCGAACTTGAAGCTATTACGGCCCGGGAGGAACGGCTTTTTGTTGCCCGGCGTACCGGCGATGTCTGGAGTCTTCGCAGGGAAAATGAAAACGAAAGCGCCTCGTCCGTCAGTTCCCGCCTGATCCGGGAAACGGAGGATCTCTGCGCCTGGGGACTTGCCGCACTGAAGGAGCGGATTGAAGCGGCCATGGCCGGAACGGGGGATCTTTCCCTGGCCGGTGAAGACTGGCTCACCGCATTTAAGGAACAATTTGACCGGGGCGTCAAGGCATGGACAGAGGCGGAAGAGCGGTTCATTGTCCGCCGCATGGAGTGGGAACGGGACAGCGGCGCCGGTTTTTTGGCGGGGGAGGAAGCCTGGAAACGGGCCTTTTCGGATTTGGAAAGGGAACGCCTTGCCTGGGAAGACAAGTCCCGGGAACTCTTTACCGCCGGGGAGGGACTTTTTCTTAACGCCTCCGCCCGGCTCAACGCGGCCATAGAAGAAGCCAGGGAGGAATTTGAAAGAGACGCGGCCCTCCGTATTCAGGGCGGAACCGAAGGGGCCGCTGCCTGGGTAGACCTGTACGTTACCTGCGGATCCGTGCTGGCCGAAGCAAAAAACAGCGCCGCCTTTTGGCTTTCCCGGTTTGCTCCGGGTTCTCCGGAAAGGGGCCTGGAAGAAGGAACTTTGTCCCCCTGGGTTCTTGGGATCATGATCCGGGGAAACCTGAGCGCCGCCCAAAAAACCGCCGGCCAGGAACTGATCCGGTGGTCCGCCATATATACCCAGTACCGGGAAAAGGCCCGTGAATCCCTGGAACTGCTGGAAGGGGAATTCGGACTGGCCCTCGGAATGGACCGGGGAGCGTTAAACGCCGTCCTCAACGCGGACAGCGAGGATTTTTTTCTTGACGAATACCAGGTGGAACTGTTGAGGACCCGGGCGATTGCTTCCTATTGGGAACAGCGTTATTCCATTGCCCAGGCGGTTTCATCTTATGCGGAGGATCTCAGCGCCGGCCGGATGACCGAAGCGGAAGGTCTAAAACAGTGGCGGGAGGCGAAGGCGGGGTACGACGGGGCCCTTCTTTCCTATGAACAGGCTCAAGAACGGCTGAAAGCCGCGGGAACGGGCCTACAGGAGATCCATAACGAACTTCGGCGCGCTTCGGAAGCTCTGGCGGCGGCAGAGAATACCTTGAAGGATCTTAACAGCCGTTATGCTCTGCAAATGGCCGCCTACAGGGTTAATTCGGGGGCCTTTCTTTTGACGGAATTGGGCGGCTGCTACGCCTCCCTGATGGAGGCAGTGGAAAACCGCCGCCGGGACGGCGCCTGGTATACGGCCTATCTTCAGGCGGAACTGAAATATGCCAGGGAATACGTCCTGCGGGACGGATGGTCCCTGCTGGAAAGCATGGTAAACCACGGGGATGACGAACTGGTACAGCTAAAGCTGGCCTTCTTAAGCGCCGCTTCGGTTTCGGACTGGTATTTTGCCGCCGCCGGAATGGATGAAGTTACGGAAGAAGAAAGACAGTCCCTGGAAGAAGAGGGCCTTTTGCGGCGGCTTAAGCGGGATGCCCGGCAGGGCAGCGGTTCTGGCCGGGCGGCCCTGCTCTTATCCCTTTACCGGGAACTTGTTCCCTATGCGCCGGGCGCCCAAAAGGAAGCGGCGGCGTCTTTTTTGAAGAGCCTGGAAAGGATGTTTACCGAATATGGCATTGAAGGGTGCAGCGGCGGCATTTTGCCGGACGCCGCCGCCGCCGTGGAAGTCCTTTTCCGGCAGGCGGAAGAGGGGGGGCAGGATGCCGGATCCGCCGTTTTTTCTCTGCTCCTGCGGATAGATGAGGAAGCGGAGGCCCTGCCCGTGATGTTGTCCACGGAACTCAACCAGTGGAAGGAATCTCTTATTTTCTACGTGGCCGCCAAAATCTGTTATCTGGGGATCGAAGTAAGGGACAGGCCGGAACTGCTCATGGAACAGTACCGGGATCTTGCCGGATGGATTCTCGGTCAGGCAAGCAAGGGTGAAGCGGTGGAGGAGGACGTAAGGACAGCCTCTTTGTATCAGTACCGGATCAGCTTCCTCGCCGCCCATAAGAATCTCCTGGAGGCGGCTTCCCTGGCCCGGGAGGAAGGGAGGGAACATTGGCGGACTTACATCAGCAGTCCCTGGTTTGATCCCTACAACGCCGGCGGCGGGAATCCTCTGGTTGCTGCCCGCCCCGGCAATCCCGAGGAAATTCCCCGGTCCGCCGGAACGGTGGCGGGATCCCTTTTCTGGGAAGAGGGCGTTCTGGCGGATGCCTATGAGGAGGTGGAAGAAAAACGCCGCATAGCGGAAGAAGCCTTTACCCTGTTTTTTGCCGCCGGTCCCTCCCCGGGTCAGGACCTCTTTACCGCCGCCGCGGGGTCCCGTCTGGCCAATCCAGGGCTTTTCTGGGAAGCGCCCGGCCCTGGCTTTGAATTTGCCCTGGCTCTGGAATCATTTATGGAAGAATCGGAAAAACAAAAGGGCCGGGCAGTCTTGGAGGAATCCATAAAGGCCAGCATAGCCCGGTACGGCTTTGAATTTAACCATCTGCCCCCCTCCGGTCAGGCCGCCCTGGAGGAATTGCAATTCCTTTCGGCGGAACTGGAAAAGATCCGGGTGGAACATCACACGGCGCTGAACCGGTATAACCAAAAGGCGGGTGCCTGTGTTTCCGCGGGGGAAGAATACGAAGATCTGTACGGGGAGGCAAAACAACGCTTTACTGCCCTGGAAAAGGCCCGTATGGAATATGAAAAACAGGACGCGGTTCAACGCTGGGCGGGTACTGCCTATCTGGGCCGGGGTTCCGGACTGTCTGGAGAAATACGGTATTACAGAGAGCCCGCGGAAGAACTGATCCATACCGGGGAAAGGTATAACCGCGCCTCCGCGGCCCTGGAGGCCCTAAAGGACCTTTACCCAGGGGACGAGACAAAAAGGCCCTCCAAAGACGGGGCCTATGGGGCGCTCTACAGGGAATACCGGGACAGTTTTTCGAAAATGTTCCTGGCCTTAAAAGCCAGGACAGAATTTTCCCTAAAACTGGAGGCGGAACAGATGAAAAACAGGGAACTTTACGATGCGGTTTCCGCGGCGTCGGCGAATTTTTTGAATCCGCAGGTACCCCTTTGCTACGGCGATTATGATCCCCCGCCGGTGGAAAACGCTTCGTGGGTGGATTTTCTGCGTATCACCGGTTCGGGACTGCTGGGGTTTTCGTTTAACGAATCTTCCTTTACCCTTGCCGGAACGAGTGGAGAAAGCGCCCTTACAATTGCCGCTTATTTTGAAAACAAGCCCCATACGGGGGACGGTTCAAGCCAAATGTCGGTTTTTGAACAGGCCCTTGAGGGCTGGTCCGCCAGAATGGCAAGTTATGGAATGGGAAACCAAAAAACGTACCAGACCTGGGGACTCGCTCTGGATTACATCACCAGAACCTTGATAGAAAACAATCCTTCCGTGGCTTCGATCAAAAACAGCTATACCACGACGGATATGGGAGCCGACGGCAGCATAGAACTGGACGGTGAAAGCATCAACGACAGGCTTAAAAGGTACGGAAAAAATAAACTGTCCTCCCTCCAGCGGAACAGTTGGAACAGCCTCAGCGCCCAACAGCAGGCGGATCTTGAATTTCTGGCGGTTTTGTACCTTACCGGAGGCGGAGGACTGGGGGCCAGCGGCCTTACCTTTATCAGCGAATACAGGGAAATGGACATGATCTACGGCGAGGCCGATTTTTACGAAGTTCCCGTAAGGGTATTCGGAATCCGCGTGGGAACAAGGTACCGGATACCCTATTGGCTGGATCACAGCGAACTGGACCAGGTGTTCCGGGTATCAAAAAACAGAAGAAACGCCTTCTCTGCCCATATTAACGCGGCCAGGGAACTTTTCGCTTCGGAACTTTCAAAAACCCAGGCGGTCATGGAGGCTTACAGGCAGTCCTGCGGTAAACTCGCCGTTCTCGCGGAACAGCGGGAAGAAGGAATCACCTGGGACCATGTTGAAACCGTCCTGAAACAGCTAAAGGTCCTTGAAGCCTCCGAAGTGGAAACCCTAAAGGACTGTTGGAAGGAGATGCTGGTGTATAACGGCGGGCCGGGAAGGGGGATCGTCTATACCAGCGTCGCCCACGCCCTCAATGGGCTTTACGCCTGGGGAAAGGGCGTCCGGGATACCCTGGAGGACCGGTTTGAAGCAGCCTATGCCGCCGGCGAGGATCTGCGAAAAACAAGCCAGGAGGAATACAGGGCATGCCTGGAAGAATATATCAACGGAGGCGGTACTCTGGCCGGTCTGCAATCCGCCGCCGTCAAAGCCTACGGCGCGGAAGCGCCGGCCCTGAAGAATCACCTTGAAAATCTTGGTTCCGCTGTACTCCTGGACTTGAAAAAAATACAGGCGGACCGGACCGTATATACGGAACAGTACCGGGATCTGGCGGAGCGGTACAAGGTAGTGATTGAACGCTCCTATGCGGCCCGTTTTTTCTCGGAACTCGCCGTCAGGGAAGCGGAGTGGAAGGAACAGCAGGAAGATGTAAATAGTAAATTGGCTGCCTGGCGGGAAGCCTCCGGCCTTATACTTGAGCGGGGCCGGAAGGACTGGAAAGACGGGATTGAGTCCATGGCGGCTTCCTTTGCGAAATGGAAAGAGGATTTTAAGGAGCGCTACGGGGCCGTCGATGCCGCCTGGAATGCCGCATATCTGGAAAGCCTTAAAAACAAGGAAGCCTGGATCGGCCAAGCCGCGGCCGCAGCGAATGCCGCCATGGACGGCGCCCTCCTTGTGCTGACAGGTTCCGACGCGGAAGCGTCCAGCCGCAGGCTGGATGCGTTTATGGCTCCCTCCCCCGGCGGGTTTGCGGATACCAGCGAAATCGCCGGACTTCTGAGGGATGTACTCAATTCCGCGGGAATAGCAAATCTTTACGGCGCCTTTGCCGCCGTCTCGGGGAGCGCTGAGGCGGCGCCGGGCCGGGTCATGGCCGGCCTGTCGGGGCTGGGCGTGTGGAACGCGGGGCAGGCGCGGGCCGCCGCCAGAGAATTGGCCCAAAACAGCGTCAAAGAGACGGCCCGTGGGAAGATGGTCCAGCTTGGTTTTCAGGTTCGGGAAGCGGTATACAGAACAAAGGCCGCCCTGGAAGAAAGCATTGTCAAGAATAACAAAGATTTTGACAGCGGCATGGATCAGATGTACACCATGAACGGCGGGTGGAAACGTTCCGGGAACCAGTACATAAAGGATATCGTGGTCCATTCGACCCTGTTCAGGAGCGCCATCACCGACAGGATTATCCTGCAAGCGTACCGCTGGTTTGTTCCGGATCCCTGGGAAGCCGGTACGGATTTAAGCGATTCCGCCCTGGAAGGGCTGGATTATACGGGGATCCAGGCCCTGATGTCCACGGCCCAAAATGAGGTGTACCAAAGAAGGGAAACCCTGTTTGGGAAGGGCGCCTCCGGAGGAGCCTTTGACCGCTGGATAGGGGAGCCTGCGGAAACGGTGAACGGAAAAATCACAAACCGGGGAAGCGGTGAACTGGGCCGTTTGTTAGCGGACTATTATACGTGGTCGCTGAAGCAGGCCGAGGGGGTGGCGGCCATGAACGCCCCCTTCTGGGACAAGCCGCTGTGGGATTCCCGCAATTCGTTTTTTGACGCCCCCAGCCTGCGGACTGCGGCGGATCTAACAATGTCCGTGGTTTCGGCGGTCGCGGCAGCCGCATCTCCCTTAACGGGTGGAGCCTCCCTGGTTTTGGGGGCGGCGCTTAACCTGGCCGACGATGCCCTGTTCGGCGTTTTAGATGTAACCGGGGGTTACAAAAGCTGGGACGAGGCGGGCTTTGAATTCGGCAAAAAAGCCCTGGTAAGCGCCGTCTCTTCGGCTGCGGGGAGCGTGTTTAACGGTTTTGGCGAATCCCTGGCGGGATCCGGCTTTTTCGGTTCCGGAGGCTTGACCGGCTATATCGACGGAACCCTGAAGGAAGGGATTGGCAAAGCCGTCGTCAAAGGGGCGTCCGCGGGGGCGCAGGCTTTGGGTACCGGAACGATCACCAGCGCCTTGAACGCGGTAAGCTACGGCGACGGAAAATTCGGCTGGTCCGGCGCCGCCTTTGGAGAGGGACTGGTGAACAGCTTCATAAGCGCCGCGGCAGGGGGAACCGGCGCCCTTACCGGCGGGACTCTTAACCTTGGCCTTGAAGGGTTTTATGACCGTTACTATGCTGGCGGGAAACAATTGTCCGCTTTGGCGGGGAGCCTCGCGGGGCAGGGGATTACCTATGCCGCCGGCGGTGATTTTACCTTGAATGTTTTTAATCTTGGGTTTGTAGATCAGGCTGCGGCAGGGGCAGGGCTGCTTGAGCTGCGTCTGGGCCGGGAGGGCGGCAGCGCCGGATTTGGTTCATCCGGCGCCGATGTCAGTGCGGGAACCCTCGTGGGCGCGGTTCGGGGCCTGGAAGCGTGGAAAGTTAATTTTGATATTTGGAGCTCGGGCCGGGCGGACGCCGGAGAATATATCAGCCAGATGAGGACCCTCTATTCAGGAACCGGGGCAGACAGGGCGTTTTACGAATCAGTTTTAGCGGGAAATACGCTCATAAAAAGGGACGGTGATTTTGACGGTTACGCCAAAACCAGCCTGGATTCCGGCGGAAGAAAGATCATTTCGCTGGGAAAAGAAGCGCTGGAAGACGGCAGCCGTTTTGGCCTTAATGTGATATTAAGCCACGAGGCCCGCCGAAACGGCGTTGACGACGGAGAACTGCAGCGGCTGGAAACAAACAGCGCCGTTGCCGGACATGTCAATGCCGCTTTGGGACTGATGAAATCCTATGGGGAAGGGGCAATCGGGGCGGCAATGGCCGAAGAGGCCAAAACATTCTTCAACAGCCGCCTTACCCTTATGTCTGAAACGGCAGGCAGCCGGGAGAAAATGGATGCCCTGGCGCAGTTGACCGGAATCCTGGAAAATTATGACGCCGGCGGCGATTACTGGAGATTTGCATCCAACGGCAGCATCTATTTTGACGGCAGCCATAATCTGTATGATGAATTCGGCAGTTTACTGCAGGGCGATAACGGCGCCGGCGGTTTTGCCGGATCATTGGCCAGGGTTTTGGGTATCAGTGATGATGAGGCCGCAGGAATGTGGACGCAGTTTAGGAACCGCGGAGATAAATCGATCCCCATACCCGTATCAGAAACCGTCAGGACCAGGTATTTTGTTCAACGGGATTATATCAACAGGGTATTTGACCGGTACGGCGGCGACATGGCGCTTGCAATGACCGCAGCCAGACAAAACCTTTACGATGTAAAAATGGTATACGATTCCAAGAAGCTCACCGCACCGGTTGAAGTATTTAATACCCTGGACAAATTTGCAGTGGTCTGGAATGAGGTGATGAACGGATACGCCGCCGGTCCTTATTATCGTCCGGGCTTATGGGATGCCTCCAGGAATGTAAACCATGCCGGTTTGTTTGAAACGATCAAAAACAACTGGTCGTATACGGATGATAACCCCATGTATTCCCTTATTGGCAGCGGTAAACCCATTGATCCCATTGGAGGATTGTCCCGGACTTCTACGTTGAGCGCCTATCCTAATGACAGCGCCAATCCCCTGCCCGGGGCGGATCTTTTTCACGGGAGCAGTATCGGCCCCCAGGAGAATCCCATCAGGGTGGGCCTGGGAATAGATCTTGCGACATACCGGCAGAATCATCCGCTTTATACAACCCAGTTTGAGACAATCCTGGTACAAAACAATCCCCTTCGATGGCAGGTTAAGGGTTTTGGCTACCATTTAAGAACATCCACGCCGGACTTTGACATAATTTACGGGCACATGACGGAATCCTCCGCCTCATCCAGGCTGGCAAGGCTTATTTCTTCGGGAATTCAGGCGGGCGCTTATACCTTAACCCTGCCGCCGGGATTCAATATCGGTAAAGCCGGAACCACGGGCAATTCCACAGGGGAACATCTGCACTATGAATTGAGGCCAAAGTTTTAGAAGGGTTGTACACGGCGCCGCCCGCAGGCCGGGCGGACAAATCCTCAGCGTTCCGCCTTTTTCTCGAAGTGGGAAAATGCCATGGAAAAGGCCGCCCGGCCCTGGCTTACGCTGCGCAGGGCGGTCATAAAGCCGAACATCTTTGCCATGGGGGCGGCGGCCCTGATCTCATCGCCGCCGCTTTTGGAATCCATGCTGAGTATCTGGCCGCCCCGCTGGGTTACAATGCTTATCACGTCCCCCACAAATTCCTTGGGAGAAAACAGATCCACCGCCATGATCGGTTCCAGGAGCAGGGGATCCGCCCGGCGGGCGGCTTCATCAAAGCCCAGGCTGGCGCAGGCTTCGTAGGCAAATTCCGTACCGGACTGCTCCGAATATTCAAGGTCCAGCAGGGTAACTCCTATATCGATGCAGGGATACCCCAGGAGGATCCCCGAAGCCAGCGACCCCTGAACCCCCCGCCGTACCGCCTCGAAAACAGCTTCCGGCGTCTGGTCCCTGTTTTTTACCGTGGAACCATAGCTGTTCCCCGATCCCCGCTTGAGGGGTTCCAGCCGCAGGGTAAGGACCGCGGTGTTTTCCTTTCCCGCGAGGATCCGGGAAAAACTTTCGGTTCGTTCCACGGTTTTGGCAATCGACTCCCGGTAGGTAACCTGGGGATTCCCCGCCCGGGCTTGAAGTCCATAATCCCGGAGGATCTTGGTTACCAGCACGTCCAGATGGAGCTCCCCCATGCCGGAAATAATAAGCTGTCCCGTTTCTTCGTTTTCCCGGGCGGTAAAGGTCGGGTCTTCCCTGGAAAGGATCCCCAGGATCTCTTTGAGTTTTTCTCCCTCGGAAAGGGTCTTGGGTTCCAGGGATACGGAGATAACCGGCTCGGGAAACTGCATGGTATCCAGCAGTAAAGGCCAGCCTTCGCTGCCTATGGTATCTCCGGTCTGGGCGTTCTTCATCCCTATGATAACCCCAATGTCTCCGGCGGAAAGTTCATCCATGGCTTCGGATTTATTGGAATGCATCCGCAGGATCCGGTTGGCCCGTTCCCGTCTGCGTTTGCCCACATTGTAGATAACCGCCCCGCTTTTTATCGAGCCGGAATACATCCGGACGTAACAGAGGCTCCCCGCTTCCCGGTCGTTCTGGATTTTAAAGACCAGCCCCAGGGGCGCCGCCCGGGGATCGCAGGGAATTTCCATGGCTTCTTGTTTTTTTAGGTGATGAGCCACTGCGGGCTTTGCCTCTTCCGGTGCGGGGAGGTAATCCACCACCGCGTCAAGCAGGGGCTGAACCCCGATATTACGGCGGGAGGCGCCGGCTAGGAAAGGAAGGAGCTTGCGTTCCAGAACAGCCCGGCGCAGTTCCCGCCGGAGCAGTTCCCCGGGTATTTCATCTCCGGCCAGGTATTTTTCCGTTACCGCATCGGAAACCGCGGAAAGGCCGTCGATAAGCTTTTCCCGCCATTCCCCGGCGCTTCCTGCCCATTCCGCCTCCAGGGGACGCCGGACCACGGTTTCACCTTCATTTCCCTCCCAGCGGAGTTCTTCCATCTCTATCAGGTCGATTACGCCCTCAAAGGAACTTTTCCTTCCCAGGGGGATTTGCAGGGCAATGGTTTTTATCCCCAGCTTTTCCCCCGCATCCGCCAGGACCTGAAAAAAATCCGCCCCCGCCCGGTCCATCTTGTTGACATAGCCGATACAGGGCACGTGGTAACGAGCCGCCTGCCGCCACACCGTTTCCGTCTGGGGCTCTACCCCTTTGACGGCATCGAGGATCGCCACCGCCCCGTCCAGTACCCGCAGGGAACGTTCAACCTCGGCGGTAAAATCCACGTGCCCCGGGGTGTCGATGATGTTTATCTGGCAGGGTTCCTCCATGCCATCCCGTTTCCAGTAGGCGGTGGTGGCGGCGCTCTGGATGGTGATTCCCCGCTCCTGCTCCTGCTCCATCCAGTCCATGATCGCCTCACCGTCGTCCACCTCACCGATGCGGTGGCTTTTGCCGGTATAAAAGAGGATTCGCTCGGTGGTGGTGGTTTTTCCAGCGTCGATATGGGCCATGATGCCGATATTGCGTGTGCTGCCGGCCTTCATGGATCCCTCCGCCCGGAGGGCTTGGTCAGGGAAGGCTTGTTCATGGGGGGTATTGTAACAGACCATGGAGGAATAGTACAATGGGGAACTATGGATATGGAGCTTTCCTATGTGATGGTAACCCCCTATACCGTCGCGAAGAGCAGAACCGGAGGAGTGATCGCCCGGCTTCTTTCGAGGCTGGACCTGGAATTGGCGGGGGCCCAGATAGTACTTCCGGACGGGAAATTTGTGGCAGACTACGCCGCCTTGCTGCGGAAGCAGAATTTTCCCAACCAGCTTACCCTTTTGGCGGATTATGTGGAAACCCACTTTATTTCCGGCGGCAGGCCCCACAGGGTCCTGCTTTTGCTTTTTCGGGGCCAGGAGGCCTGCCGGAAACTTTCGGACATCTGCGGCGCCCTCCACGCGGAAAACCGGGGCATTGAATCCCTTACCGGCGAAACCATCCGGGATACCTATGCGGATCTGATCGTGGATCCCCTGAATAACGAACAGGTTACTTACTTTGAGCCCGCCGTGCTTACCCCCCGAAACCAAAAGGATGCCCTGGAGGATCTGGCCCTGATCGGCGCTTTCCTGGAGGGGAAGGAAAATATCGCCGCCAACATGGACTACCCCTCCCCTTCAAAGATAGAAAAAACCCTGGTTATTCTTAAGCCCGATAACTGGAACTACGCTTCTTCCAGGCCCGGGACGATCATCGACATGTTTTCCCGGACGGGTATGCGTATTGTGGGGATCAAGGTACACCAGTTTTCCCTGGAGGAAGCTCTGGAATTTTACGGCCCCGTGGAGGAGGCCCTTAAAAAAAAGCTGGCCCCGGTTTTTGGGCGCAAGGCGGCGGAGATCCTGGAAAAGGAATTTCAAATAGAGTTAAACGAAAAAATCCGGAATCTTTTAACGGAAAGTTTCGGCAGGGAATACGCCGAAAGGGAGTTCCAGAACATTGTAGAATTCATGTCGGGCCGCCGGTCCGGGTCTGGTGCGGGGAAGTCCGTTAAAACCATGATCCTCGTCTATGAAGGGGAGGGGGCCATAGGGAAGATTCGGGAGGTGCTGGGTCCCACGGACCCTCTTAAAGCTCCGGGCGGTACGGTACGCCGGGAATTTGGCAGCAATGTGATGATCAATACGGCCCATGCGTCGGATTCGGCGGAAAGTTTTAACCGCGAGAAAAACATCGTCAAGATCGGTGAAAACGGCCTGCGGGACATTATCCTGGAACACCTGGGACACTGACGCTTAACGCGGTGATTCCGCCGGCGTGGTGGAATGGCAGACACTGGGGACTTAAAATCCCCTCCCCGCAAGGGGGTATGAGTTCGAGTCTCATCGCCGGCAATAATAGACTTGTTCGGAAGCCTCAGTTTCCGGACAAATTCCACTAAAAACAGCAAAACGTACAGCATTTTGCAAGACCTGTTCAATGACCAGCCGGGTTATTGAACAGGTCCAATGAAATCTGGAGGATGTTTCCTTGGTAGATACCCACGCCCATCTTTCCCTGTTGGAAGAGCGGGGGATTGATCCCCATAAAACCCTTCGGGAACTTTTTGCAAACGGCCTGGAGGGGCTCGTCGACGTAAGTCTTAAACCAGGGGATTTGGCCGCCCGGATAGGAGCATTTTCCTCCTATCCCCGGGTCCGTTTTGCCAGCGGACTGTGGCCCCACGCCGCTTCCATCGCCGCCCGGCATCGCCTGGTTTCCGCCCTGGAGGCGGAGATCCTCGCCGCTCCGCCGGGGCTGGTCTGTGCCCTGGGCGAATTCGGCCTGGATCACCACTGGAACGAAGACGGCGAAAGGGCCGGTCCGGGGGAGGAACGGGAGCTGATGGAGATGCAGCTTGAACTGGCGGGAAAGCTGGGCCTTCCGGTGATCATCCATTCCAGGGATGCCCCGGAAGAAACAGCAGAGATCCTGGCAGCCTTTCCCGGCACGCCGGGGGTTATCCACTGTTATTCCTACGGCCCGGAAGAGGCCGGGCGTTTTTTGGATATGGGGTACTTTATTTCCTTTGCTGGAAACCTAAGCTACAAAAACGCCGGTACCATCCGGGATGCCTGCGTCATGGTTCCCCCGGACAGGATCCTCTTGGAAACGGACTGCCCCTATCTGGCTCCGGTTCCCTTCAGGGGAAAACCCGCCCATCCGGGGATGACGGCGGAAACCTGCCGGATGGCGGCGGAGATCCGGGGAGTAAGCGCCGCCGCCTTGGAAAAACAGACCGCCGCAAATGCGGCGGCCCTGTTTGGCGGATTCTAGGTCCCGGCCCGGGAGCCTGGTTTCTACAGTTTGAAGAGCAGTTCCTCAAAGCCCGGCAGGGGCCAGGCGTC
Source organism: Treponema sp. (assembly GCA_031280125.1). Taxonomy (GTDB): domain Bacteria; phylum Spirochaetota; class Spirochaetia; order Treponematales; family Breznakiellaceae; genus JAITHE01. The sequence continues at coordinate 22,093 of JAITHE010000150.1, forward strand.
CTGGGAAACCAGTTTTTCCAGGGCATCCGCCCTGGCGCGGACCCTGTCCATGGCGGGTTTTACCCTTTCAAAATAGGACCGGGCCTGGGCCTGGACATCCGCCGTATCCTGGGCTTCGGAGAGGGATGTTTCCAGTTTGCCCGTTTCTTCGTACAGCTCTGAGACAAGTTCGGCGATGCGCTTGGCCCGTTTTTCCTGGGCGGAGCTGACCGCCCCTATGGCGGCCAGGGCGGCGGCGTCTCCCGCAAGACGGGCGGCGAAACCGCTTGCGGCGGGGAAGATGCTACGCCGGGCCAGTTCAATCATAACCCCCGCCTCAATGTTGATCTGCTTGGAATACTTTTCCAGGTAGATGTGGTAGCGGCTTTCCGATTCTTCCCTGGTAAATATACCATGGCTTTCAAAGAGGGCAATGGTTTCACTGCGGACAAGCACCGAAAGAGCGTCCACCGCATTGGTAATGTTGGGCAGTCCCCGGCGTTCCGCCTCCCGGACCCATTCGGCGGTGTAGCCGTTGCCGTTAAAGATTACCCGCTTGTGTTTGGCATAGGATTCCCTGATAATTTCCTGGACCGCCTCGTTTCTGCCGGTTCCCTCCGGGAGCGCCTCCAGCCTGCCGGCAAATTCATTGAGCACCTGGGCTACCGCCGTATTGAGGTAGGTGTTGGGGGTGGCGATGGACTGGGAAGAGCCCACCATGCGAAATTCAAACTTGTTCCCCGTAAAGGCAAAGGGGCTCGTCCTGTTCCGGTCGGAAACATCCTTGGGCAGGGCGGGAAGGCTTGTAACGCCGATCTTGATAAGCCCTCCGGATTTGGTTTTTCCGCTCTTTCCTTCGGCGATATTGTCAAAGATCTCCGTTAGGGGAGCGCCGAAAAATATCGATACGATCGCCGGGGGGGCTTCGTTGGCTCCCAGGCGGTGATCGTTCCCCGAGGTGGCCACGGAAGACCGGATAAGCAGGGCGTAGCGGTCCACCGCTTCCACCACCGCCGATGTAAAGAGAAGAAACCGGGCGTTGGCTTCGGGATTTTCCCCGGGATCAAAGAGGTTTATTCCGTCGTCGGTGGCCATGGACCAGTTGTTGTGTTTCCCCGATCCGTTTACCCCCGCAAAGGGCTTTTCGTGGAGCAGGGCCTCCATGCCGTGGCGGCGTGCCACGGTTCTGATGGTTTCCATTACCATCTGGTTGGCATCCACCGCGGCGGTACTGTTCTGGTACACCGGGGCTATTTCAAATTGATTGGGGGCCACTTCGTTGTGCTGGGTTTTGGCAGGGATTCCCACCTTCCACAGTTCCGTATTAAGTTCCCGCATAAAGCCCGCCACCCGTTCCTTGACAGCCCCGAAGTAATGATCCTCCATCTCTTGACCCTTGGCGGGGAGAGCGCCGAAAACAGCCCGCCCCGTAAGGATCAGATCCGGCCGCCGGCTGTAGAATTCCCTGTCCACCAGGAAGTATTCCTGTTCCGGGCCCACGGTGGTAAAAACCCGCCGGCTGGTTTCGTTCCCTAGGGCCCGGAGTACCCGGAGGGCCTGCCTGGAAAGGGCGTCCACCGATTTAAGGAGGGGCACCTTTTTGTCCAGGGCCTGGCCGTAGTAGCTGATAAAGGCCGTGGGTATGCAGAGGGTAGTCCCCGTGGGGTCCTGCTTAAGAAAGGCAGGGCTGGTTACGTCCCAGGCGGTATAACCCCGGGCTTCAAAGGTGGCCCTGAGCCCTCCGGAGGGGAAGCTCGACGCATCGGGTTCGCCCTTAACCAGCTCCTTGCCCGAAAATTCCATGATTACCTTGCCGTCTCCGGTGGGGGCAATAAAGGAATCGTGCTTTTCCGCGGTAAGCCCGGTCAAGGGCTGAAACCAGTGGGTGTAGTGGCTGGCCCCCTTGGAAATGGCCCAGTCCCGCATAACCGCGGCCGCCACCTCCGCCACCGCCAGGGTCAGTTCCTTTTCTCCCGCCTGGACCAGCATAAGCTCCTGGTAAATGTTTTTGGGCAGCCGTTCCTTCATCACGGCGTTGGAGAAACAGTTGGAACCAAAAAGCTCCGCCACCGGCGTCTTGGTAAAATCAATCATGCTCATGAAATCCTCCGTATATGCATTGGTGAAACCCGCAGGTTCTTACATAATACCAGCAGGAACCGTGCCAAGTTTAGAAAAAACAGCCCGCCGGCCCTTTTTATTTTGCCTTTTCCGGTTTATTCATACCGTGGAGATCACGCAGGGGCACAAAACAAAGCGGTATTCGTACCGGAGGCGCCGATTCGGATAATCCGGGGATCCCATCGCCGCCGTTTCGTTCATATTTTATACAAAAATGTAGTTTTTATTTTATAGAAGTACAAAAGAGTAGGAAAATAAAAAGGAGGAAACCATGAAGAATAGCGTATATTGCCACGGGGTTACATTGACGCTAGAATACTACCATGTTAGTTCAGGATTCGGTATATACGGCGCTGCGGAAAAGCATCATCAATTTGAATTTGCTGCCCGGTACCGCCATCAGCGAAAAAGAAATTTCCCTCCGTTACAATGTCAGCCGGACGCCGGTGCGAGAGGCTTTTATCCACCTTTCCAAAGAAGGGCTGGTTGAGGTGATTCCCCAAAAAGAAACCCTGGTTTCCCATATTGACAATGCCCGGGTAGAACAGGAATTTTTTCTTCGGGAAAAGCTCGAAGGGGCGATTCTGGAGCCCTTTACCGGTAAAAGCGGCCCGGAAGATTTTGCCCGCATGGAAACGATGATCGAAAAGCAGATCCAGGCGTTTAACGGCGATGACTACGTTGATTTTGTTATGCATGACAACGGCTTTCACCGGATTCTTTTTGAAACCGCCGGGCAGCCTCTGAGCTGGCAGGTGCTGGAAAGCATGGGGGGCCATTATTACCGGGTCCGGCTCTTGAGTACCTGGCTCAATGGAATTCCCAAAAACATTATCAGCGAACACAAGGCCCTTTTGGGGGCGCTGAAAAAAAAGGACGGCGCCAAAGCCCAGTCCCTGTTGAATACCCACCTCCACCAGCTGCCCACGGAACTCAGGATGCTGGAGGAAAAATACCCCCAGTTTTTTGCCGCCCCGGAAAAAGAAAATCTTTTTGACGTTGATTTCGGCGGATTCCCCCCCAGGGCTTGACAGGCGGCGGCTGCCCCGCATTGTGTCCGGCTCTGCGGGCCGCTGCCCCCCCCTCATTCGGGCATGGCGACAACGATTTTGCGCACCGAATCCGCGTGGGCGTCGATGTAGGCAAAGGCTTCCGCCATGCGCTCGAACTCGTAGACGGCGGTAACAAAGCCCGCAAGCGGCAGCGCGCCTTTTGTGAGGTAGTCAATAACCACGGGAAAGCGGTTTGTTTGCAGCCGTGAGCCAGAGATGGTCAGCTCTTTTTTGATGATGTTGACCGGCGCGATTTCGCTTGCCGCGGCGTTAAAGCTCAGTTCCACGATCCTGCCCGCCGCCGAGGTGATTTCTATGGTGTCTTCAAAACTCTGCTTGGTGCATACCGCGTCTATCGTTACGTTGGCGCCCATGCCCCCCGTGATTTCGCGCACCGCGGCAAGCGCGTCCGTCTGCCTGGCGTTGATGATAAAGTCCGCGCCCATGCGTTTGGCATAGTCCAGTTTTTCGTCCACAATGTCGCTGGCAATCACCACCGCGCCGGCGAGCTTTGCCATGACCAGCGCCGTCAGCCCAATCGTGCCCGCGCCCATGACAAACACAAAGTCCCCCGCCTGCACGTTCCCGCGGTAGCAGGCTTGCGCGCCGATGGTAAAAGGCTCAACCAGCACCGCCTCGTCCCAGGGGACGGACGCGGGAAGAACGTGCGCGTTTTTTTCCGGCACGATGACGTATTCCTGACAGCCGCCGTCAATATGCACGCCCATCACGCGCAGGTTTTCGCAGATATTCCCGCGCCCCTGACGGCAGGCGTAACACTCAC
>JAITHE010000165.1 GCA_031280125.1 Treponema sp.
AAACCAGATGATCAGGATATGCAAAAATGGTTCATCACCCTTGAACAAAAAGCAGTCGAACTATTACGAGATAGTGGTGCGCTCTAATACACCACAACCACCGGCACAACGCGGCTGCCGTCTTTATCAGCAGAGTAAACGCTGCGCCGGCCTTGCCGCAGACGGGGGTTTGGGGCTGGAATAGGGGTGTGGACATTGATATTGTCTGCAAGCCGTCAGCCTATAAACATAGTGTAACTGAAGCGGACATCCGGCACACTTACCATACCAGGGTATATGAAGCGGCGCTGGACGGGTTTCCAGACAAATACGCGCTTGCCGGTTTTGATACCAGCGGCAATCCGGTAGAAATATTGTATAACCCAGTGGACAGCGATGCTATTAATGTGTTCCATGCAATGAAAGTCCGCGGAACCTTCCTTGCGGAACTTGGACTTAGGAGAGAACAATGGCTATAATGACAGATAAAGAAGCGGACTATTGGGACGATTACTTTACAAAAAATCCGCCAAAACTCGGCCCCAATGGTTCAGGCTGGCTCAGTCAGCGTGAAGAGCGTCTATAGGTATGAACGATATGTCAGTGAACTATCTCAAAACCATAGCCGGGGCAACCCATACCAGCGTTGGACAGATTATAAACGAGTTAGTGGGGGAGAAGCTTAGCGCTGCCGAAGCATAGGGGCCGCGGCGAAACGGCTGTCAACACGATACACGGCATGGCACGGCTCTTTAATGACGGGGGGAAATGCGGTATAATGAGAATGCGGGAGGAAAGGCTATGGAACTTTCATATACGTTTTGGGAAGCGGAAGAAGGCGGGTTTATCGGATTTATCAATCAGTTCCCTGACTATTGGACGCAGGGTGAAACCATACACGAGCTGGAAAAAATGCTCGCCTCTTTGTATGCCGATATGTCCGCTTTCCCCGAATTCAAAACCGCCAAAGAGCATACCGGCAAACTCATGGTTGCGGTATGAAGCAGCGGGATTTAATACGCATTATAGAGGAAAACGGGGCGGTTTTTGTTCGTCATGGCGCCGATCACGACTGGTATAAAAATCCACGCACCGGAAAACATGAAGCTGTCCCCAGGCACCGCGAAATAAAAAAACAGCTTGCTCAGAAAATTATTAAAAATCTTGCGTAAAGCACACAAAGGAGTAATACCATGAACAACAAAAGGGTTTGTAGAGCCGCTTTCCGGATGCTCAGCCTGACGGCGCTGATACTGATATGCGCCCCCGGCTTTGCCCAGGGAAGGGGAAGCGGCCAGTATGACGGCGAGTATATGACGGTTATGCACAACCCCGAGGGCCGCGTACTGTATCTTATCCGCATCACCGGCAGCATGTGGAAGCGCTACGTCCGCTACGAAGGGGATAAGGACTGGAGTCCCTATGGCAGCGGGACGATCACGGTTAAGGACAACGTTCTAACCATGATCGATCCCAATATCGATCCCGACGAGGACCTGCTCGATAACACCACGTATATGAGTGGAAGCGGGCGGGCCCTACCTTCTACCCCACAATAACCTTAACTGATGAAACCGGGAGAACCTACATCAAACAGTAAGGGGCCCGGCGCTGGCAAAGCTCCGTAAGTAGGCACAGTACGCCGCGGCAGGTTTTAAGGAGCAGCAACAATCACGGCGGGGGCATAACGGCTCCCGCCGTATTTTTCAAAAAATAAAAGACCTGATAAGCGCTGTCAGCAGGGACCCGTTTAAGGGAATCGGAAAGCCCAAACCGCTAAAGCATAAGCTTTCCGCCGGCTGGCTCCGTGTAAAAGATGCAGCTGCCCGCAAAAGTACCGCCCATATCATCGGCAAGCTGGTGCGCGAGAAGATAGCGGATCAGGCAGTGTGGTCTCCCGCGTTTGCGGGGGTTATAGGAGGCTGCCGCTCAAAACCGGCATCCTTGACAGGCCGGGGCAAAGGGGCGGGCTGCTTTGTCATGGACAACGCGCTTCCTTGAAATGTACGGAAAAACGCGGTATCCTGTAGGTATTATGACCAATGGTACGGCATCTGATGCGGACGGTAAACAGGCGCTTTCTTTAAGCGACCATGAATCTTCCCTGGTTCTTGAAACGCTGACCCTGCTTGACAAAGAAAGCCCCCAGGACGCGGAAATAGTCCGCCAGCGCTTTGACTGCCTCCGGTCTTTCGGGGAAACCATCGCCCTTTTTCCGTCTATCCGGGAAAGCCAGAACCTTCGGGGATGCGCCCGGGATGAGCGGCGCCTCATCAAGGTGCTGGTGGGGCTTGCTCCCTCCGCCAATCTGCTCCGTATTCCCGCCCGGATCCAGGCGGTCCGGAGTTACCTGGTAACGAAATTTCACGGCTTTGTGCTGCTCTGTAAAGTCCTGGACGGGAAATCGGCCCTCTACGGTTCCGTCCGGGATCTGATTTTTTCGGTGATGTTCACCATCATGGCGGAGGATGTCTATTTTTCATGTCTGGACGAGCCCGCCTTTCCCGAGGGCATTAAGATGCGCCTGGCGGATGAGTTGGTTTCCCTGTGGGATTCCGGGGCGGAACCTGCGGTGATCCGGCATTTTTCCGCGCTCAAGGCGCTGTGGCAGACCCGGCATGAATCGCCCCCCAGTTTTGGAACCATGGACGGAACCAGTGAACTGCTCCGTTTGTCCATTGATCTGGGGGAAGACTGGCATGATTTTTTGTTAAACCAGATCACCAGCGATGAAACCAGGTGGGCTCTGGATGAATTCCTCTTTGGCCTTTCTTTTGAGGAACTCCATTCGGTCCGGACAAGGCTTAAGCGTTTTGGGATTAACGCGGTGGACTTTAACGAGATCCGCAGTTACCTGGGAAGCGCCCCGGCCTATACCATGCTGAACGATACGGATCCCCGGCTGGTTTTTGATTTTTATATGGAAAGAAAAGAAACCGCGCAGTTCCGGAAACGGATCCAGGCCCCGGGTCCCCTTAAAACCCTGGAAGAAATTTATCTCAAGTACCGTATGACCCTCTAGGGAAGCACTGATTTATTCAATCGAGAATAAATCAGTGCTACTTTAATGTGATTTTTCGCAGTTTTCCGCAGGAAAACGAGAAAAATAATAGGGAACCGGTGATTAGAGTCCATTTAATCGGCGGTTCCCTAGGGCGCCGCCTTTAGTGCCGCCTGACCGGAGACGGGGCCCCGCAGTTTCCACAGCAAAAGAAGGAAGGATTCCCCGGGGTGTCTTTTTTTTCCGGGTTGTGCAGTCCCCGGGTGTCGACATTCCAGCCTTCGCGCTTTACCAGGAGTGCCCCGCAGCGGGAACAGCGGGTACTGCCGGGGGTCCCGGTATTTCCCGTATAAACGTGGGGAAGTTTCTTCCGGGCCCGCTCTGCGGCGGCCTCAAGCATGCCGGGGTCCGTGGGGGGCGCCCGCCACTTCCAGCAGGGATGATAGGCCGACAAATGCCAGGGTACGGAAACAGGGGCCGGGCCGGATTTGTGCAAACCCGCTATAAAATCTGTTATGGCTTCCAGCTCTTCATCACTGTCGTTAAGTCCCGGTACAACCAAGGTGGTAATTTCCACATGGACCGCCAGTTCAAGGGCCCGGCGGATAAAGTTCAGCACCGCCGGAAGGTCTCCCCCCAGAACCCGGGCGTAGGTTTCTTCGGAAAAACTTTTCAGGTCTACGTTGACCGCATCGGTAAGGGGGAGCAAAACCTCCGCCGTTTCGGCACGGACACAGCCATTGGTTACAAGCCCGTTGGCAATCCCCCCCTGCCGGGCCGCCTCCATGCACCGGAGGACAAATTCCGCATGGACCAGGGGTTCCGAATAGGTGTAGGCGATTTGTCCGCAGCCGGCGGCTTCTTCCACAAGGGCGGCGGGGGAAAAACGGCGGCCCGGTACATCTGCCCGCTGGGAGATACGCCAGTTTTGGCAGAATGGACAACGGAGATTACAGCCGGTAAACCCCGCGGAAAGAATCCGGGATCCGGGCCGCCAGTGGTAGAGGGGCTTTTTTTCTACCGGGTCCGCTGCCAGGGCGCTTACCAGGCCGTATACGGGCAGTTCAGGTCCCGCCGGGCCATGCCGGCGGACATGGCACAGGCCGGTTCCCCCGGCCCGGGTTTCTTCCGGCGGGGCAAGCCGGCACTGATGGGGACACAGGGTACAGCGAAGGGCCGGTTTCGCCGCGCCGGAACCGGCCTCTTCCGCAAAAAACAGGGCCTCCGGCGGATCGGCATTTACCATACGGGGAGGTTCATTCTGTTTTTCCTTCCAGCAGCGGCAGCCCCTGTTTATCCCGGCTCTTGTTGATAAACTGAATAGGATCATTCACCTCAAAGGGTTCCAGCAGCACCCCCCGGGCTCCCCGGCGGACCCAGATTTTTACCAAGGGAATGCCCTCGCCGCTTTCCGTAACCGCCTGGGGAATGTCTTCCACAAAAAGCACGTCTTCGGTTTTAAATTCCATTAAAGAGGGATTTACCCCCAGAGGATCGTACACCAGGAGGAGTTTATCCTTTTCTGAAGGATGGGCCCGGGGATACCCGGTAAAGGGAACGGCGTTTTCCGGCGGACCACCGGGGCGTTTTACTATATTACTGCGGGGCAGGTTTTCCAGGTAACCGGCATTCATAATTTAACTATACGAAAAAAACACCCCCCTGGACAAGGGCGGGGTTTTGCCTTTTCAGGGGGGATTCTTTTTTGTACAATGGAGCATGGCCGGATCAAGGGTATACCTGTTTCTGGAAGATTCCCTCGCCGTTCCCCCTTCGATAAAAGATCATGAAGCCCCCGGCGGCGTTGACGGCGCCCTGGTCCGGGAAACGGCCCTGGGCCGCCTCCGGTTGTATCTAATCCCCGGTCTTTTACATCCCGGCGGTATTTCCGGGGAAACGGCGGCGAAAAATCCCGCCCCGGCGGTTTATGGGGCTTTCCTTGATCCGCACTCCTCCCTGCCCGGGGGCTGGCGGACAATTCCGGTACGGCGGGCCCTGGCATGTTCCGCCGCGGCGGCGGGCCTGCCGGGAACGGACAGAACCGCGGAACAGCTTCTGCGGACCTACCATGTGCTTCAGTGGCTGAAGGATTCGCTTTACTGCGGAAGCTGCGGGGCGGCCAATGGGGATTCCTCCTCGGAGCTGGCCCGGCTCTGCCCCCGCTGCGGCCGGATTGAGTATCCCCGGATTTCCCCGGCGGTGATCGTCATGGTGCTTCGGGAAGACGGCCGGGCCCTTCTGGCCCATAACGACAAATTTAAAGCCGGTCTCTACAGCCTGATCGCCGGTTTTGCCGAAGCAGGGGAAAGCCTGGAAGCGGCGGCGGTCCGGGAAATCCGGGAAGAGGTTAATATCGGTGTGGAGGAACTGCGGTATGTGGTAAGCCAAAGCTGGCCTTTCCCCAATTCCCTTATGGCGGGGTTTACCGCCCGTTACGCGGAGGGAGAAGTGAAGTGCGACGGCCGGGAGATCCTCGATGCCCGCTGGTTCAGTCCGGAATCGGTCCGGGGCGGAACGCCGGAAATTCCCTCCCCCGGATCCGTGGCCCGGTTTATCATAGAACGCTGGCTGGAGGGAACCCTGTAAGGTCCGCCCTTTGCCAGGACGGTTAAAACCGTTATACTGCCCCCATGTTACGGATTGCCATGAAAACCCCGCTGGTTGAAATAGACGGGGATGAAATGACCCGGGTCCTGTGGGATGTGGTCAAGGAACGCCTTATCCTTCCCTTTGTTGATTTGAAGACCGAATACTACGATCTGGGATTGATGAACCGGGACGCCACGGATGACGCGGTGAGCGCCGAATCCGCCCGGGCTATCCTGCGCCTGGGGGTGGGGGTAAAGTGCGCCACCATCACCAGCAACGCCGCCCGGCAGGAAGAGTACGGCCTTAAAAAACTCCACCCCAGCCCCAACGCCACTATCCGGGCGATTCTGGACGGTACGGTGTTCCGCAGGCCCATCGCCGTTTCCCGGATCCGGCCTTCGGTGAGCTGCTGGAAAAAGCCCATCGTCATAGGCCGCCATGCCTACGGGGACGTATACAGGGCCGCCGAAATGGCCGTAGGAAAGGGCCGGGTGGAGCTGGTCTATACCCCGGCGGAGGGCGGCCCCCAGCGGCGGATCACCGTGGCGGACTTTGACGGCCCCGGCGTTGTCCAGGGGATGCACAACACCGAAGCGTCGATCCGGAGTTTTGCCCGGGCCTGTTTTCTCTATGCCCTGGAAGAAAAACTCCCCCTGTGGTTCGCCGCCAAAGACACGATCTCCAAAACCTACGACGGCCGCTTTAAGGAGATCTTCGGCGAAGTTTATGAAAACGAGTTTAAGGCGGCCTGCGAGGCCGCGGGGATAAGCTACTTTTACACCCTCATCGACGACGCCGTGGCCCGGGTGGTCAAGGGCGAGGGAGGATTCCTCTGGGCCTGCAAAAATTACGACGGCGATGTGATGAGCGACATGATCGCCAGCGCCGCCGGGAGCCTGGCCATGATGACCAGTGTCCTCGTATCCCCCTCCGGGGCCTTTGAATACGAGGCCGCCCACGGTACGGTACAGCGGCACTATTACAAATGGAAACAGGGTGAAAAAACCAGCACCAACCCGGCGGCGCTGATCTTTGCCTGGACCGGGGCCCTGGCAAAACGGGCGGAACTGGACGGCATTCCGGAGCTGGCCTCCTTTGCCAGGCGTCTTGAAGCGGCAACCCTGGCCGCCATTGAGGGGGGAGAAATGACCGGAGATCTGGCAAAACTCAGCGTTCCCGCCCCGGCGGAGGCCGCCCCGGTGAGGCCTTTGGATTCCTGGGAGTTTATCGGCGCCGTTGCGAATAAACTAGGGGAGCCGTAAAAACCGGTTCCGGGGCGGCCTCCGCCCCCTGGCCGGTGATTAACGGCTAGAAGCCTGCGCCCATGCTAAAGACAAACTGGGGCAGGCCGGACTGCATATTGTACCCCAGGACCAGCCCCAGGGCGGGGATGGCCAGGCGGCTCAGGTAAAAGCGGATTTCCCCGGCGGGGCCGTGATCAAATTCAGTCCCCGCCAGGGGGCCGGAAGATAAGACGGCCTGCCAGGAGGCCAGAATCGAAAGGGTCCCCTGCCGGGTCTTGAACAGGTGCTTTTCAAAACCTGCGGAAAGGCCCCCGTAATTCGAGGCGGAGAAGGTCCGGGGCAGTATGTTCACCTGGACCTCTTCGGGGCCGGATTCAAAGAGACTGCCCGCCCCGCCGGGGGTCCAGAACGCTCCGCCCCGCAGGGCAAGCCTCAGGCCGGGGATCAGGGACTTTTCGTAGATCCCCCGGACCAGGACCCTGTGATGGGAAGGTCCTTCCGCTCCCAGATAGTAACCGTACTTTACGGAAAGGCTCTGCTGGGAAAGAAGGAAACCGTCCCAGCCGCTGGCCCGGAAGGAAAGCCCCGGAGAAAAACCAATCACCACGGCCCCTGCGCCGGGAGGGTTCAGGGCCGAAGCATCCTCCGGCAGGGCCGCTTGGGTAAAGGAAACTCCCCCGGCGGCGGAGATATGCCTGGTAAGGGGATACGTAACATCCAGGGAAAGGAGCAGCGTATCCACCGGATACCGGCGGAGGGTTTCCTCGTTCCGGTTTGTATCTTCCCGTTCCCTGCGGTTAAACATAAAGGCGGCGTTCCACCCCGGACGCCCCCGGCGGTCCGGGGTGTTGTTGTACATGGCCATGGCCATCCAGCTTGTGCCGCTGTACATGCCCCCCAGAACCGCCTGATCCCGGAGGCCAAAGGCGTTGGTGTCGGCCAGGAAAAGGCCAAAGGAAGCGTCCCTGGAACTTACCATGACCAGGGGAATGGGGAAGATGGTCCACTTTTCTTCCACCCGTACCCGCAGGATGCACCCCGCCGGGCCCTCCGCCGTTTCCACCGAAACCGGTTCCAGGACGCCTGAGTCCTTTACCGCCGCTTCCACCTCCCGGGGATCCAAAGAGGCGGCGGACCGGCCCAGAAACTGTTCCAGCGGATACCGGGCGGCCCGGAGCTTGGTTCGTTTGAGGCCGGTGATCTCGATATCCGTGATGATCCCCGGCGGCGGCTCCTGGCCGGGGCGCTCTTCCCGGGGAGGGCCCCGGTTTTCCCCGGAAACATCCTGGGCCGCGAGGCGGAATGAAAGAAAGAAAACCAGGACCGCCGGAGACCGCCGGTTAAGCAAGCGCCGCCATCCATCCTTTGGGATCGGGCAGGGCGCCGTACTGGATCCCCTTGAGGGTTTTCTGGAGTTCCCTCCCCAGTTCCCCGGGGTACTCAAAGGGAACCTTCCGCCCCCGGCAGGTCAGGGAGGAAATAGGCGCGGCCCCGGCGGCGGTTCCGCTGACAAAACATTCCCTGGTTTCGGAAAGCGCCTCTTCTATGGAGATCCTCCGTTCCGTTACCCGGACGCCCCGGTCCCGGGCCAGTTCGATAAGACTAAGCCGGGTAATGCCGGGGAGTATCGTATCCCCCAGCGCCGGAGTAACCAGTTCACCGGATTTAAGGTAAAAGAAGATATTGCAGGAAGACCCTTCTTCGATGTACTTGTGTTCCACCGCGTCCAGGAACACACATTCCATATAGCCCTGTTCCATCGCTTCCTGTTTGGCCAGGGCGGCGATCACATAGTTGGAATCCGCCTTGATCCACCCCGTTCCCTTGGGGGTGGCCCGGATCCTCTCGGTAACCACCGCGTCGGACCGGCCCTCGGCAAAGTAGGCGCTGACCGGGGTGGAAACCACCACCACCCAGGGTTCACGGGAGATGTTAACCCCTATGCCCCCCTCGGTATAGGTAAAGGGCCGGATATAGACCGAACCGGCGTTCATGTAGAAATCCCCCTCCCATTCCTCCCTGTACCGGACACTGAAACCCAAGGCGGCGTTCCGCCTTACCGTTTCCATCACGGCGGCCAGGAACCGTTCCGGGGGAAAGGGGGGCATAAAAAGCCCTTCCATGGAATTGTAGAACCGCCTGGCGTTTTCCCCGGGCCTGAAAACCGCCAGCCCTCCGTTTTTCTGGGGCAGGGCCTTGAGACCCTCAAAGCAGCCCAGACCGTACTGGGTGGTATAATTGACCAGGGGCATGTCGGCGTAGAAGTTCCGGGAGGCGGACAGGGCCGCGGCATCCGCTTCCCCCAGGGCCGCTTCTTCCTCCGCGGTTTTGTGGGGCTTTTCCAGAAACTCTTCCGCCCAGCCCTTCCCCTCCGTATACTTTGCCCGGTACACCACGGGGTAACAGTTCAGGTTGAATGCCATGACACGCTCCTTGGAATAGTATCATGCCGGGGAACGCCCCGGCTGTCAAGAAAGAGGCCCTTGTGTTTTTTAACAGAGTATGCCTATAATGCCCCCAGGCTGTGCCGCGCCGCCAGGCAGAAAGCGGCGGTCCCGGGGGGGTTCCGGGTACAAGGCCGGGCGGCAGGTCCGGTACAGGAAAGAGAGAGAAGAGCCCATGAAAAGCAAGACCGGCGGCATGTCAAGAACCAGCCGCGTTCCGGTGTACGCGCTGCTGGCCGTCCTGGGAGGACTGGTTCCGGCGGGGTGTACGTGGTCCGCCATCGCCCCCACGGATTACTTTAAGGATCAAACCGCTCCGCTGTCGGTGGCGGGCTTTTCCGTGGTAACCGGAACCCTGCCAAGCTGGACAGAAGGGCCGGAAATCGAGATCCCCCGCCGCGTCTCCGCGGAGATTGAACTTACCCTGGACAATCCCCGGAACCTGGACTTCCGGCTCACGGCGGCCGCCTCCCCCCCAGGCCGGAGGGACAACGTTACCCTGCGGAAGAAAGGGCTGAACAAGGCGCTGATTGCCCTGGACAGCCCGGCCCTGGGGGACTGGTACTACCTAACCCTGGAAATCGAAAGCCCCGACGGACTGCGGGTCCTGGAGCCCTACCGGCTTCCCCCGATCCATTGCACCTCCGACGATACCCGGATACGGAGCTTTCCGGGAACCTTGACCGACTCCCCGCCGCCTTCCGGCGCCGCCGGCAATCACTACGACCTGTGGGTCCCCTGGGGCCCCCCTATGACCGCGTACCCCCTCTCCGTTATCGTGGCGCCCTCTTCCACCTATGCGCCCCTCGTGGCGGACTTTACCCGCGGCCCCGTAACCGTTACCGTAACCGCCCATAACGGCGATACCGAAGACTACAGTGTTTCCCTCCGGGCGGCCCAGGCAAGCCTTGCATCGGGGACCACGGTGCGCCACTACACGTCCTTTGGCGCCGCGGTAGACGCGGCGGCGGGTACGCCGCAAGACCCCGACACGATCTCCGTTTTGGCCAGTTTTACCTCTTCGGCCCCGCTGAACCTGGGCGGCAAACATATCACGCTCACCGTGCCCCGCAGCGTAAGCAGCACGATCACCGTGGACGCCCCGCCGGGGAATTCCTTCATTACCGTGCCCTCCGGCGCGTCCCTTATCCTGGCAGGGAACGGGACGGGGGTTCTTACCCTGGACGGCGGCGCCCTCTCCGCCGTTCCCGTTGATTTTGGCGGCCATAGCTTGATACATGTCTCCGGCGGCGCCTTGTTCCTGGGCGGCGGCGCAGCGCTGAACAACGTACTCAGATCCACCGGAGAAGGCGCCGGGATCTTTGTCCAGAATAACGGCACTGTTACCATGACCGGCGGCAGCATCACGGGCATGGTAGCCAGGAGCGGAGGCGCCGTTTATATAGCCGGCACGGGGGGAACCGTTACCATGTCCGGCGGCAGGATCCACGACAACAGAGCGGAAAACGGCGGCGGGGTGTACCTGGCCGGCGGAACCTTTACCATGACCGGCGGAGCGATCCACGGCAACAGAGCGGAAAGCAGCGGCGGCGGGGTGTATGTGGGCTCCACCGGAGCATTTTTCCTAAACTCCCCCGCGGCTATCAGCGACATTGCCGGTAACCAGGCCATCATGTCCCTGGGCCAGCAGGTCTCTGTCAACGGCAACGGCGTCTTCAGGGTGAACACTATTGACACAGCCAGTTATTAGGCGGCGGCGGCCCGCCGGAGAGCCCCGGGGATCATCCCGGAGGCTCCGGGGATAATGCCGGAGGCCGAAGGAATCATTCACGAGGCCGAAGGAACCGCTCATTAGGCCGAAGGAATCGCTCGCTAGGCCGAAGGAATCGCTCATTAGGCCGAAGGAATCGTTCACGAGGCCGAAGGGATCATTCATTAGGCCGAAGGAACCATTCATTAGGCCGAAGGAACCGCTCGCTAGGCCGAAGGAACCATTCAGTAGGCCGAAGGAACCGCTCGCTAGGCCGAAAGGATCATCCACGAGGCCCCGGCGGGGAATAAGCGCCCCTAGGGCGCACAGGGAGGAGCGATGGCTGTTAGTTCTCAAGCCGGAAGGAAGAAACGCCGGGTTTCCCCCGCCGGTCCTTCCGGGCCGGAGGGGGATCCCTTGACCCCGGCGGCTCCGTCCTTCCGGTATATGGATGTGGTTACGGGGATCTTTTCGGCGATCCTCGTTACCAGCAACATCGCCTCGTCGGCTAAGATCGTGGACCTGGGGTTTTCCGTTTTCGGGGTGGCCATGGCCTTTGACGGCGGCACCCTCCTCTTTCCCCTGTCCTACATCTTCGGAGACATCCTCACCGAGGTCTACGGTTTCCGGGCCTCCCGCCGGGTGATCTGGACGGGGTTTGCCGCCCTGGCCCTGTCGGCGCTGGTCTTTGGGATCCTCCGCCGCCTCCCGGCGGACCCCTTCTGGGAAGCCTCCGCGGGGACCGCCGCCTACGAGGCGATCCTGGGGGGGATGAGTTCCGGGGGGATTGTCCTGGCGAGCCTGGCGGGATACCTCGCGGGGGAATTGTCCAACTCGGTGATCCTGTCCCGGATGAAGGTGGTGATGAAGGGGCGCTTCCTCTGGGCCCGGACCATCGCCAGCACCCTGGCGGGGGAACTGCTGGACACCCTGGTCTTTGTGGCCGCGGCCTCCGCCGCGGGGGTCTTTGGCTGGGAGTTGTTCGTTACCCTGGTGCTGACCAACTACCTCCTCAAGTGCGCCCTGGAGCTGATCCTGACCCCGGCCACCTACGCCGCGGTGGGGGCCCTTAAAAGGGCCGAAGGGGTGGATGTGTACGACCACGGGGTGCGGTACAGTCCCTGGTAGCTCCGGATCCTTCAGGAGATCAGCGCCCGGGGAAAGCCCCGGTCCAGGGCAAGGCGTACCAGGTCCTCCAGGTCCGGGCGGAGGGGGGACCCCAGGGAGCGGTACTCCCGGCGGACGCCGAAGACCCGGAAGGGGATAAACCGGTAGCAGATGTCGCTGTTTTTTAGGTAGGGCTCCAGGACCTGGGCGGTTTTTTCCACCGTTTCCCTCACGCCGAAGTCCCTGGCGGTAACCACCGTGCGGACTTCGGCCAGTTTGCCCGCCCGGGCCAGGACGGCGGCGCTGCGGAATACCCTTTCGTTGCCCCTGCCGGTGAGTTCCCGGTGCAGGGCGGGGTCCGCGGCCTTGATGTCCAGCATGACCCCGTCGCAGTGGTCCAGCAGGTCCTGGTGTTTTTCAAAGTCCAGGGTGCCGTTGGTCTCGATCAGGGAGGAAAGGCCCTGCTGCCGCATCAGGGGGAACAGCTCCGTCATAAAAGCCGCCTGGAGGGTACATTCCCCGCCGGAACAGGTGATCCCCTGGATGCGGCTCCGGCGGTCCGCCATCAGGTCCACTGTTTCCTGCAGTTCCATCCGCCTCATCCGGGGGGAGGAATCTTTGCGGCACGCGTTGACGCAGGCCCCGCAGCCGGTACACTGTTCCGCCTCCCACCGGGGTTGTGCGCCGGGCCTTTCCTGGGTCAGGGCTCCGGCAGGGCAGTGGAGGACGCAGACCCCGCAGCCGTTGCAGTTGCCCAGGGTGCTGGGGCGGTGGCAGTAGAGGCAGCGGAAGTTACAGCCCTGGAAGATCAGCACCGTCCGGGTTCCCGGCCCGTCGGCCTCCGAATAGTCGATGATTCTGTTAATGAGGGCTGTCATGGGTTGTGCTATGCTACCACCTCTGGAAGGGGTCTTTCCACCGGAAGCCGGGGGATCCGGCCCGGGGATCCGGCCCGGGGATTAGGGGTCAAAGGCTCCTTCCACGGGGATTCTAACCAGGTTGATCATGGCCCCGGGGTGGCGGGCTATGAAGCCGGTAAGGCTGGTTTCCGCGGCGCTTTCAAAGACCGCGGTCCGGAAAGCGCCGGTTTCGTCGAAGTAGGGAAGAAAGACCGCCTCGTGGTAATACTGGCGCTGGACCGGCCTGGGTCCCCGCTCCTGGCTTACCGAGCCTAGATACAGCCAGCCCGGTTCGTTGACGGCCAGGGTATAGAGGAGGGGCCGGAGGCCCTCGACGCTGAACCCCGCGTTAACAAGAAACCCCGGGTAGCTTTTAACCGCGGTGTTCCCCCCCCTCCGGTCGATGAGGGCGGCAAAGGATTCCCGCCGGACCTCCACGTTTTCCACCACGGCAAAGCCGGGGGAACGGAGGGTCCGGGCGGCTTCCAGGGCCAGGTTTCTGGTCCAGTCCAGGCCGAAGAGGGAATCCCGTTCTTCAAAGTTTTCCTGGATGGATGTCCTGGAACTGACCGGCGTCTTGAGGAGGGGGATGGCCAGGCGTTTTCCCGTTACGGGCCGGAGCATGCCGTCCACCACCCATTTGGCAAAGCCGGAACAGTTCAGTCCCGGGGAGCCGGCCTGGGCCTGGAGGCTTGCGATAAACACATAGCTCCCCCCTTCGTCGACGGCCCCGTCGTCCCCATAGGCAAGTCCCGGCAGCTTTTCCCGGATCCGGGTGATCAAGGTCCGTACTTCCCGGTAGAACCGGGGATCCGGGTCAAAGTAGCGCCGGGGAAAACGGCTGCCCGCGGCGGTCAGGGCGTCTTCCACCGGGATGGTCAAGAGCCGTTCAAAGGGGATCCCCAGGGCCAGGCCCCGGACCACGTAGGCTTCGTGGATCACCACGTCCATCTGGCTTTTGTCTTTTCCCAGGGGCCTGAACTGGACATAGGCCAGGGGGTCGCTGCGCAAAAATACCCGGATCCGTTCCGGCCTGCCGGTGTTGAAGTTCCGGGTGTAGATCCAGGAGCCCTGGCCGGTTCCCCCAAAGGCGCCGTTCCATTCCCGGGCCAGGATCACCGTAAATGCACTGCCCCGGCTGCTGGAACGGACCTGAACGGATCCTCCCCCGGGAAGGGTGTGGATAAAGGGCCTGTTTTGCGCCGCCTGGGCGGGAGCCCCGGTAAGCCAGTCGTCTTTTATGGATCGCCTGAGGGCGGAATCATCCTGAATTGACCGGGTGGGCAGGTCCGCGGCAAAGAGCCGGCTCCATGCAAGAACCAGTATTCCCACGCCCAGCAGTTTTGGTATATGATGTGGCAGGATCATCTACCTTACAGTATCGGCAAAAGGAGCCGGGGAGGCAAGCGTGAAAACAGTCCTGGTCGTTGACGATTCCCGGATAATGAGGAACATTGTAAAACATACCTTTTCGGAATTAAAAATCCCCTGCCAGTTTATTGAAGCGGGAAACGGCAGGGAGGCCCTTCAGCAGCTTCAAACCCAGACGGTTCATCTGGTGCTGCTGGACTGGAATATGCCTGAGCTTTCGGGGATTGATTTCTTAAAGGAGGTCAGGGCCATGGACCAGTACAAGGCTCTTCCCATCATTATGATAACCAGTGAATCGGCCAAGTATAATGTGATTGAGGCCCTTAAAAACGGCGCCACCGATTATATCATTAAGCCGGTGAACGAAAAGATCTTCGTTGAAAAACTGTCAAAAATAACTTTGTAAGGAAGCAGTCAATGGAAAAGTACATCAAACCATTTATCGACGTATGCGTTAACGTATTCAAGGAATTCCTTGGCGAGGAACTCAAGGTAGGGCGGCCCTACTTTTCCGAAGTCAGCGCCGTTAAGGACTGGGATATTTCTGCTGTTATCGGCCTTACCGGGGAAGCCAGGGGGGCGGTGGTGATCTCCATGAAAAAGCCCCTGGCCATAAAAGTTACCGGCGCCATTACCGGTTCCCAGCATACCGGTCTGGACGATGACGTGGTGGACGCCATCGGCGAAATCGTCAATATCATCGCGGGGAACGCGAAAAAAGGGCTGGAAGAGACCTTCCGGCTGGTCATCAGCCTGCCCACCATTGTGGAGGGGAAGGAACACTCCATTAAATGGCCCAATTCCCAAGCCCGGATCATGTGTATTCCCTTTGATATTTTTAACGGAGAATCCTTTACCCTTTCGGTGGCCATTGAAGCGGTAAAGGGAGCCTAGCGGATGGCGGAAAAAGCGGCAAACAGGGAGAAGGGCGGCTGGCTTCTGCGGTTTTTTTCCAGCGGTAAATTCGACGATCCCCGGGGCGATGAAAACCTGGAGATCATGATCCGCTATGTTATTTTTAACATATCCCTCATCGCCGGGGCCGCGTTTCTTGTGTTTTTTGGAATATCCGTAGCGCTGGACGGCAATGTTCTGAGGGGCGTCATCGATCTGCTGTTTGGCTTTCTTTGTTTGTCCATCGTGGTGTTTCTGCGGCTCAACGTTCCCTTTGTAATCTGCGGTATCCTGTCGCTGGTGCCCTTTGGGGTACTCTGCGTTGTCTTTCTTTTAAGCGGGGGGGAACGGGGATTTGCCCTCCTGTGGATCTATGCCTACCCCATGATGACCATCTTTATCCTGGGTCTTTATACGGGCAGCCTTCTTTCGGGGCTGCTCCTGGGGGCGATCCTGGTGGGTATGTTCATTCCCGGCCTGGCGGATTACAGCTACATTCTGCCGATAGCCCTCCGGGTGGCGGGCGTGTATGTCCTTGTTCTGGTGCTTAGCATCGTCTACGAGCAGGTGCGGATCGTCAAGGACCACTGGCTCAACCGGCTGCAGCATGCCCTGCAAAAAGAGCGGGACGAGATTACCGCCATGAAGGATAACCTTAAGGTCGGCGTGTTTTTAATGAACAGGGACCATGTTATCCAGGGCGCTTACTCCAAGGCCCTGGAGGGGATTATGGGCACCGATGAACTGGAGGGGATAAAACTTACGGATCTGTTTTCGGCTTCGATAAAAGCCAAGGAACGGGATACCCTGGAGGATTATTTTTCCATGGTCCTTAACCGCTCCTTTGATCCGAAGATGCTGGAAGAGATCAACCCCATTTCCGAATTTACCTACATGATCGAACATTCCGGGGAAGAAAAAATTCTTAGGACCAGCTTTTCCACGGTGGACCGCGGGCATGGGGAATACTTTATTTTGGGAACAGTGGAAGACATTACCGCGGCGAAAGTTCTGGCCCGGCAGCTTGCCGAAGAAGAGGAAAAGCGGGAAGAAGAAATGCGGGCCCTTTTTCAGGTAATTCAGGTGGAACCCCGGGTTTTCAATGACTTTATCGAAGATACTGAGTATGAATTCAACCGGATAAACGATACCCTTAAGGCCAGGGATCTTTCGGCAAAAGACGTGATGGTCGATATTTACCAGTCGATCCATGCGATTAAATCCAATGCGCTGATCCTGGGGCTGGATAATTTCAGCGGCAAACTCCATCAGCTTGAAACCAAGATCAAGGAAATCCGGGACCAGGAGGAAATTGGCTTTGAAAACATGCTCCATGTTACGGTGGAGATTGAAAAGATCATGAAGGAAAAGGACAAGTTCCGGGATACGATTGGCAGAATAGAGGCCTTTAACGCCGTGGCCGGGGGCAACCGCCGGCAGGATCGCTATGTACTTACAGAGACCCTGGCCAAGGCCTGCGACAAAGCCGCCGCGGCCATGAACAAGAAGGTTAAATTTACCGTGGAGGATCTGGACGGCGTTGTACTGGAATACGGCCCCCGGCGGATCATCAAGGAAGTGCTGACCCAGCTGGTACGGAATTCCGTGTACCACGGCGTTGAAGATCCGCAGGAGCGGCGCGCCGCCGGGAAAGACGCGGAGGGACACATCCGGCTTTCCATTAAGTACAACGGCCAAAGGGTGCATATCCGCCTGACCGACGACGGCAGGGGCCTCGATTTTGACAGGATCCGGGACAAGGCCCTGGACCTTAAATTGATCCAGCAAGGGGATGCCGGCGACAAAAATCACCTGCTCCAGGCAATCTTTGCCCCCGGTTTCAGTACCGCCGAAGAGGCGGACATGCATGCCGGGCGGGGCATAGGCCTTAATCTGGTCAGGGAGAGGGTCCGGGATCTTCACGGTTCCATAAAACTCCAGACCGAACCGGGAAAGGGTACGGTGTTCAACATCTTTATCCCGCTGGAAGCCGCGGTGGATAAGGCATCTTGAACGTGAGGGGAAGGAATGAGCGATAGATTTGAGGCCCTTGAACGCGCCAGGGCCGATCTGAAATTCAGGGTTACGGTGCTGTTCATTTTCTTTGTGGTCTCGATATTTTCTGTTTTTGTTATTACCTCCGCCATGGAAGTCAATACTGTGATCCGGTTTATCGGTTCCCGTCTTGCCATACCGACGGTGCGGCAGGCCCAGACCGTCATAGACGGCGACGCCTTTGAAAAGCTGCGCGATTCCCTGGACCAGGAAGACCCCTACTATGAAGCGGCCAGGATCCGGCTTTTGGATCTGAAGGAAAGGAGCGGTTCGGTGTACCTCTATACCATGGCCCCCGTGGACGGCAGGACCTACCGGTTTATAATCGACGGCAGCGCCCCTCCCGGTGATCAGGACAATTTTTCTCCCCTGGGGACCCTGGAAGATACCAGTGAATACGAGGACGTTTTTTTTGATGTGATGCGGGAAAAGGAAATTGTTCTGGGGTCCATCGATCAAAACGAGACCTGGGGAAAACTTATTTCGGCCTACGGGCCCATCCTCAATGCAAATGGCGAGGCCGTGGGGGTAATCGGCTGCGATCTGGAGGCCGCCTCCATTGCCGCATGGATCCGCGGCCGTGTGGCCTGGCAGATGGGGATAATTGCGGTCTTCCTGATTGTTGGTCTGGCGGTATACTTTATGTTTCTGCGGAGGCTGGATCGGCTGGAGGCCCTGCGGTGAAAACCGTACTCTGTTACGGAGACAGTAACACCTGGGGATACAATCCCCGGGGCGGACGTTACGATCATACCATCCGGTGGCCCGCGGTAATGGCTTCCCTGCTTAACGGCCGGGATGGAGCGGGTTTGTCCGCCGGTATGCCCGGCGCGGGCGGAGCGGCCTATTGGGTGGTGGAAGAAGGGCTTAACGGCAGGACCACCTGCCGGGAAGATCCCTTTGAAGACAGGAACGGACTGCGCCAGATCCTGCCCATACTTCGCAGCCACAAACCTCTGGATCTGGTGATTGTGATGCTGGGTACCAACGATCTAAAACGGCGCTTTAACCCCGGCCCCCATGAAATTGCCGAAGGCGCCCGGCTTGTGGCGGAGGCAGCCCTGGCTTCGGGAACGGGCCTGGAAGGGGGAGCCCCCCGGGTGCTGATGGTTTGTCCCTCTCCGGCAAGCGGCGCGCCGGCGTTCCGTCAGATCATGGACGAAAATGCCCTGGAGATTTCCCGGGGGCTTGCTTCCTGTTATAAAAGCTGTGCCGGCGGGTGCGGCGCAGCCTTCTTTGATGCGGGCTCCGTGGTAGGCGTTTCCAGCCCGGTGGACGGCGTCCACTGGGAGGCGGAGGATCACCGGCGCTTTGCGGCGGCCATGGCGGAACAGGTGAGGACCCTGTTGGGCTAGGCGGGAACATCCGCCAGAACCATCCGCCGTTTCAGGATCCTTGTTCAGGGGCAATCCAGCCGTCCTGCGCGGAGCTGTCCAGGATAAGACCGCTGCCGGCGCTGGTCTCCCGGACTTTATGGGATTCCCCGGTACGAAAAACAAAAACCGCAGCGCCGGATCCGGCGGTGTTGGCTTGGGATTCCGGCACGTCGTTGCCGTAGATTGTGCCCCCCGATTTTACAAAGGAACCGGCGGTAAAAATTCCTCCGCCCCGTGAAGCTGCCCGGTTGGCGGAAATATACCCTCCCTGTATGGAAATGGAACAGCCCTCGTCTGCGGCCATACCCCCCCCGTGTTCCACTGCCCGGTTGGCGGTAATCTCCCCGCCCCTAAAAACGAAGGCGGCCTTTTCCAGCAGAACCAGGCCGCCGCCGATGCCGGAAGAACGGTTTCCCCGGACAAACCCTCCCTCCATGGTAAAGGAAGTGTCCCCGGTGATCATCACCCCGCCCCCGGCTATATCCGCCGTATTGTCCTGTACCAATCCGCCCAGGAAGATCAAGCGTCCGCCGTAGACCGCAACGCCTCCTCCCCCCGGGGCATGGTTACCCCGGATCTCTCCCCCCCGGATAACCAGGAGGGCTGATTTTCCCGCGATGGCAATTCCCCCTCCGGCGGCGGCGGAGCGGTTATCCAGGATCCGGCCCCCTTCCACATGGAGGATACCGCCGGGCTCAACCGCGGCGCCGCCGCCGGGCTCTTCGGAGCTGTTGTCCCGAAGCGCCGCTCCGGGCCCCAGGCTTACGGAAGCCCCGTTCCCTATGCTGATGCCGCCGCCGGAGGCGGAGCCGCCGCCTCCGGAGATCTCGATATTTTCAAAGCGGATTCGCAGGGACCCCCGGATCGCGGCGGCCCGCCTGCCGCTGCCGGCGGCGGACAACACCGCCGGATCTCCGCTTCCGCCCCGGATGGTGATCCCCTCCTTCCCCGTACCCTGGAGGAAAAACACCCCCTCCGGGTTGGAAGACTGTTCACTGGCCTCATTCAGGATTCCGGCAACAGTAATGGTTTTTACCGCCGTCCTGTCCGCCATAAAAACCGCCTTAAAAAGTGAACGAAAGGGAAATTGTTCCGAAAGGCCGTGGTTGCGGTCGCTACCGGCGGCGGACACATAGTAGGTATTTGAAGGGGGCGGCCCGGCGGAGGTGGCGCAGGCCCAGCAGAGGATCGCCGGCAACAGAAAGACCGGCGGAAAGACGGCAAATTGTTTCATGGGCCCGGAGGGTTTTTCACAGGAATTTCCGTAACTACTGGTTCAGTACGTCTTCCCGGTCCGCCAGGGTCAGCCGTAGCTTAAGCGGTTTGCCTCCCCGAATCACCTCCACTTCTATCTGCTCCCCAGGCTTGTTGTCTTCCAGGGCGGAGTATAGATCCGCCAGGGTAGCCACCTTCATTCCGTCGGCCATGACCAGGATGTCGCCCCCCAGGTAGATTACACTGGAGCCGTAGCGGACCGGCTCGGAACCCTGGCGGATTCCCGCCTTGTCGGCAAGGCCGTTGCGCCGGACCCTGGATACCAGGAGCCCTCCCGAAACGGGAAGCTTGGCATAGTCCACCAGGGCGGGAAAAAGCTGAACCACCGAGGCGTCTATCCAGCCCCGGCGGACCTTGCCGTTTTCCAGCAGTTCCGCCACGACCCGCTTGGCAGTATTTACCGGTACGGCAAAGCCTATGCCCACCGATCCGCCGGAAGGCGAATAGATCATCGTATTGATCCCGATCATCTTTCCCTGTGAATCCAGCAGAGGTCCACCGGAATTGCCGGGGTTGATGGATGCGTCGGTCTGGATCATGTCCCGGACAATGTTTTGCCGGGAAATCTGGATGGGCCGCCCCAGGCCGGAGACGATCCCCACCGTCAATGTCCGTTCCAGGGCAAAGGGGTTGCCAATGGCCAGCACCTTTTGGCCTACCTTGAGGCCCGAAGAATCGCCGTAGGGAATTGGCTTAAGGTTTACCCCCCGGGGCGGGGTAAATTTAACCACCGCAAGATCGTTTTCCGGATCCGTCCCCACCACGGTTCCCTCAAGCTGGGAGCCGTCGAAAAGGTTGATAAAGACCTTGTAGGCCTTTTCGATCACATGGTAGTTGGTAAGCACGTAACCCTGGGTGTCGATGATCGAGCCCGATCCTGAGCCCCCGTTCTGGGGTACCGGCTCCAGAAACCAGTTGATCCCCACGATTTCCGTGGTAATGTTTACCACCGCTTCGTTGTACTGTTCGTAGACGGTGATGTTTTCCCGCTCATCAGCGCTGAAAGGGCGCAGTTCCGCGGCGCTGTAGCTCCGGGGATCCATGGATTCCCCCGCCCCGCCGGACGGCCCGGAAGCGGAAGAAACCGGGGAAGAGGATCCGCCGCCGCGGCTGTTAAAAAACAGGCCCGTCCCCAGAAACGCCAGAATGACGGCGATCCCGGTTACAAGAGAAAAGAAAACAAGCTGGCCCCGGCTGTATAGTTTCATCCATCGCCTCCGCGGTTAGTATACCCGGAATGGGAAACGAGCCTCAAGCTGTTCCGGGGGCAGCCCTGGGGGGATGCCCCGGTGCGGTGCCTAAACCCGGACACAAATAAGACGCGGGAGCCGTCTTGACACATCCCCCGCAAACCGCTACCATAAGCAATCCCGCCGGAAAAGGACAAGAACGCAAGCGTTCTTGATCAGCATTTCGCAGAGCGAAATGCCGCCGCCGGCGGGAAATTCTGCTAAAAAGGAAGGTTGAGCGCCATGCTGGACACAACCGCAACAAACGGCTACGCTGAAAAGGGCCGTTCTCCGTTCTCCGTTCTCTCTCTGTAATTAGAAGCAACAGTGCATCCCTGGCCGGCGCGGTATTCGCGGCCCTGGCCCTGCTGTGCGCCCTGCCCCTGTCCGCGCAGACCGCGGCGGACTTTAACGTGGAACTGACCGCCGACGGTTCCGGCGTGCGTATCAAGGGCTACACCGGCAAGATTGCGGCGGTCAAAATACCCGCCGTGATAGAGGGCCTGCCCGTTAGGGAAATCGGGGATAGGGCGTTTGATGATAATTGGACTATTACGTCCGTTGTTATGCCCGCCGGGCTGGTCAAAATAGGGGAAGGGGCCTTTCATAACTGCAGTAGACTTGCTTCCGTTACCATCCCCGACAGCATTACGGAAATCAGGAAGGATATGTTTCGGGGCTGTTCGGGGCTGACCTCGGTCAAGATCCCCAACAGCGTTACCCGCATAGGGTCGTCTGCTTTTCGGGGGAGCGGCATTACCGCCCTTACCCTGGGAACCGGCATAACCGCCATTCCGGCATTTTTTGCCGCCAACTGCAGCGCGTTAAAAACCGTCGTCATCCCCGAAGGCGTTACGGAAATACAGGAAGGCGCTTTTTACGGCTGTACCGCCCTGACCAACGTAACCTTACCGTCCACCATTACGAAGATAGAGTATGGGGCGTTTAGGTTATGTCCCGCTTTATCCACGGTTATCATTCCCGGTTCGGTGGAAGCCATTGAATTTCCCCCTTGCCGGGCGGAGGAAGAACGATTCAGTGATAAGCCGTCCTGCGCCTTTGCGGGCTGCCCCAAACTGGGCATCGCGGCCCAGGCGGCCCTCAAAAAGCGCGGCTACACGGGCGGCTTTAACTAGGGAAGCGCCGATTTATTCAACCGAGAATTCGCCATATATGGCGCAATCAGTGCTACTTTAATGTGGTATTTGCGCAATGAAATGAGCAAATACAGAGGGCAACGATGATTAGGGTCAATTTAATCAGCGTTGCCCTAGGGGGCGGGTATGGCAAAGCGCAACAAAAACGCCATCGGTATAGCGGGGGAATTTCTGGCCGCCTCAAAACTGTCGGAACAGGGCTACGCAGTGGGCGTTACCCGCAAAAATACCCCCGGCATCGACATTCTGGTGTCGGACGGCCAAACGGCAAAGATGATCCAGGTTAAAACCACCGAAGGCCCCGCCAACGTCTGGGTCTGCCCCCGCCTGGAACGGGCGCGGGAGGGCCTTTTTTATGTGTTTGTCAACCTGCACCCCAAAGACGCCGCCGCCCCCTCGTTCCATGTCGTTCCTTCCAAAACCGTCAAAGTTTTTCTTGACAAACAGGCACAGGACGCCAATACTGAATACGAGCAAAAGAACGGCAAACCCTTTACCGGCGCCGGTGTCTACAAATTTGCCGATCCCGAAGGGAAACACCGGGATCAATGGGGGCTGTTGGGCCTGAAAGCCCGCCAGGGCTGACCCCGCCCCCCTCCCGGCGGGTTTCGGCCGCGGCCTACAGGTAGTACGCCGGGGCCTGGAGGTTCCGGGCCGCAGCTTCACGGTGATACGCCGTGGCTTACCGGTGGTATGCCATGGCCTACAGGTTCCGGGCCGTGGCTTAGAACTTTCGGGCCATGGCCTAAAAGTTCCGGGCCGAGGCTTAAACAGAGTACGCCCCGGCTTACCGGTGGTATGCCGAGACTTACCGGAAGAAAAGGGGCGGCGCTGATGAGCGTTACGTTCATCAGCGCCGCCCTAGAGGGGCCGGCGCCCCAAAGGAGTTGAACATGTCAAACGATTGGATCCCCGCGCGGGAGCAGGATTTTACCGATCTCTGCCAAAAATGGAAAACCGGACTGTCGGAAACGGCCAACATCGCCGCCTTCGGCTGGAATCAGACCGAAGTCGCCGCCGTACTGGGCGCGGTAGACGCCTTTTTAACCGCCCGCGCCGCCTACGAGGCGGATAATTCCACCGCCAAACGAATCGCCAAAGACGAGGCGAAAGGCGCGGCCACAACCCAGATGCGCGGCTTTGCCAACACCTCCATCCGCTACAATAAACAGATGTCCGATGAGGCCAAACTCTTCTACGGCATCCGCCCGCCGGATCCCACGCACACGGCGGACACCGCGCCCCAAACCTACCCCGAAGCGGAAGGGAATACCGCCACCCTGCGGCAGGTTTCGATCCATTTTTGGGACAGCGCCACCAAAAAACGGGGCAAACCCCGCCACGTCCACGGCGCGGAAATCCGCTGGGCCATACTCGGCCAGCCCCCCGCCAGCATCGAAGAACTTACCCACTCGGACTTTGACACCGCCAGCCCCTTCACCCTCACCTTTGACGAGGCCAGCCGGGGCAGCCGGGTGTACTTCTGCCTGCGCTGGGAAAGCAGCACCAACCTCAAAGGCCCCTATTCGGAAATCTACTCGGCCACCATTCCCTAGGGAAAGAAGGAAAAAGCAAGAACAC
>JAITHE010000081.1 GCA_031280125.1 Treponema sp.
GTAGATTTTGAGGAGACCGCTAAAAAGATGATCCAGAGCCGGGCCTTCGATAATGGCATTATCTGTTCCGGCACCCAAACGATCATCGCCAGTAAGCGTAACTACCGGGCCGTCATTGACGCCTTTGTAAAAAACGGCGCCTATTATATAGATAACCCCGCCCAGATAGACGCTTTCCGTAAGGCGCTTTTTCCCAACGGACAGATAAATAAAGATTCCGTGGGCCAGAGCGTGGCGGCCATCGCAAAACTTGCGGGCGTAGATGTGCCTGCGGGGACGAGGGTGATCATCCTCAGGCCCGAAAAGTACGGCAAGGAAGATTTTCTTTCCAGAGAAAAAATGTGCCCCGTCATGACCGCCTACGAGTACAGTACCTGGGAAGAGGCCGTGGATATAGCCCATGCGAACCTGCTGGTAGAGGGGGCGGGCCATTCGGTGGATGTCCAGTCAAATACGAAGGACCATATTGAATATGCCGGCCTTAGGCTGCCCGTTTCCCGTATTTTGGTAAATCAGATATGTACCTCCATGAACGGCGGGGCTTTCCAGAATTCCCTTTCGCCCACAACCACACTGGGCTGCGGAAGCTGGGGAAATAATTCGATCAGCGAAAACCTCTCCTACTATCATCTCTTTAATAAATCCCGCATCGCCTATGTGAAGCCCTCGTGGAACCAGCCCGGCGATGAAGAGATTTTCGGCTAGGGAGAAATTATGAAGCTCTTGGAATATCAGGCAAGCGAGCTTTTTGCCAAATACGGGCTCCCTGTTCAGCGTGGCGTTGTTATCAATGCCAGAGAAGGGGCGGCGGAAAAGATCCGCGCCGCGGCTTTGCGGTTTCCGGTGGTGTTAAAGGCCCAGGTCCAAATTGGGGGCCGGGGCAAGGCCGGGGGGGTACAGTTTGCCGAAAGCCCGGAAGAGGCCGCATCGCTCTGTGATAAGATGCTCGGCATGGATATCCGGGGCCTCAAGGTTAACGAATTGCTGGTGGTGGAAAAAAGGACCATCACCACGGAGTGGTATCTTTCGATCATGCTGGACCGGTACTCTAAGGCCCCGCTCCTCATTTTTTCTCCCCTGGGCGGCATGGATATCGAAGAGACCGCTAAAACCAGCCCGGATAAGATCGCCAAGGTTCCCATTGATCCGGTCCGGGGAGTCCAGGACTATACCATTGCATACGCCCTGGACAAGACCGGGGCTGATAAGCGGTATGCGGCCCAGCTTAAGGACATAATCGAAAAGCTCTACCGTATGTTTTTCGATTACTATACCATGCTCGTGGAGATAAACCCCCTGGCCATTGATCCTGAGGGCAATCTTACTGCCCTGGACGGAAAGGTGGAGGTGGACGACAACGCGCTTTCCTATCTGCCGGATATTACCGCTTACCGGGATAAACTTCAGGAGGATCCCCAGGTCATTGAGGCCCGGAAGGTAAATTTCCTCTTTATCCCCGTGGAAGAAGAGGGGGACATTGCGGTCATGTCTAACGGGTCGGGGATGCTCATGAGCTGCATCGATCTTATCACCCAGCGGGGCATGCGGATCCATGCGGCCCTGGATCTGGGAGGCGGGGCCACCGCAGACCGCATCACCGAGGCGGTGCGGATCATGCTGTGCCGCCCCCAGGTTAGCACGGTATTTATCTGCATCTTCGGCGGCATTACCCGCTGCGATGAAGTGGCCAAGGGAGCCGTGGCGGCCATGCAAAGCGATGCGGCCAGGGGGAAGCAGCTTATTCTCCGCATGGAGGGTACCAACAAGGATGAGGCCGCCAAAATTGTGGCCGCATCGGGCCTTCCCATTACCGTGGCCGAAGGTATCCCCAATTCGGTGGAAGCCATCTACCGGCTCAAAAACGCAGGCTAAAGAAGGTCAAACATGAGTATCATCATTGATGAAAATACAAGGCTTTTGGTTCAGGGGATCACGGGCCGGGAAGGAAACTTCCACACGCAGACCATGCTGGAATACGGAACCACTGTGGCCGCCGGCGTTACCCCCGGCAAGGGCGGCCAGGATGCGGTCTTTGAAGTAAACGGGAAAGAGATACGGGTACCGGTGTTTAACACTGTCCGGGAAGCGGCGGACAAAACAGGGTGCAACGCCACGGTGATCTTTGTGCCGGCGAAATTTACCCCCCCGGGGGTGTACGAGGCCGCCGACGCGGGGATTCCCGTGATCATAACGATCTCCGAACATACCCCGGTTCACGAAATGATGAAGTGTTACTACGCGGCCCGGCAAAGGGGGCTCAGGCTCTTTGGCCCCAATTCCTTCGGGATTATTTCGCCGGGAAAGTGCAAGGCCGGCTTTATGGCCCATAAATATTACATCCCCGGCCCGGTGGGGATCATGAGCCGGAGCGCCACCAACTGTTATGAAACGGTGATGATGATGACCGGGCGGGGCATCGGCCAAAGTACCTGTATTGGGGTGGGGGGGGACATGATCCCCGGCTCAACCTTTGTGGACCTGCTCCCGGATTTCCAGGCCGACCCGGACACCAGGGCCATCGTCCTTATCGGCGAAATCGGCGGCAGTGAGGAAGAGATTGCCGCGGAGTACATTAAGGCCCATGTAACGAAACCCGTCATAGCCCTCATTGCGGGGAAAAACGCCCCCAAGGGAAAAAACATGGGCCATGCCGGGGCCATCGTGGCCGCCGACGGTACAGGGAGTGCGGAAAATAAAGAAAAGGCCCTCCGCGCCGCAGGGGTCCATGTTGCCGAAAGCACCACGCATATTGTGGACATTCTTAAGACGCTGGATGTGGGAAAGCTCTAAAAAACCCTAGTTAGGTTTAAGAGATTTTCTTTTCTTATAGCAGTGACGGGAGTTATTGTAACGGGAGTTGTTTTTTATGGATACCTTTGATGCGGCGGTGATTGGCGGCGGCCCCGGCGGCTATATTGCGGCCATACGCTGCGCCCAGTTGGGAAAAAAAACGGCCCTCATTGAAAAGGCCGATCTGGGTGGAACCTGCCTTAACCGGGGCTGTATTCCCACCAAAGCCCTGCTCCATACGGTGGAATTGTACGGCGAGGTAAAAAACCACGGCAAGGAACTGGGGCTTGTGAGTGAAGGGCTGGCCATCGACTATGCCGCCCTGGTTGCCCGGAAGGATGCGGTCGTAGGCCGCCTTCGCCGCGGCATTGAGGGCCTCGTCAAAGGAAAAAAGATAACCCTCATCAGGGGGAGCGCCGCCTTTTCCGGCGCAAAAACCCTCAATGTCCGCGGGGCAGACGGGGCCGCCGTACAGTACGGGGCGGAAAACATTATCATTGCCACAGGGTCTGAGCCCGCCTCCATTCCCGTCCCCGGCGCGGAACTTCCCCTGGTCCTTAACTCCGATGCGGTTCTCTCCCTTACCAA
>JAITHE010000104.1 GCA_031280125.1 Treponema sp.
ACCCCGCCCTAAAGGGACGGGGTATGTTGTTTTGGTAAGGTATATGTCTCAGGGTCCGTACCCTTAATAACGCCCTAAAGGGCGGGGTATGGACCCTTCGCATAACAATCAAATACCTCACCCTATAGAGCGGGATATGCTGCTTTTCCGGGGTGGTTACCCTCAGCGGTTCCGCCGTTCCTCTGCGCTCTTACATTCTATGCACATCAGCGCGTAGGGAATGGCCTCCAGCCTGTCCTGGGGAATACGTTTTCCGCATTTTATGCACAACCCGTACTTGCCCTGCTCTATCCGGGTAAGGGCGGAATCTATCAATTTAAGCCGCTTGAGTTCCTGGGAACCCAGGGCTTCGATCATCTTCCTGTCTATATCATCGGAAGCCACATCGGCCAAATCCTTGGGATCCATCCCTTCCACAATTTCCTTAAAATCCTTGTTGCTGGCCACCAGGTTCGAGATAATCTCCGATTTAAGACCCTGGAGGGACTGTTTCATCCGTTCAATATTAGTCTTATCCATGGCAGATCCCCTGTTTACTTTCGCCCTGTTTGAAAACCTCCGTTTCCAAACAGCTTCCGTCTGAAAACGGCCGCACACGCGGTACTTTACCGTTTTCCTGAACATACCCATTTTTTAACATAAATTGTAGAGCGTACAGTGGCGTATGCGGAAGATTTTGTCAATCCCCCTTTCTTGTATAACCATAGCTTTTTTCTATATCATACAGTATGAAGATAATCAGCCTGGAAAGCAAGCCTGGTCTTGCAGAGGGTGAAATACTACGCGAAAAGGCAAAACCGGTCAAAGATATCAATGATGAAATCAGGGACACAGCCCGGGAAATGGTTCAGGCTATGCACCGGGGCAAGG
Organism: Treponema sp.; assembly: GCA_031280125.1. Classification (GTDB taxonomy): domain Bacteria; phylum Spirochaetota; class Spirochaetia; order Treponematales; family Breznakiellaceae; genus JAITHE01. The sequence continues at coordinate 871 of JAITHE010000104.1, forward strand.
GAGTAGGCCTGGCGGGTCCCCAGGTGGGGCTTTCAAGGAGGATCTTCGTTACCCACGCCGACAAGGACGAGATCCGGGTGTTTATCAACCCTTCCATAATATGGACCAGCCAGGAAGAAACGGCCTGTGAAGAGGGGTGCCTTTCCGTTCCCGGCGTCTGGGCGGAGGTAAAACGGCCCGGTAAAGTCAAAGTTCAGGCATGGAACGAAAAGGGCAGGGCCTTTACCTTGGAGGCGGCGGGGGCGCTGGCCAGGGTGATTCAGCACGAATATGATCACCTGGAGGGGATCCTCTTTATCGACCGTATCGGTGAATCAAAGCGGGAAAAACTTCTTGCCAGGCTGGGAAAGTCCAAAAAAACAAGGTAATGGCGCAGTCCTTCCACCCTTCCAGGCCCCTGCGGATCCTCTTTGCCGGAACCCCCGCCATTGCCCTGCCCGCCTTCCGCATGATTGCGGAGGGAGCCCTGGCGGAAAACCCTTCCTGGACCCTGGCGGGGGTGCTTACCAACCCCGACAAGCCCCGGGGCAGGAGCGGACGGGCGGAGCCATCCGTCATTGGCCTGGCGGCGGCAGCCCTGGGGGAAACCTTTACCGCCCGAAAACTGGCGGCGCCGGTTCTGCTTAAACCGGACGCCCTTAAAACCAAAGAACGGGAAGCGGCGGCGGCCCTGGGGGCAGATCTGCTGGTTGCCTTTGCCTACGGACGCATCTTTGGCCCTAAATTCCTGGGTCTTTTTCCCCTGGGGGGGATCAACGTACACCCTTCGCTGCTGCCCAAATACCGGGGGGCTTCTCCCATCCAGGAGGCTATCCTAAGGGGAGACACCCTTACGGGCGTTACCATACAGCGGATTGCCCTGGAAATGGACAGCGGAAACATCCTGGCCCGGTGTGAGATCAGGCTTACCGGCAGGGAACACACCGCCGCCCTTACCGAAACAGCCTCCAGGGAAGGGGCGGACCTGCTCCAAAGGGTGTTGGAACGGATCCGCCAAACCGGGGAAGGAGTCCTAAAGGGTACGCCCCAGGAAGGGGAAGCCAGCTATTGCAGCCTGATCACCAAAGAATCGGGGCTTATCGACTGGACCCGGAGCGCCCGGGACATTGACGCCCAGATCAGGGCTTATAACCCCTGGCCGCTGACCAGGACCTGCCACAACGGACAAATCCTCCATATCCTGAAAGCGGAGAACCAGGATCCCCCCCATACCGTACCGGCCCCATGCCCCGGACGGGTCTTGGGTATTGATAAAAAATCCGGTATACTGATCCAGACGGGCCGAGGAATACTGGCGGTTTCACTGCTTCAGTACCAAAACAGAAACGCCCTCCCCTGGCAGAATTTTTTGAACGGCGCCAGGGATTTTATTGGTTCCTGTTTAACAGGAGGGTCTTGACGGTATGGCGTTCAAAAATTTCGGCTTTGATCTGGAAGGGCTGGAAGACTATATGGGCAACCACCTGCGGCTTTTTATTTCTTTTACGGTGGGAGTTTTGGTTTTTGTGGGGCTGATCGCCCTTTCGGTGTTTTTTTTCGCCGTCCATGGCAAGGAAGAAGTTATGGTTCCCGACGTAACGGGTAAGGAACTGACCCAGGCGCTGATGGAATTACAGGAAAAGGAGCTGTACCCCAAAATCCAGACGCGTTCTTCCGAGTCCGGGGAGGAGCGGGGAGTGGTGCTGGAACAGAGTCCCGAAGCAGGCACCCTGGTAAGGGCGGAACGGCGAATCAGCCTGGTCATAAGCCAGGGTATGGCCCTGGATCAGATGGGGGACTATCTGGGCAAAAACATCAACGATATCAGATCCGAAATCCAGACCCGTAACGCCCAATCTTCGGAAATCATCATTACCCTGCGCGAACCCTTTATGTACCAGTATTCCACCGAGGCAGCGGGAACCGTGCTTCAGCAAAACCCCGCCCCCGGTTCCGGCTTAACCGGGCCCGTTACCCTGGAACTGGTGGTAAGCCGGGGTCAGGAAGACGCCCATATTACGGTTCCCAATTTAACGGGCCTTTCCCTTCGGGATACCTTGGACAGGCTTACTCAGCTTAAGACAGGTTTTAGTTTTACCATGCGGGACGCCGCCGCGGGGGAAAGTCCCGGCACGGTGTATTCACAGGAGCCCGCCGGCGGCACGGAGATCAATGCCCGGGGCAGGATAACAATTAACCTTACAACCCCCGCGGCGGCGGAAGGGGAAACGGCGGGACTTTTCAGGTATACCCTGCCCTTAAACCCCTACCCCCTGCCGGTAACGGTGGAAGCCCTGTTTCCCGGCGGGGACAGACGCCGGCTGGTCAGCGTGAACTACCCCGGCGGAGAGTTTACCCTGCCCTACAGCCTTCCCGGCGGGTCCGCCATCATTCTGTCAATGATGGACAGGGAGATATACCGGCAGGCCGTAACTGCCCCGGTGGAAGAACTTTCCATGGAAGGGCTTTAACGTGAACAGGCTTCTTTTCGGAGGGTTCTTCCTGCTGTTTTTTATAATCCCCGGGGGATTTCCCTGTTTTGCCCAGGCGGATCATCCCGCCTCCGATCCCTCCGTCCTTGTCGGAGTTACCCTTACGGATCTGGTAAACCGTTACGGCGTACCCAAGCAGGTCTATGCCGTCCGGGGTGTGTCGCCCTGGCAGGATGATGTGGTCTTTGTCTACGATACCGGAGAATTCTATATTTTCGGCAACCGGGTCTGGCAGCTCAAACTTCGCGCCGCCTACGATATCAAAGAGGGGGACACCAAAGCCGCCGTAACCCGGGTTATGGGAGAAGGCCGGCCCATGGAAGGTTATACCCTCTTCCAGCTTCCCAGCAAAGTCTGGCCCATCATGCTGCGGGTCAACTGGGATAATTCAGGCCGGGCGGCGGGAATCTACATTTACCGTTCAGACTTTTAGGCGGAAACCGATTGGCCAAGATTTGCCTTTGCCTGACAGGAAAAACCCTGGAACGGGATCTGGAACTGATAGACAAGTACCGTAAATACATAGACCTGGCGGAACTCCGGGTTGATTTTCTTGATCCCGATGAACGCTTCCTGATCCGCCGTTTCCCCGAACAGGCGGGGCTTCCGGTGATCCTCACTATCAGGCGCAGGATAGACGGCGGTCATTTTGACAACGGTGAGGGATCCCGGGTAAGCCTGCTTTCCAGGGGCTTGGCCTTTGCGGAAACAGATCCGCGGCGGAACTTTGCCTATGTGGATCTGGAGGATGATCTGGACGTACCGGGCCTGGAAGAGGCCGTGAGGACCTTCGGCACCAGGATAATCCGTTCCTTCCACAGCCTCCAGGGGGCGGAGAATGTGGCCGGACGCCTTAAGGGACTCCGCCGGGCCGGGGACGAAATTGTCAAGGCCGCGGTTACTCCCCGCCATCTGGGGGATATCCTCGACATTTACCGGGCCGCCAGGGAATGTGCCGGCATGGAAAAGATTATCCTCTGTATGGGTCCGGCGGGAACCAATACCAGGATTTTAGCGGAAACCATGGGCTGTTACCTTACTTACGCCTCCCCCGAAGAAGAGGACGCCCCGGCCGGATCCTCCGGCCAGTTAAGCCCCGGAGAGCTGGTTGAACAGTACCGTTTCCGGAACATCGGCGCCGCCACAAAAATCTACGCCGTCACGGGGTTTCCCCTTAAAACCACCTTCAGTCCCAGGATTTTTAATACCCTCTTCGGACATGAAAAAATCGATGCTGTCTACGTTCCTTTTCCTGCGGATAATCTTGATTTCTTTCTGGAACTGACAAAAGAACTGGGCATCCCGGGCGTATCCATAACCATACCCTACAAGGAAGCAATCGTTTCCCGCCTCTGCCGCATTCCTGATTCGATCAGAAATACGGGAGCCTGCAATACGATTCTGGCCGGCGGCGGCGGATGGGAGGGAACCAATACGGATACCCTGGGGTTTTCCGAATCTCTTTTGAATTTTACAGGAAAAAAACATTTCCGGGGACTTAAAATTACAGTCCTTGGTGCGGGTGGAGCGGCCCGGGCGGCGGTGTCGGAAATTTACCGTCTTAAGGGGCAGTGCCTTATTCTGAACCGCAATTCCGTCCGGGCCCGGGATCTGGCCATGCCATACGGCTGCAAATGGGGGGGCCTAAGCAGCCAGAGTCTTGACATCATGGAACGGTATTCGGATATTATAGTGCAGACCACGCCGGTGGGAACTTTCCCCGGCATAGACGAGGATCCCTTTGAACTGTACCATTTCAAGGGCCACGAAACGGTGATGGACCTGATTTACAATCCGGAACGGACTGCTTTTTTGCGGCGGGCCGAAGCGGCGGGCTGTAGAATTCTTAATGGACTGGATATGCTGATCAGGCAGGCAAAGTACCAGTACCAGTTTTTCTTTGGGAGGGACTTCCCCGATGAGCTTATCCCGCGGCTTACGGGAATACTGAAGCCTTAATACGCTGCGGGCAGGGCCGCCGTCTGCGCTGTATGGGCGCGGCCAGGGGGAAACCATGACGGAAGAAACCATGGAAATCATCGCCAGGGTTAAGGTACTCAGGGAAATCGAAGAAATTTCCATGGAAGATTTTTCCCGGGAGCTGGGTTTTGACAGTGCCGAATATGCCCTTTGGGAATCCGGGGAAAAGGATTTTCCCATAGGGGCCCTGGTGGAAATCGCCGCCCGTTTCAAGGTAGACTTGACGGAGCTTATCAACGGAAAGCCTTCCCGGCTTACCACCTACTGCATTACCAGGGCCGGCAGCGCCCCCGAGGTAAGCCGCCGCCCCATGTACACCTACTGGAATTTGGCTTATAAGTTTCACAATAAAAGGGGAGAACCCTTTCTAGTGGAGGCCAATCCTGAAACGGAAAATAAACCCCTGGCCCTTAATACCCATCCGGGGCACGAATTTGACTATGTTCTGGAGGGGCGGCTTTTGGTATCTGTGGGGGGCCGTGAGGAAGAGCTGGGTCCGGGGGACGCGATCTACTACGATTCAAATGAGTCCCACGGCATGAAGGCCCTGGGGGGCAGGCGGGCCAGGTTTCTGGCTTTCGTCCTGTGATCAAGCCGCTTTGAAAAAACGGATCATGAGGAACAGCCATGGATTTACTTGACAAATACCTGCCCCGAAAGGATTTTGAATCCTACGAAGATTTTTACGCCAACTTTACGATCCGTATCCCCGATAACTTTAACTTTGCCTGGGATGTTCTGGACACCCTGGCCCGGACCAGGCCGGAAGACAGGTCCCTCTTTTGGTGCGACGAAAGAGGGGCGGAGGCATCCTTTAGTTATGCCGGTATGCAGAGGCTGTCCAATCAGGCGGCCCATACCCTTGTCCAGGGAGGCATAGGCAGGGGCGATCCGGTAATGCTGATCCTGAAACGGCGCTGGGAATACTGGCCTGTGCTGCTGGCCCTGCATAGGATCGGCGCCGCCGCCATTCCCGCCACCCACCTTCTTACCGCCAAGGATATTGAATACCGGTGCAGGGCTGCGGACATCAAGGGGATTATCTGCGTCGAGGAACCAAAGATCATGGCCGCGGTGGAGGAAGCGAAAAACAGGCTGTCCAACGGAGATGGAGGCCGGCCCGCCCTCCGCTACCTGGCTTTTATGCGCCCTTCCGGCCGGGGGAACGGCGGGAACCCGCCCGATGCCGCCGCGTCAGGCGTACTGCACCGGGACGGCGGAAGGGGCGGTTCCTGGATCGACTTCAAGACCCTGATGGAAAAGGCCTCCACTGATTTCGTCCGGCCCCAAGAGGTCAACGCCAACGGCGACATTATGCTGCTCTACTTTACCTCCGGTACTACCGGCATGCCCAAAATGGTCCGCCACAACTTCGCCTATCCCCTGGGGCACATCGTTACCGCCAAATACTGGCACCAGGTTACGGAGGGCGGCCTTCACCTTACCGTGGCGGACACCGGCTGGGCCAAGGCTGCCTGGGGCAAAATCTACGGCCAATGGCTCTGCGGAAGCGCTGTGTTTGTCTACGACTACGACCGCTTTGATCCCCAGGCCATGCTGGAGGTAATAACCAAACACCGGGTTACCACCTTCTGCGCCCCCCCCACGGTGTACCGTTTCTTTATCAAGGAAGATCTTTCCCGCTGGGATTTTTCCGCCCTCAAGCATTGTACCGTGGCAGGGGAACCCCTGGAACCGGAGATCTACGAACGCTTCAGGCAGGGCACGGGGATCAAACTCCGGGAATGTTACGGCCAGACGGAACTTACCGTTACGATCTGTACCTACCCCTGGCTGGAACCGAAACCGGGATCCATGGGCAAGCCTTCGCCGGGCTATGACATAGACCTGCTCCGGGAAGACGGCTCTTCCTGCGACATGGGTGAAGAGGGACAGTTGGTGGTTCGTACCGGCAGACGCAGGCCCTGGGGCATGTTCGATGGCTATTACCGGGACGATGGACTCACCTGCAGGGTCTGGCATGACGGGATCTACCATACCGGCGACATGGCCTGGCGGGACGAGGACGGTTACCTTTGGTTTGTGGGCCGTTCCGATGATGTCATAAAAAGTTCCGGTTACCGCATCGGCCCCTTTGAAGTGGAAAGTGCTTTGATGGAACATCCGGCGGTGCTGGAGTGCGCCATCACTGGGGTTCCCGATCCCCAGCGGGGAACGGCGGTCAAGGCTACGGTGGTCTTGGCCAGGGGCTGGTCTCCTTCGGAAGAACTCAAGGGTGAACTGCAAAACCACGTAAAGAAGATCACCGCCCCCTACAAGTATCCCCGGATCGTAGAATTTGCCGCCGAGCTTCCCAAAACGATCAGCGGCAAGATCCGCCGGGTCCAGATTCGGGAAGAGGACGGAGTGTAAAAGGAGGTCCGCCATTAACAGGTACATTAGGGCCATAACGGAAAACGGCGGCATTGATCCGGATCTGTACGGCACATTCAATGTAAAACGGGGGCTGCGGAACGCCGATGGTACCGGCGTCCTGGTGGGTCTTACCCGCATCGGCGATGTCCACGGCTACATCATAGATGAGGGGGAAAGGATCCCCGTGGACGGCAAACTCTACTACCGGGGCATTGATGTGGAGGATCTGGTGCGGAACGCCGCCGCCGAAGGGCGTTTTGGTTTTGAAGAAACGGTATACCTCCTCCTATTCGGAGAACTCCCGCCGGCGGTGGAACTGAAGGACTTCTGCGCCCTCATGGGAAACTCCAGGGCTCTGCCCAAAAATTTCGCCGAAGACTGCATCATGAAGGCCCCCTCCAGAGACATCATGAACAAGCTGGCCCGGTCGGTGTTGACCCTCTACTCCTACGATGAAGCGCCGGAAAGCGGATCCCCGGAAAATACTCTGCGCCAGTGCCTGGAATTGATCGCCCGGTTTCCCACCATCGCCGCCTATTCCTATATGGCAAAAAAACATTACTACGATCACGAAAGCCTTATCATCCACATGCCCAATTCAGACTGTTCCAGCGCAGAGACCCTGCTTTCCCTGATCCGTCCAGACCAGCACTATACCCGGCTGGAAGCGGAAGTTTTGGACCTGGCCCTGGTCCTCCACGCCGAACACGGCGGCGGCAACAATTCAACCTTCGCGGTACACCTGGTTTCTTCCGCCGATACCGATACCTTTTCGGCGATTTCTGCGGGACTTGTTTCCCTCAAGGGCTTTAAACACGGCGGCGCCAATGTCAAGGTAATGGAAATGATGGATGAGATTAAAAGGAACATTAAGCGCTGGGACAATGAGGGGGACGTGGCTGATTACCTTGAACGTATCCTCCGGGGAGAGGCCGGAGACGGCTCCGCTCTGATCTACGGCCAGGGGCACGCTGTTTATACCAAAACCGATCCCCGGGCAAGGCTGCTCCGGGACAAGGCCGCCTTGCTGGCGGCGGAAAAAAATCTAAACGATGAATTCAACCTTTACCTGCTTATAGAACGGATTGTCCCCGAGGTATTCAAAAAGGTAAAGGGATCAGACAAGGTAATTTGTACCAACGTGGATTTTTATTCCGGTTTTGTATACAAGATGCTGGGCATCCCCGCAGATCTCTACACACCTCTCTTTGCGGTAAGCAGGGTTGCAGGCTGGTGCGCCCACCGGCTGGAAGAAATTATTTCCGGAGGCCGCATCATCCGCCCTGCCTACAAATGCGTCCAGCGGCACCGGGACTATATCCCCCTGGACAAGCGGTAAACCGGACAGGACCCCGGCGTAACAACCCCCTCGAAAATCCGCCGCTAGGCGGAAACACTCTTTCTGCCGTGGGCAACGGCGGCCTTGCAGGTTTTGCAAACCTTGATTTTGGTTTCTCCCGCTTCCATTTCATAAAGGATCTTTACGCTGTCCCGCCCGCATACCGGGCATGTTCCCCGTCCGCGGGCGGCCAGTTCCCGCAGCCCCTTACCCCTGTGCGCCTTTGACATCTATTCCTTCTCCTCTTTTTTCCCGTCTTTTTTTTCGGCCTTTTTAGTTTTTTTGTCCTTTTCATCTCCTGTTTCAAGGACATAGTCCACCAGTTCCAGGATAACGATTTCCGAAGCGTCCCCGGACCGTTCACCGAGTTTAATAATTCTGGTATAGCCGCCGGGCCGGTCTTTCATTCTGGGACCAATGGCGGTAAAAAGTTTTGCCACCACCCCTTCGTCATAAAGGCGGCTTGAAGCGATACGCCTATTGTGAACTGAATCTATCTTTGCCCGGGTAATAAGTTTTTCCGCGGTCCGCCTGACCGCCAGTGCCTTTGTCTTGGTGGTCTTGATCCGTTCATGCCTGAACAAAGAAGTTACCATATTGCGGTGCAGGGCTTTCCGGTGGGCGGACATCCGCTCCAGGGGGTTAAAACCTCTTCTATGCTTCATCTTCGCCTTCCTTTTCTTCCTCTTCCGCCTGAGGTGCAGCGTTTGTAACCCTTACCGCGTTCCGCAGAACATTAACATCGGTTATCCCCAGGCCCAGATTCCATTCCTTCAGTTTTTCCTTTATCTCTTGAAGGGATTTTTTGCCAAAATTCCGGGTCTTTGCGATATCATCCTCGGTTTTCCTGGTCAGCTCTCCTATGGTTTTGATGTTGGCGTTTTTAAGGCAGTTGGAAGACCGGACCGAAAGCTCCAGCTCTTCCACGGGAGTACTAAGAATCTGCCGGATCCGGTCATCGTCGGGGTCATCATCCAGCTCAACCCCCAGGCTGTTTTCGTCAAAGTTGATAAAAACAGAAAAATGATCCTTGGCGATTTTGGCTGCCTCCGCCAGGGTGTCATCGGGCTTCACAGTGCCATCCGTCCATATCTCCAGCACCAGTTTGTCATAATCGCTGCGCTGCCCCACCCGGGTGGGTTCCACAGTGTACTTGACCTTTTTTACCGGAGAAAAAATCGAGTCCAGCGGTATGGTACCTATCACATCCACATAACGCTCGTTGACCTCAGAAGGCACGTAGCCCCGGCCCAGGTCTATTTGAATTTCCATTTCAATCCGGGCATTGTCCATCAGCGTCATAATGTGCAGTCCCGTACTGAGTACCTCTACCTGGCTTTCCCGTTCAAAATCATCGCTCTTGATCTCGGTTTTCCCGGACCATTCATAGAGGATTACGTTCTGTTCCATATCCAGGGGAAGCCTGAGCCGTATCTGTTTGAGACTGTTAATAACATCCAGGGTGTCTTCCACGATATTGGGGATCGTTTCAAATTCGCTGGAAACCACATGGGGATTTCCATCGGCATTGAAGGACGTAATTTTAACCGCCGTAATGGCGTATCCCTGGATCGAGGAAAGCAGGACGCGCCGCAGGGTATTACCTACGGTGGTCCCGAATCCCGGTTCAAAAGGAGCGGCGGTAAACTTGCCGTAATTCGGTCTAAGTTCGCCGTGTTCAAAGGTAATGCCCTTGGGGCGTTTGAATCCCTTAAGCAGATTCCTACGGGCCATGTCCACCTCGCTATAGCAGTGCGGCACCGCGCCGCCCGGTTAAATCAAACAGAAAACCCAGTTTCATGGGGACTCCTTACTTAGAATAGTATTCAACGATCATCTGTTCCTTGATGTCCGCCAGATCGGTAATATCGCTGCGGCGCGGAGAAACAAGGAACTTACCCTTCATGGCATCAGGATCCAGGTGGAGCCAGGGCATAACCCCGGATTTACCGAATTCCTTAAGAGCCTCTTTAATAACCACCAGGTTTTTGCTTCCTTCCCGGATTTCAATTTCATCTTCCTGTTTTACAAGATACGATGGAACATTTACCCGCCGGCCATTTACCCGCACATGACCATGGAGTACAATCTGCCGCGCTTGGCTTCTGCTGGCGGCAAAACGAAGCCGGTAAACCACATTGTCGAGACGCCTTTCCAACAACACGAACAGGTTTTCGCCGGTGATCCCCGCCATGCGCAGCGCCCTTTGAAAAAAGAGGTTGAACTGCCTTTCCTGCATGCCGTAGATCCGCCTAAGTTTTTGTTTTTCCCGGAGCTGCACGCCGTAATCGCTCCGCTTGCCCGCCCGTCCCTTGGGGTCCTTGCCCGGGGCGGGCCGTTTTCTGTTGATCGCGCATTTGTCGCTCCTGCAGCGATCTCCTTTAAGCATAAGCTTTTTTCCCTCCGCCCGGCAAAGGCGGCACACAGGACCGGTATATCTTGCCATCTTTCAAGTCTCCTTACACTAACGCCCGCTTATATGCGCCGGGTCTTGCGCGGCCTGCAGCCGTTATGGGGAATGGGAGTAACATCGTTGATCGATTTTACCTTGATGCCAAGTACGCCAAGCTGCCTGATGGCGGACTCGCGGCCAATGCCGGGACCCTTTACATATACATGGACTTCCCGCAGGCCCACCTGGAGAGCCTTCTGGGCAGCCGTTTCGGTTACCGTCTGGGCGGCAAAGGGGGTCGATTTTTTTGCTCCCCGGAAACCCAGACCGCCGGAACTGGCCCAGGAAATGGCATTACCCATTAAATCGGTAATTGTTACAATGGTGTTGTTGAAGGTCGCCTGAATGTATACGTTGCCTTCATAAACCGACTTCTTTTCTTTGCGTTTCTTTGTCGTCGCAGCCACTCACTCTCCTCCAAAAACAATTCGGACGGAGCGGTAAAACCGCTCCATAAAAACACGATTCGCCTTCGAAGAAAACCGTCGATCGTCTCCGAAGATTAAATCTTAACCCTACTTCTTTTTCCCCGCCACCGTTTTCTTCTTGCCCTTACGGGTACGGGCGTTGGTCCGGGTCCGCTGTCCCCGCAGGGGCAGGCCCTTGCGGTGCCTAAGCCCACGGTAACAGCCTATGTCCATAAGCCGCTTGACGTTCAGGGCCACCTCGGTACGGAGACGTCCTTCGACCTTATAGTCGTTTTCTATTAAATGACGGAGCGCATTAAGTTCTTCCTGCGAAAGATCGTTGATAAGCCTCTTGGAGTCGATCTTTGCCTTGGCGCAGATTTCATCGGCGCTGGACCGGCCTATACCGAAAATATAGGTCAGCGCGATGTTAACGTGCTTGTTGGGGAGGTCGATTCCCGCTATACGTGCCATGGTAGCTCCTGCCTGACGCGGCCCTGGGGCCCCGTATTTCTATTAAACATGAAACGAAGTTTCATATTGCTCCTATCCCTGTTTCTGCTTATGTTTGGGGTTCTTGCAGATAATGCGGACTATGCCGTTCCTCTTAATTATCTTGCACTTATCGCAGATTGGTTTAACGCTGGTCCGAACTTTCATCGTGTAACTCCCCTAACTATAAGGCAAACCGCCGGTTTTACGCAAACCCCGGTGCCCTTTGCGCCAAACGGCGTTTCATGAATCATGCTAAAGATTCCTTCCCCGGAGGCGGCCCTTTTTGGTAAGCCCTTCGTGGTGATGCATCTTGAGCAGACTTTCCACCTGGCTCATGGTATCCAGGTCTACCCCCACTAAAATCAGAAGCGACGTACCCCCCATCAAATAGGAAATGGATGTGGGAAAATTAAAGGCCCATTGTATAAAAGTAGGAATTACCGCAATAAGGGCCAGATAGAGCGAGCCCGGCAAAACAATACGGTTAAGTATCCTGGTCAGGTACTCTTCGATACGTTCAGTCCTGATTCCCGGAATGGAACCGCCGTTTTCCCGGATATTTTTGGCTATCTCTATGGGATTAAGGCTTACCTGGGTATAGAAATAGGCAAAAAAGATGATAAGCAGCACGTAGAGTACATTGTACAGCGGCCCCCGGGGGGTTAAGGCCCGGGATACCGCTCCCAGCCAGGGTATGTTAGCCCCCACAGTGGAGGCAATCTGGAGGGGAAACGTTAGTATGGAGGAGGCAAAAATAACCGGTATAACCCCCGAAGGATTGATTTTAAAGGGGATATAGGTATTCTGGGCGCCATACATACGCCGGCCCACAATGCGTTTCGCGTAATGGACCGCTATCTTCCGCTGTCCCTGCTGTTCAAAAACCACCAGGGCTACCACGGCGACAAACATAACAAAAACCACCGCCACAAAAACCGGGTTCTGTTCTCCCCGGACCACCTGCTGGCCCAGTTCGTACACCGCCTGGGGAAGGCGGGCCACGATACCCGCGAAGATCAAAAGAGATATGCCGTTGCCTATACCGCGCTTAGTTATCTGTTCCCCCAGCCACATAAGAAACATGGTCCCGGTGGTCACGGTAAGCACCGCAATAACGGTAAAAAACCAGAAATTTGGTATGGTAAAGAAATTATCCACCTGCCGGGCAATATACCTGGCGTACTGGGTAACAGCGAAGGACTGAACAATACAAACCGCCACGGTACCGATCCGCTGGTAGCTCTGGATCTTTTTTCTTCCACCTTCTTCCTGGGAAAGTTTTTTAAGGGAAGGAAAAACGATGATGAGCAGCTGCATGATGATCGACATGGAAATATAGGGCATGATCCCCAGCATAAATACTGAAAAATTGGAAAAAGCGCCCCCCGCAAAAAAGTCCAGGTAATCCACAATGGCGTTTCCCGAATTTTGCTGGGACCGGAAAAAATTGTTCAGTTCCTGAACATTAATGCCGGGTATGGGAAGTACCGCTCCAAGACGGAAAATGAGCAGAAGCATCACGGTATAAAAGATCCGTTCCCGCAGTTCCTTGACTCTGAAAATACCAACCAGCGGATTTGCCATTACCTAGTCCCGCTCCTTGTTTTTTTTTCACCGGCGGCGTCCAGCACTGTACCGCCGGCCTTTTCAATTTTTCCCCTGGCGGAAGCGGAAAGCGCACAGGCCCTCACGGTGAGCCTTTTGCCCAATTCCCCCATGCCGAGGATCTTTACCGGCACGGGCCCCCGAACCAGTCCTTTGGAGGCAAGCGAGGCCGCATCCACTGTCTCGCCGTCTTCAAAACGTTTGTCGATTTCCCCCAGATTGACCACCTGGTACTCTTTTTTAAAGGGATAATTGGAAAAACCCCGCCGGGCAATGCGCCGGTACAGGGGCATCTGTCCCCCTTCAAAACCGATATAGGTTTTACCCCCGGACCGGGCTTTTTGCCCCTTGTTTCCCTTGCCCGCGGTGGTACCTCTGCCGGAACCCTGGCCTCTGCCCAGGATACGCTTTCTTTTATTGGCGCCCTCGGGGGCATGTAAATCAAAATCCTGCATTCCTCTACTCCTCAGCAAAAGACGTTTCAATCCCGAAGGGCTGAAACATCCTCCACCGAAACCAGGTGTGAAACAGCCTTGACCATCCCCAGTACGGCGGGGCTGGCTTCCAGAACATTGCTGGAACCGATTTTCCGCAGTCCCAGAGAACGGACTGTGGCCCGCTGCCTGGGCAGTCTTCCAATGACGCTGCGGACCAGCTTGACCTTTATCTTCGCCATACTAACCCCACAGCTCTTTGATGGACTTTCCCCTGGCCTTGGCCAGGATCCGGGCGTCCATCATCCGGCTCAACCCCTCAAAGGTTGCCTTGACCACATTGTATTGGCTGGAAGCCCCAATGGACTTGGAAAGTACATCGGTAACGCCCCCGGCTTCCATTATAGCCCGGACCGGACCCCCGGCGATGATCCCCGTACCGGAACAGGCCGGCTTAAGGTAGACCCTGGACGCCTTAAAGGCTCCCTGGATTTCATGGGGGATGGTTCCATTTTTAACGGGCAGCCGTATCAGGCTCCGTTTTGCCTTGTCAATGCTTTTGCGGATCGCCTCGGATACATCATTGGCCTTGCCAAAACCGAAACCAACGCTGCCTTTCCTGTCCCCCACCACGGTAAGGGCGGAAAAGGAAAAACGCCGGCCTCCCTTGACCACCTTGGCGGTACGGTTCAGCTTAACCAGTTTTTCGACAAATTCCTTATCCTTTTCCTGCATTCTGTCCCGGTCTCTGCGACCCTCTCTTCCATGATCCATTCCGCTAACTCCTGCATTGCGCGGCCGCAGGGCCGCGCCTTTTCCCGGCCATAAAACGGGGTTTCCCGTTCCTTAAAACTGAACCCCGGCTTTCCGGGTTCCGTCGGCCATGGCTTTTACCCTGCCGTGATACAAATAACCGTTCCGGTCAAACACCACCGTGGTAATATTTTTTTCCAAAAGCCGTTTCCCCATAATTGCTCCCAGCTGCGCGGCCCCTTCAACGGTAGCTTTGATGTTCCTCAGTTCCTTTTCCAGGGTGGATGCCGCCGCCAGGGTATGTCCCCGGGTATCATCAATGGCCTGCATATAGAGGGCCCTGCCGCTCCTTGTTACGCTGAGCCGGGGCCGCTCCGCCGTTCCGGAAAGGATCTTCCTGATATGTACCTTCCGTTTGAACCGTTTCCTGTCCTTTTCCAACATCTTACGCAACATAGTATTATCCCCTCAATAGCGCCGTAAAACCAACTCCATGGCCCTTCTTTAAGAAGCAAAACAGCGCCGCTATTTTACTCCCGATTTGCCGACCTTGCGCCGGATCTGCTCATCCTCGTAGCGTATACCCTTGCCCTTGTAGGGTTCGGGCTCCCTAAGCTTCCTCACCTGGGCGGCAAATTCCCCCACCCGCTGCTTGTCGATGCCGCTTACCGTTACCTTTCCCGATGCTTCGGCGGTAACGGTAATGCCCCCGGGGATGCCCACATAAACTTCCGTGGAGTACCCCAGGTTCATCACCAAGAGCTGCCCCTGGACCTCTGCCCGGTAGCCGACACCGGTAATTACCAGGGTTTTGGTAAACCCCGAAGACACCCCTGTAACCATGTTATTGAGGAGATTCCGGTAAAGGCCGTGGAAAGCCTTGGTCTGCTTTTCCTCGTTGGCCCGGCCCACTATAATTTCCCCGTCCTTCGCTTCAAAGGTGATCACCGGATGATATTTCTGGGTCAGTTTTCCCCTGGGGCCCTCCACGGTGATCAGATCATCCTGGAAGTTTACCTTTACCCCCTGGGGAACCTGGACTGGTATTTTTCCGATACGCGACATATATAACCCCTACCAAACGGTACAGATAATTTCTCCGCCGACCTTTTTCTCGGCGGCTTTTTTTCCGGTGGTAACGCCCTTGGAAGTGGAAACGATCAGGGTACCGTAACCGTTAAAAACCCGGGGCATGCTCTGGTACCCCGTATAAACCCGGCGGCCGGGCTTGCTGACCTTTTCAATGCCGTGAATCACGGGCCCGGTTTCATCATCGTATTTAAGGAAAACCCGGATGGTATTGGCCCCTTCCTGGCTTACCTTTTTGAAATTCTTGATATACCCTTCGGTCTTTAAGATCTTGACGATCTCAAGCTTCAGTTTTGAGGTAGGAATATCAACTTTTTCATGTTTTGCCATTCCGGCGTTCCGGATTTTGGTCAACATATCCGCTACGGGATCAGAAACGCTCATCCTTCTCTCCTACCAGCTTGATTTGGTAACCCCAGGAATAAGTCCTTCGCTTGCGTATTTGCGGAAACAAAGGCGGCACATCTCGAATTTCCGCAGGTAGCCCCTGGCCCGGCCGCAGATTCTGCAGCGGTTTACCTTCCTGGTTTTATATTTAGGCGTCCTGAGCGCCTTTATGATCATTGCTTTTCTTGCCATGCTGCTTTTCTTACCTCACTTCCTAAAGGGCATGCCGAATTTAGCCAGGAAGGCCTTGGCCTCCGCATCGGTCCGGGCGGTGGTTACGATGACTATATTAAGCCCCGCAACCCTTTCAATTTTATCAAAATCAATTTCCGGAAAAATGATCTGTTCCGTAATGCCCAAGGAATAGTTGCCGTGACCGTCAAAGGCGTTCTGGCTGACTCCCCTAAAATCCTTAACCCGGGGCAGGGCCGCGTTTACCAGCCGGTCTAGAAATTCGTACATCATCTTTCCCCTAAGGGTTACCTTGGCACCGATTTCCTGACCGGCCCTGATCTTGAAATTGGCAATGCTCTTGCGGGCCTTGGTCTTGACGGCCCGCTGTCCGGTGATCTGGGTCAGGTCTTCAATGGCGGCGTCCAGCAGTTTTTTGTTCTGCAGAGCCTCGCCCACGCCCATGCTGACCACGATTTTTTCCAGCCGGGGAACCTGCATGGAGGATTTATAACCCAGCTCCTTAAAAAGTTCCGGGGCTATCTGTTCCCGGCAGATTTTTTTAAGCCGCGGCTCGTAATGTGCCATCACAGGGCCTCCCCGCATTTTCTGCATACCCGGGTCTTAACGGCCCTTCCGGTCTTGCTGTCCACAGTCCCCGGTTTGTATCCAATCCGGGTGGGCCCGCATTTTTTGCAGAGGATCATCACATTGGAAGAATGGACAGCAGCTTCAATTTCCGCGATGCCCCCCCGGTCCTGCTGGTTCCGGCGTTTCTGGGCCTTCTTAACCATATTGGCCCCTTCCACCACCACCCGGTCCTTGTCCCGGAGGATTTTCAGGATCCGTCCCCGTTTCCCCTTGTCCTTGCCGGCGATGATCTGGACGGTGTCTTCTTTTTTCAGCTTAAATTTATGTACCGTTGTCATAAACCTTCCTTAACAGAACCTTCACAACACTTCGGGCGCCAGGGACACTATCTTCATAAACTCGCCCCGTTCCCGAAGTTCCCGGGCAACCGGCCCGAACACCCGCTTCCCCTTAGGATTCCGGGCCGCGTCAATGAGTACACAGGCATTGTCGTCAAAGCGGATATAGGTACCGTCGGGCCGGCGGTATTCCTTGTGCACCCGGACCACCACGGCCTTCTCCACCGATCCCTTCTTTACCGTTGATGTGGGCAGAGCATCCTTGACGGCCACCACAATAATATCCCCAATACCGGCGTACTTGCGCTTTGAACCGCCCAGAACCTTGATACACTGAACGATCTTGGCCCCGGAATTGTCGGCCACATTCAGAAAGGTTTCTACCTGAACCATCTTCCTCTCCTCACCCTAACGCGCCCGCTCGACAATATCCGCAAGCTTCCAGCACTTTTCCCTGCTGATGGGCCGGCATTCCACCACCCGGACCCTGTCGCCCGCTTTGGCCTCGTTAGATTCGTCATGGGCCTTGAGCCGTTTAATCCGGGTAACATATTTTTTATAGAGGGGATGCAGGGCCTTGGTTTCTACCGCCACAACGATGGTTTTGTTCATTTTATCGCTTTTAACGATCCCCACAAATTCTTTTTTTCCGCTCTTTCTGACTGTCTGCTCTTCCATAGTACAAACCGCCTCCTAGCGGCGTCTACAACCTTCTTCCCGTATTCGCGCCCCAAGGGCGCATGTCAGGCCTTCGTTTCGGTTAAACCCTTCGGCTGCGCCTTTTCCTGCCGGCCTATCAGGGTATTGATCCGGGCGATTTGCCGGCGCATTACCCGTTTCTGGAGCGGATTTTCCACATGGCCTACGACCATCTGAAACCGGAGCTCCATGTATTTTTTGGACAGTTCATCCCTCTTAACCTTTAGTTCCTGATAGGACAGGTTCTTGAATGAATTCTTCATAACACTCCGCCTTATGCCAGTTCCAGATCGGAGCGGGCCACAAATCTGGTTTTGATGGGGAGTTTGGCCCCCGCCAGAATCATCGCTTCTTCCGCCAGCTTTTTATCGATGCCCCCCAGCTCAAACATCACAGTACCGGGCTTAACCACCGCTACCCAATATTCGGGGGCCCCCTTTCCCTTGCCCATGCGGGTTTCCGCAGGTTTTTTAGAATAGGGCTTATCGGGAAAGATCCGGATCCACAGTTTACCCCCCCGTTTAACGTGGCGGTTCATGGCAACACGGGCCGCCTCTATCTGCCGGTTGGTGATCCACATCCGGTCCAGGGCCACAAGGCCGTAATCCCCAAAAACTACGGTGTTTCCCCTGGTGGCCTTGCCGGGCATATTTCCCCGCTGTACCTTACGGTGTTTTACACGCTTGGGACTCAGCATATTTTACTCCTACGCCTTTGCGGGGACCCTGTCCCGCCGTTTCCGTACCAGGGCGCCTGCGTCTTCTTTCTGCTCCCTGCCGTATTTCATGCCGTTGTAGACCCAGACCTTAACGCCGATGGCGCCGAAGGTGGTATGGGCTTCCGCAAAACCGTAATCTATATCCGCCCGCAGGGTATGAAGAGGGATGCGCCCCTCCTTGGCTTCCTCGGTACGGGACATTTCGGCGCCCCCCAGCCGCCCTGAGAGCCGGACCTTGATTCCCTGGGCGTTGCCCTTCTTAATGGCGTTGGTAATAGCCTGCTTCATGGTCCTGCGAAAACTGCCCCGGGCCAGAAGCTGCCGGGCTATGTTCTGGGCCACGATCTGGGCGTTATTATCGGCGTTCCTTACTTCCTTGATCTTGATCTGGACTTTCTTGGAAACCAGCCTTTGCAGTTCTGCGCTGATCTTTTCTATATTTGCGCCTTTGACGCCGATGATAACCCCCGGCCTGGCGGTGTGGATCACAATGGTAATGCGCTGGGGATGGCGTATTATTTCCAGTTCCGCAATATCCGCTCCCTTACATTCGCTCATGCCCAGGATAAAGCCGCGAAGTTTAATATCTTCGTGGAGGGTATTGGCATATTCCCTAGGGTCTACATACCAGCGGGAACCCCAGGTTTTATTTATCCCTATCCGCAGTCCGGTTGGATTAACTTTTTGTCCCATTATTTCCCCACTTCATCTATGACCACGGAAATGTGGCACATTCTTTTAAGGAGCATATCCGCCCGCCCCCGGGCCCGGAACCAGATCCGTTTAAGCCGGGGGCCCTCGTTAATCTGTATATCCCTTACATAGAGCATATCTTCATCGAGCTTCTTGTTAAGGTCCAGAGCGCTGCTGGCTGCGGATTTTACGGTTTTCCTGATCAGGGCGGCCCCCCGGTGGGGCATGTGCTCCAGCAGAGCCATGGCTTCGGGATAACCTTTTCTGCGAACCAGGTCTGCCACGGGCCTAATCTTGTATGGAGAGGCGAAGATAAACTTTGATTCCGCCCTGTATCCGGTTTTGCCGGCGTTCTGTCCGCTCTGTGCCATTTATTTCTTGACCGCCTTTTTATCCGAGCCCGCATGCCCCCGGAAGATCCGGGTGGGTGAAAATTCCCCCAGTTTGTGGCCCACGAGGTTTTCCGTAATATATACGGGAACCCATACCTTGCCGTTGTATACGGAGATCGTTCCACCCACCATTTCGGGAATGATGGTTGAACAGCGGGAATAGGTTTTTATCATCCTCCTGTCCCCGGCCTTGCTCATCTCAAGCACCTTTTTATAAAGGCTCTTTTCGATAAAGGGCCCCTTTTTAATCGACCTCGACATTCCTGCTACAACTCCTTGGAAAACACCGGCGGCGTTTTCTCACAATCCTTTATTTCTTCTTTTTCCCGCGGCTAATAATAAACCGTGAAGAAGGCTTATGTTTTTTTCGGGTCTTGTAACCTTTGGTCGGCTGACCCCAAGGGCTGACGGGATGGATCCCCTTGTTCTTTCCTTCACCGCCTCCGTGGGGATGATCCACGGGATTCATCACCATACCCCTGACTGTGGGCCGCACCCCCAGCCAGCGCTTGCGGCCCGCCTTACCCAGGGTAACGTTCATGTGATCCTCGTTTCCCACGGTTCCAATGGTGGCGTAGCATTTCTTAAAGATCATCCGCATTTCGCCGGAAGGAAGCTTTACCGTTACATAGTTTCCTTCTTTGGCGGCAATAAGGGCCCCGGCTCCAGCGGAACGGACCATCTGGGCGCCCTTGCCCTGGGTCAGCTCTATGTTATGGACGGTAAACCCCAGGGGAATATTTTCCAGGGGCAGGGCGTTCCCCGGCTCAATGGGAGCGCCGGGACCGGATTTGACCGCCGCGCCCACCGCCAGACCCCTGGGGGCGATGATGTAACGCTTGTCTCCATCGGCATAGTTTATCAGGGCGATATTGGCGCTACGATTCGGATCGTATTCGATGGATATCACTCTGCCTGGAATGCCGGTTTTATCCCGCTTAAAATCAATTTCCCGGTAACGCCGCTTGGGCCCCCCCCCCTTGTGGCGGACGCTGATCCGCCCGTGGCCATCCCGGCCCGCCCTTTCGGGCCGGCCCGAGGTAAGGGATTTTTCCGGTTTTTTTTTGGTAAGCTCGGAAAAATCCAAACTGGTCCATTGCCGCATCCCCGGAGTGATCGGCTTATACGTCTTAATACCCATAATTATACGCCCTCAAAAATGCCGATCTTCTCGTCCTTGACAAGCCGCACAATAGCCTTCTTCCAGGTTGAGGTATAACCGGGCCGGTTCCGCAGCCGTTTGGGCTTACCCCCCACCACCATCACGGTACAGGAAACGGGATGGACATTAAAGACGCGGCGGACCGCTTCTTTTATATCCAGTTTGGTAGCCCTGGGATCAACCTTGAATACATATTTTCCCTGTTCCCGCAGAATATTGGCCTTTTCCGAAAGAACCGGTTCAATAAGAATCGAATGGTAATTCATTTACCGGCCTCCAGGCTGCGTGTTTCGCCGGCGCCCGGCGCAAAATCTTTACGGAGACGCCCTTCGTTTCTGTTTTCTTGATAAAATTCATTCAAATTTTTTGCCGCCGTTTCCAAAAGCAATACCCGTCGCCCATAAAACAGCTCGTGGGCCTCCAAACGGCTGTAGGACAAATAGGAAAGCCAGGGGATATTCGAAGCGGCCCGTTTGAGCAGGGGATCTTCATCCTTAAGAATAAGGACGGTCCGCTCGGGGCCGCCAAAGCCTTCCAAAAGCCTGGCCAGATCCCTGGTTTTGCCCGATTCGATGGAAAAGTCCTCCACCACCCGAAGGGCATTGTTCTGAACCTTGAGGGAGAGGATTGTTTTTAGGGCCAGACGCTTTACCTTCTTTGGAATGGAATAGGAAAAATCCCTGGGCTTGGGACCAAAAATTGTTCCGCCCCCTACCAGGAGGGGGGATTTTTTGTCGCCCCGCCGGGCCCGGCCCGTCCCTTTTTGCTTGTAGGGTTTGGCATTGGAACCGTGAACTTCTCCCCGATCCTTGGTCGAGGCGGTCCCCGTCCGCCTATTGGCAAGCTCATTGTTAATGGCATACCAGATGACATCATCATTTATCGGCAGGCCAAAAACCGCGTCGTCCAATTCTATGGTACGCAATTCCTTGCCTTCTTTTGAATACACTGTCCCCTTCATTGTTTTCCCCAGGTTCCGTTACTTCTTGACTGCGGCCCTGACAAACACCAGGCCCTTGTTTATGCCCGGCACGGCGCCGCGGATCATTAAAAGCTGCTTTTCCGTATCCACCTTAATCAGCCTCAGGCTCAATACGGTTACCCTTTCCCGGCCCATCCGTCCGGGAAGCTTTACGTTCTTAAAGGTCTTGTGGGGATAGGTGGACTGGCCGGTGGACCCCGGTTCACGGTGAAACTTGGACCCATGGGAGGCCCGTCCGCCGCCGAAACCCCAGCGCCTCATAACCCCCTGGAAGCCCTTACCCTTGCTGATCCCCGTTACATCCACATAACGGCAGCCTTCAAAAAGCTCCGCCCCCAAAATGTCGCCCGCCTTTACGTCCTTCTCAAAGTCCCTAAACTCCCGCACCGTTTTTTTGGGGGTAATTCCTTCAGGAAACTGTCCGGCCCGGGGCTTGGTGGCCCTGTTTTTTTTTGCCTCATCCAGCCCCATCACCACCGCTTCGTAGCCGTCTTTTTCTTTTTCCTTCCGGGCTATGACCGTATTCGGATCAACGCGTAAAACCGTTACGGGCACCAAATTACCCACATCGTCAAAGATCTGTGTCATTCCTACTTTTCTGGCCATAAGACCCAACATGACGCAACTCCAGCAAATAATCTTAGGCCTTTTCAAAACCCCGCCGGTTTTGAAGGACCCCTGCGGGTTTTCCGTTCCGCAGACCGCGAAACCCGCATTTTTCAGCGGCCCCTTTCAACATTCGGGTTAAAAAGCCTCTCTAAAGGGATTAACCCTACTGTTTGATCTCCACATCCACCCCGGCGGGAAGCTCCAGCTTCATCAGGGAATCCATTACCTCCGGGGAAGGATTGATAATATCGATCAGCCGTTTATGGGTACGCATTTCAAACTGTTCGCGGCTCTTCTTGTTCACATGGGGTGAACGAAGCACCGTGATCTTGTTAATGCGGGTTGGAAGGGGGATGGGCCCCGTTACACCGGCCCCCGCCTTCTGCACCGTTTGAACGATGGACTTCGCGCTCTGATCGATCAACTCCACATCGAAACCGCGCAGCCTGACGCGAATTCGTTCCTTAGCCATTATTCCTCCACCCTGCAAAAAAAGGCCGGCGCAACAAACGCCAACCTTTTATCCCTACCCGGTAACTTCCACAACCTGGCCGGAAGCGACGGTTTTGCCCCCTTCCCGGATGGCAAAACGGAGTCCCTTTTCCATGGCAATGGGATGAATAAGTTCGCCGTAAATCTCCGTATTGTCCCCGGGCATGACCATTTCCTTACCCTCAGGGAGCTTGACCGTACCGGTAATATCGGTGGTCCTGAAATAGAACTGGGGCCGGTAACCGGTAAAGAAGGGGCTGTGCCGCCCGCCCTCTTCTTTGGAAAGACAGTAGATTTGGCCCTTGAACTTGCTGTGGGGGGTAATGGAACCGGGCTTGGCAAGAACCTGCCCCCGTTCCACTTCTTTCTTTTCAACGCCCCGGAGCAGGGTTCCAACGTTATCACCGGACTGGGCCTGATCAAGGAGCTTGTTGAACATCTCAATACCGGTAACAACGGTCTTTTTGGTGGGCCTAATTCCGATAATTTCAATTTCCTCGTTCAGCTTGAGAATACCCCGTTCTACCTTACCGGTTACGACTGTTCCGCGGCCCTGGATGGTAAACACGTCTTCAATGGGCATAATAAAGGGCTTGTCGTCGTCCCGGACCGGATCGGGAAAATAGCTGTCCATAGCGTCCAGCAGATCCTGGACGCACTTGGAATTGTCCGTTTCTTCGCCCTTGTTCAGGTCTTCCATGGCCTTGAAAGCGGACCCCTTGATGATGGGAACCTCGTTTCCAGGGAAACCGTTGGCGCTGAGCACATCCTTAACCTCTTCCTCAACAATTTCAAGCAGATCCGGGTCGTCCACCAGATCCACCTTGTTGAGGAACACAATGATATTGGGAACGCCAACCTGCCGGGCCAGGATAATATGCTCCCGGGTCTGGGGCATAACCGAATCGGGGGCGGAAACCACCAGGATCGCGCCGTC
The DNA here is from genome assembly GCA_031280125.1 of Treponema sp. GTDB lineage: Bacteria > Spirochaetota > Spirochaetia > Treponematales > Breznakiellaceae > JAITHE01. Next base: position 24,443 of record JAITHE010000104.1, read on the forward strand.
CATCTGGGCCGCGCCGGTGATCATGTTTTTGATATAGTCGGCGTGGCCGGGACAGTCGATATGGGCATAATGCCGCTTTTCCGACTGGTACTCTAGATGCCGGGTATTGATGGTGATACCCCGGGCCTTTTCTTCCGGTGCGTTATCAATATCATCAAATTTCATGATCTTGTCGCCGTAGTGCTTTCCGCAGTACATGGTGATGGCGGCGGAAAGAGTCGTTTTGCCGTGGTCAACATGTCCGATGGTGCCCACGTTCATGTGGATCTTAGTTCTATTGAACTTGTCCTTTGCCATTACTTTCTTCCTCCTAGCATTTTGAACCGAAAAGACAGATTTTAAGGACGGGGGAACAGACAGCAGAAGAAATCTGGACTATCATTCCACCTATCCCATCAAAGCCGATGATCGGTTTGGAATATGACCAACGCCAAGGCGTTTTATCATACACTTTTGGGGCTTTCCCCGAAAACCTCGTTTACATACCGCCGTACCCGGAATACAAATATCCCGGGCGGCGAAATCAGGCTACCACCTGTAGTGGGCAAAGGCCTTGTTGGCCTCGGCCATTTTATGGGTGTCTTCCTTTTTCTTAAAGGCCGTACCGGTACTGTTGAAAGCATCCAGAAGTTCCGCCGCCAGACGCTCCCCCATACCGCGGCCCGACCGGGCTCTGGCGGCATTGATGATCCACCGCATTCCCAGGGCTTCCCGCCGGGACTCCCGAATTTCCACCGGAACCTGGTAGGTGGCCCCGCCGACCCGCCGGGACTTTACCTCGATTATAGGCTTTACATTATCTATGGCCTTGAGAAAAACTTCCAGGGGTTCCTTTTCGACCTTGGACTGGAGCGATGAAAGGGCCCCGTGAACAATCCGAAGAGCCACGGACCGCTTGCCTTCCCACATCATACGATTGACAAATTTGGAGACCACCACGCTGTTATACCGGGGATCGGGCAAAATCCCCCGGTCCACGGTCTTCTTTTTTCTACCCATTAACCCTACCCATACAAAAGGCTTTACAATCCGGCATATACAAAACCCGCTACGCCTTGGGCCGCTTGGCGCCGTATTTTGAACGGCTCCGTTTGCGGTCTTCCACGCCCAGAGTATCCTTTGCGCCCCGGATGATATGATAACGAACCCCGGGCAGATCCTTTACCCGTCCACCCCGGACCAGCACCACCGAGTGCTCCTGAAGATTGTGACCAATACCGGGAATATAGGCCGTAACCTCGGTTCCATGTGAAAGCCTAACCCGGGCCACCTTGCGAAGGGCCGAATTGGGCTTTTTGGGTGTTACGGTCATAACCCGGGTGCAAACCCCCCGTTTCTGGGGACAGGAATGCAGGGCCGGGGATTTCGTTTTAGAACCGGCCTGTTTTCTTCCAAAACGAACCAGTTGATTGATAGTAGGCACTCGTCAAGCTCTCCTTGCCGCATACTTAACATTATTCCGTGTTTATGGAACAACCCGGACGCGTATCTTCCCTTTGCATTGTATCAAAATGATACAATGCTGCTTACAGCTTCTGCACAGGGCCTCGCAAGCCCGGCTAACATACCGGAACCAACCCCAGGGAAAAGGGTAAAACCCATTTTCCTGCCCCCCACGGGAAAGCCCACTGTATCAAGAAAAAAAAAAAAGATCAAGCCCTTTGGAAAAAAAACAAAATCTTTTTCAAAATCTGCGGCCGGGCCAAAGGCCGGTCCGTTTTGGGCAGTTCAAACGTAAAACGGGGGACAACAGGTGTAACGCCCCGGTTACCGGGATGTGCCCGGGGGTCTATACCCGCCGCCTCTATAGTTTTGGGTTTTCCACCTCCGTTTTGTCAACCTGCTGGTAGGGCGCCAGGGAGGAAATCATCCTGACCGGTGCGGAAAAATTATTGACCACATAATGAACCTCCTTGGGCTCAACATGAATAAACTGCCCCGGACCCAGGATATGGACCGTTTCGTCCACCACGATGGTAACGGTTCCTTCAAGAATATAGAAATTCTCTTCCATTACATCATGATAATGGGCACGAAAATCCTGTCCCGGCATAAATTGTACCAGGGCAAAATTCATCCGGGGACCCTGCATAAGGTACTTGGGACCATGATCACCGAACCGGTACTCCCTGTCTTTTTCGTCCACAATAAACATACACAACTCCTTGCAAAACTATTGAAAGATCCCGCCGTTACAATCCGGGGGCGCGCCACATATATTTGGTAACCCCGGCATCGCTTAAGCCCAGCTGGGGCCCATAGGCGGCCTGCCAGTTTTCATAGGCCCGCCGGTAGATTTCCCTGTTTTTCCCATCGGGAAAAAAGACCTTCTCTATTGTTACCAGATCCCGGGCGGCCTGCTTAATATCCGGGTATAAACCTATCCCCTTACCGGCAATCAGGGCCGCCCCCAGGGCGGCGGCCTCCTTTACCACCGGAACTTCCACCGGTATACCGAGTATATCGGCCAGTATTTGGGCCCAGAGTCCGCTCTTGGAAGCTCCCCCGGCGAAGACGACTTTTTCGGGGCCCTTGCCGGCTGCCCGCTCTACCAGCCGCAGGTGCCCCAGGGTTACCAGGGCGGTATTTTCCATAATTGCCCGGTAAAAGGTAACTTTGTTGTATTTTTCCGGATCCAATCCAAAATTAATAAAACCCGGAGCGGCGTGCTTCCAACTGATGTAGTTCATCACATCAGAAAAGGTACAAATCATTCCATGGGAACCGGCGGGGATCGATTGGGCAGCCCGGTCCATAATCGCATAGGGATCGCTCCGCTGTTCCGCGGCAAGGCGCTTTTCTTCGGCGCAGAAGGCGTCCCGGTACCAGCGCATCACCAGACCCGGATTAAAGGCCAGGGCTTCGTATTGCCACATGTTTTCCACCGCGTGGCAGTTTACCCTGACATCACAGGCAGGAGAAGCGGCGGCCGTACCGGTGTTGTACTCGTACTGCCAGAAACTGCCGCCAAAAACCGCCGCTTCCCCGGCGTCGACCACTCCGACGCCGATGGAACCAAGCTGGCAGTCGCCGCCGCCGGCAACCAGGGGCGTACCTTCGGCAAGACCGGTTTCTTCCGCCCCGGCTTTGGATACCCTGGCGGCCACGGTTCCGCACTCCAGCACATCGGGAAAAATATCATCCCGCAGGCCGCAGCGGCGGGCTATGCCGGTATCCCAGGTCCGGGCTGCAAGACTGAACAAGCCCGTGGTGGAGCCGTTGCTGGGTTCCACCGCCAAGACCCCCGAAAGGCGGTAGATAATCCAGTCGTTGATCATGCCCATCCGGGCGATTTTACCGTACAACTCCGGAAGTTTGTTCTTTACCCACAGCAGCCGGGGCAGGGCCCCTAAAGCAAAGGTTTGACCGGATTTAAGGTAAAGTTCCCGCTCCAGAGCGCCGTCAATGCGCTTAAGCTGGCCCACTTCATCTCCGGCCCGGGCATCCACATTGGCGCAGCCCCATAGTTCCCTTCCCTTTTCATCGTAAAGAATGATCCCCTCCCGCATGCAGGTGGCGGACAGCGCCCGGATCCGGGCCGGGGGGATGCCGGTATCCGCCAGGACATCCCTGATACAAAACCGGGTCAAATCCCAGTTGGTTTTCCAGTCAAAATCCATGCTGCCCGGATACCGGGGATCCTCCACATGCCTCCATTCCCGCTGGACGCAGCCGATCTGGGTTCCCCGGGTATCAAAAATAACAGCCCGCACGCTGCCGGTCCCCGCGTCAACGGCCATAAGATAATCGGCTTCCATATATATTCCTCCTCGTTTAACAATGCTCTATAAGCCACCGGGCGGTGTCTTCGTTGGTAATAAGGATATCCATGTACCCCAACGCAAGGGCGCCCTTGATGGCTTCCCGCTTATCCTTTCCCGCGGCAACGCCGGTAACATTAGACAGGGACTTCAGTACCTCCGGCGGGGTGCTTACCAGCCGTTCCTCCAGGGGAGTAAGCAGCATATTCCCCCGGGCATCAAAAAAATGACAAAGCACGTCTCCCACGGCGCCCTGCATTTTAAGGTAAAGAAAATCATTTTTGGAAAAAATGCCGGATTTGAGGATAGTGGCTTCATCGTTCATGCCGCCCACACCTATAATGGTAAAGGATGCCAGCGAAACCATACGGAGAATTTCCTTTACCGGCGGTTCTTCAATAATGGCGTCCACCATTTCTTTGGACGAAACCAGCAGGGGCGCAGGAATCAAAAACAGCCGGGCATTAAAAACATTGGACCGGGCGTTGGGAAGGTAAATGCTTACCCCCCCGGTAAGGGAAATACACGAGATGGGGTTTTCCACATTTTTGGCCAGATTGTTGAGGATCTTTCCCGTGGTGTCGCCATAACCTACATTGATAAATTCACCGTTTTTGATGCGGCTGCCCAAATACATGGCCGCCGCTTCGGCGATGGCGTCGTTAATTTCCGCCACCGGCGCGCCCTCCGGCGTGGGGATCACAAAGGAATCTGTGAGCCCATAGGCTTCGATGAGCTGTTTTTCCAGCTTCATCCGGCGGACATTGTCTTCCCGGATGGTAAATTTAATGATCCCCGTCTGTTCCGCCCTGTTTAAAAGCTTAATCACCCGCATACGGGATATGCCAAACAGCTCCGAGATTTGCTGCTGGGTTTTTTTTTCAAGGAAATAATGCCAGGCAGCCTTTACCGCCAGTTCTTCCTCAAAATCCATACCTTCTCCTGTCTAAAACCAACCTTAATAGGTGTGTAAATCATCGTGAATAATTATATTGTATTGGAACAATTGTATCAATAAAAAATTACAAGAATATCAAAAAATTAAAAAATCCCCTTATATTTTGTTGACAATCCTGTTTTACCGGCCTATAATTACCTGTATCTAATCATTATGGCATACAAATGTTTATTGTATAAACATTTGTTTTATATGTTACGGAGGGCAAGCCGCGGATATGGCGGAATTTTACCAGCCCGGTTCAAAACCGGTCCCGATACTGTCGGTTCGGGAGATCAATAAATCCTTTGGTTCCAATTCGGTCCTCTGCGGGATAACCCTGGACATATATCCCGGCGAGGTCCTTGCCCTGATTGGCGGAAACGGGGCGGGCAAAAGCACCCTGGTTAAATCCATCATGGGAATCTACAAACCCGATTCGGGACGTATTTTTATCGGCGGCGAGGCTCTGGAATTTTCAAAACCCGCCGTTTCCCTGAACAAGGGCGCCTATCTTATCCCCCAGGAACCGATGCTCTTTCCCAACATGACGGTGGAACAAAACGTTCTTATGGGATTCCAGGGAAAAAAAACGGCCCTCCGTTCAAAACTAAACGATGTGGTCAAACAACTGGGCTGGAAGCTTGATCTTTCCAGAAGCGCCAGGACCCTGTCGATAGCGGAACAGCAGCTGGTCGAGATACTCCGGGGACTGCTCCGGGAAGCCCGGATTCTGTTTCTTGACGAGCCCACCAGCGCCCTTACCTTTGACGAGGTAAACGCCCTCTTCGCAATCATTGAAAACCTCAAAAAAAAGAACATCGGCATTGTGTATATTACCCACCGGCTGAACGAAGTCTTCATGATCGCCACCCATGTGGCGATCATGAGGGACGGCATTATCACCATTTCCGGCAGGGTGGAAGAGTTTACCCGGGAAATGCTTGTGAAGGGGCTTTTGCCCGGTGACTTTTCCGAGCGTCTGCCGGCGGAAAAAACCGGCGGCCGGATGACAGAGGGTGAAAAACCGGTGTTTGAACTGCGCGATTTTAACGGCTATGGTTTTGCGGACATTAACCTGCGTATCTATCCCGGCGAAGTTCTGGGACTCTGCGGCGTGGTCGGGGCGGGCAGAACCGAACTTGCCATGACCATTTTTGGCCGGGACGAGGCCATATCGGGGCAGGTTCTGCTGGACGGCAAAGACATAAGCGGCATGAAGACCAATGATATTATCAAGCGGGGCGTCAATTATGTGCCGGAGGATCGCTTCCTTAACGGTATTTTCAGGATAAGTACCCTGGCGGGGAACCTGAGTTCCGCCTGTCTTGATTCCCTTTCGAAATTTTTTCTCGACTTTGCCGCCGAACGGAACATTGCGGAAAAGTACGTTTCCGATTTCAGGATAAAGGCCACGGGAATACGGCAGGAGATGGGAAGTCTTTCCGGGGGGAACCAGCAAAAAGTGGTTATCGGCCGGTCCCTCTCTACCACTCCCCGGCTGGTGATCCTGGACGAACCAACCAGGGGCATCGATGCCGGCGCCCGGGGCGACATTTACGCAATCATCGGCGAGTTAAAGGCCCGGAACGTGGCGGTCCTCCTCATTTCGTCCGATATGGAAGAAATCGTTGAATTAAGCGACCGGGCCATGACCATGTTCCAGGGCAGAATAAACCGGGAGTTTTCCAAAGAAGAGATCAATCAGGATAACCTGATGCGGGCGTCCTTTGGGGTTTACAAGGAAAACAAAGCATGAGCATGGGGCTGCCGGGCGGTATAAAGCGGGTATTCAAGATCCGGGAACTCACTTCCCTGTCCTTTGTGGTGGCGCTGTTTCTTTTTGTGGGTTTTTTTAATCCCGGCTTTCTTTCCAAAAGCAACATCCTTTTGATATTAAACGACAGCGTGGTGTTTACCCTGCTGGCGGCGGGAACTTCCTTTGTGATCATCTCAGGGGAGATCGATGTTTCCATCGGGGCGGTTACCGGGCTTTGCGCGGCGGTATCCGGTTCCATGATCCGGGACGGCGCTCCCTGGACCCAGGCCATAGCCTTTACCCTGTTCCTGGGGCTTCTCTGCGGCCTGGTAAACGGCCTGGGCTTTATGTACCTGAACATTCCCTCGATCATTATCACCCTGGGAACCAGCGGCATTATCCGGGGAATTATCTACCTGTATACCGGAGGGCGGTGGGTGGAAGATATGCCCGTGGCTTTTAAGGATTTGGCCAGGGTTTCCTTTCTGGGGATTACCCTGTTTTACTGGATGGCCCTCTTAATCGCCGCGGCGGGAACCTTGGTCATGACCCGGACCAGACAGGGCCGGTACTTTGCCGCCATCGGCGACAACGTTACCTGCGCTACCTTCCTGGGTATTCCGGTACGGTTTACCAAGGTGTTTTCCTTTGTTTTGGGCGCCCTGTTTTCCGCCGCGGGGGGCATCATGTTTGCCAGCCGGGTAGGTTTTGTGGCGCCCATCGCCGGTACGGGTTACGAGATGCGGGCCATCGCCGCCTGCGTCCTTGGGGGGGTAAGCCTTTCCGGAGGGGTGGGTTCCCTTATCGGAGCGTCCATGGGCGCCATTATCATGGCTTCCATTCGCCCCATTCTGGTGTTTTTGAATTTTACCGCCGATGACGACATGATAACCGGTATTATCCTTATTACCATTATTGTTGTGGACGCCCTTTTGCAGCAGCGAACCATGGAACAGGCCCGGCGTCAGCGGCTTTTGGCAAAAACCCAAAAGCTTGTTACCCGGAGGGCCGGAACATGAACAGATTGCCCGAAATAAGCCGGAAATTGTTCCGGTGGGAATTCTTCCTTGTCATTCTGCTCATTGCGGAGGTCCTGTTTTTTGGTTCCTTAAACCCCCGGTTTCTGCGGCCCCAGGTGCTGTTTGGCAGCATCAACGACTTTTTGTCGATCTGCATCATTTCCCTGTTTGTTACCTTCGTACTTATCACCGGAGGCATGGACATCCAGGGGGGCTCCATTGTGGGACTGGCGTCGGTTATGGTGGGCATCCTCTGGCAGCAGGCGGGAATGAATATTTGGCTGGCCTGTTTCTGCGCAATCCTGGGGGGAATGGTCTGCGGTTTGTTAAGCGGTTTTCTGGTGGCCTACGCCAAAGTGCAATCCATGGTGGTTACCCTGGGAGGTTCCTTTTTCTACGCCGGGGTAGCGGTAACCCTGACCAAGGTTGCCAAAGTAGAAGCCTACAAGGGCATCAGCGGTTTTCCCCAAAGCTTTACTTCCTTTTCCAGCCTGTGGATCCGCGGGATCCCCTTTCAGTTTATTATCTTCCTGGCGCTGACGATCATGGGATTTATTCTGCTCCACCGTACCAAGTACGGCCGGTACCTGTTTTTATGCGGCATCAATCCCAGCGCGGCGGAATACTCGGGAATTAACAGCCGGGCGGTGGTTATGAGCGCCTATATGTTAACCGGAATGAGCGCCGCCCTGGCGGGAATCATCCTCACCTCCTATCTGGGAACGGCCAAGGCGGATTTCGGCAGGGAATTAACTCTTCCCATTGTTACCGCCGTTGTACTGGGGGGAACCTCAACCCTGGGTGGGCGGGGAACGGTTATTGGCACTGCCCTGGCGGCGCTGGTCATCGGCGTCATGCGCTTTGGGCTTTCCATGATTGGGATCTTTACCCAGTATCAGGATATTCCGGTGGGAATTCTCTTGATCATCGCCGTGGGCATGCGGGGCCTGGCGGCGGGCTTTTCAAAAACCAGCCTAAAATCAAACTGGTTTTTGGGGCTTTTTAAAAAGGTTTCTGTTTCCGGTTGTAAACCGGATTAAACAAATCAATGTGAGAAGGAGACGGAAAATGAGAAAAGTGGGCTTTATTCTTGCGGCGCTGATCGTGGCGGTGTTGATTGCGGGGTGCCCCCAATCCAAACCCCAGGCCAGCGGGGAAAAAACCATTGTTTTTGTACCGAAAATCACCGGTAACGCTTTCTTTGAATCCGCCAATGACGGCGCCCAGGCCCATGCCAAGGCCAACGGCTATACGGTTCAATACATAGGGAGCCAGCAGGCTTCCGTGGCTGAACAGGTAAGGATTATCCGGCAGGCCATTGCCCAGGGGGCGGACGGAATTTCCGTGTCCTCCCTGGATGCCACCGGTCTTGATGAAGCCATGAGGGAAGCGGTAAAGGCGGGCCTGGCGGTTACTACCTGGGATTCGGATGTTTCAGGCGACGCCCGGGCCGTCATGGTTTCCCAGGGAACTCCGGAAATTCTTGGCAAGATGCTGGTGGATATGGGCGCCGATGCCCTGAAAAACCGGGGCAAGAATCCTGACGGCGACGCAATCAAATATGTATGGCACTATTCCCAGTCAACCGTGGCGGATCAAAATTCCTGGCACGTGGCCGGTGAAGCGTACATCAAACAAAAGTATCCTTCCTGGGTAAACGTGCGGACCGACAATTATTACAGCAACCAGGACCCCGAGCAGGCCCTGAGCGTCGGGCAGGCCATTCTCCAGTCCCACAGCGACATTGACCTTATTATTTGCAACGATTCCACCGCCCTGCCCGGCCAGCTTCAGGCCGCGCAGAACCTGGGGAAAACCAAAAAAGACGTAACGATCACCGGTTTTGCCCCTCCCAATTCCATTAAACCCTTTGCCAGGGCGGATGTGGTGGAACGCTGGGGCCTCTGGGATTCCGGACAACAGGGAGCGCTGGGCTGCTATCTTGCCTTCCATCTGGCTTCGGGCAACAAAATCAAAGTCGGCGACACGATCACCGTTCCCAGCATCGGTACGGTGGAGGTGCTTCCCAATACGGTACTGGATCCCGGCGCCTATACCGCTGAGAATTCCGGCGTGGTACTCCTTCCCGAGCGGGTTGTGTTTACCACGGAAAACATGGACAATTACAATTTCTAGAGGCGTTTTGATTTATCCGCGGGCGGTATAAATCAATAACCCCGCCCTGAAGGGACGGGGTATGTTGTTTTGGTAAGGTATATGTCTCAGGGTCCGTACCCTTTATAACACCCTGAAGGACGGGGTACGGACCCTTCGCATAACAATCAAAACGGAAGGCCCCTATGAACTTGAGTGTTCATGGGGGCCTCCTACATTCAGAACGGAGAAACAAACATGGCAGATGCAGAGGGTCTTAAAGTTGAAAAAAACTATCACACGGACAAGGCTTTCAGGGTAAGCGGAGATTTCCATGTCAAGGGCGCGTCAAACCTCGACTGGGGCATGAAAAAACATTTGACCAATATTTTTAATCCCAAAAGCGGCAACACCGTAATGTTTGCCTTTGATCACGGATATTTTATGGGCTCCGTGTCCGGCCTGGAACGGCTGGACATTCTGATCCCCCGCCTGGTGGATCATGTGGATGTACTCATGGCCACCCGGGGAGCCTTTAGAACCTGTGTAAAACCGGATTTCAGAAAAGGGATTGCCCTCAGGGTGTCCGCCGGATCATCAATGTTGAACGACGATCTCAGCCACGAGATCGTTTCGGTGGACATTGAGGACGCCATCCGCATGAACGCGGACTGCCTGGCGGTACAGACCTTTATCGGCGCGGACGGGCAGCTTGAAAGCATCAACAATCTTTCCAGGGCTATCAATGAAGGGAGCCGCTACAGTATACCGACCCTGGGCGTTGTGGCCGTGGGAAAGAATATGGAGCGGACCGATCAGTATTTTAAGCTGGCAACCCGGATTGTCGCCGAACTGGGCGCGCATATTGTCAAGACGTACTACTGCGAAAAATTCGAGGAAGTAGTCGCCGCCTGTCCGGTTCCCATCGTAGTGGCCGGAGGCAAAAAGCTCCCGGAAAAGGAAGCCTTAACAATGGCCTTCCAGTCTATCCAGGGAGGCGCCCGGGGGCTTGATATGGGAAGAAACATTTTCCAGAGCTACCATCCGATTGAAATGGCGGATGCCATCGGTAAAATTGTACACGAAAAGTTCACCGATAAGGAAGCCTGGGAATACTTTTGCGATAAGACGAAAACAACCTGACCTGAAAACGGCGGAGAAAGCGGCGTCTGGCAGGCGCCGCTTTTTTATGCCCGGAAGGCGGGATACAGGGGCGGAATGAAAGTGTTGCGAAACCGGAAAAGGTACTATAGACTGGAAGCATCAGTTTTAAGGAAGGTTTGATATGGATGCGTCGACATTGGCACAGTTAAAGGCCAAAGCCAAGGAAATCAGGAAGCTTACTATAGAAGAAATCGGCAACCTGGGTTCGGGCCATATCGGGGGGGCCATGTCCATCGCGGACGTGCTGACCCTGCTCTACTACCACAAGATGAAGGTGGACCCCGCCAATCCCCGCTGGGAAGGCCGGGATTACCTCGTGGTTTCCAAGGGCCACGCGGGGCCGGTGGTCTATGCGGCCCTGGCTTCCAAAGGCTACTTCCCCGTGGACTGGCTTAAAACCTTGAACCAGGGGGGCACGAGGCTTCCCAGCCACTGCGACCGGGTGCTGACCCCGGGGATCGACATGACCGCCGGGTCCCTGGGGCAGGGCTTTTCCGCCGCCTGCGGCATTGCCCTGGGGCTTAAAATGGACGGCAAGCCCAACCGGGTATACGCCATCGTTGGGGACGGCGAATCCGACGAGGGTCAGGTCTGGGAGGCGGGGCTCTTTGCCGCCGCCAAGGGGATCGCCAACATCACCGCCTTTACGGATTACAACAAGCAGCAGCTGGACGGCTATGTCAAGGACATCCTGGACCTGGGGGACCTGCCGGCCAAGTGGCGGGCCTTTGGCTGGTTTACCCAGGAGGTGGACGGCCACAACCTTGAAGAACTGGACCGGGCCGTGGACGCCGCGGCGGCCCAAACGGAAAAGCCCTCCATGATCATCATGAACACCATTAAAGGGAAGGGCTGTAACTTTGCCGAGGGCGTCGAAAAAAACCACAGCATGGCCTTTAACATGGACAAGGCCCGGGAAGCCATCGCCGCTTTGGAAGGAGCAGACTAATGGGTAACGAAGAACTTAAGGAAATGCGGGCCGGGTACACCGACGCCGTTACGGCCCTGGCGGCGGGGAACAAAAATATCGTCGTCCTGGAAGCGGATTTAATGAACTGCACCAACACGGGGAATTTCAAAAAGACCTACCCCGGCCAGTTTGTCAACGTGGGCATCGCCGAAGCCAACATGGTGGGGGTCGCCTCGGGGCTTTCGGTGGTAGGAAAAATTCCCTTCGCCTCGAGCTTTGGCTGTTTCTCTTCCCGGCGGGTCCACGATCAGTTTTTTATCTCCGCCAACTATGCCCGGCTTAACGTAAAACTTATCGGCATGGATCCGGGGGTAACGGCGGCGATGAACGGCGGCACCCACATGCCCTTTGAGGATATCGCCCTCATGCAGGTAATCCCCGGCCTCACCGTGGTGGAGCC
>JAITHE010000124.1 GCA_031280125.1 Treponema sp.
GCCTACCACGAAGTGCGGGCAACCGCCGGTTTTATGCAGAAATATCCCAACGCGACGTATCTGGAAAACACGGGGGAACTTGACAAGTTTCAACCGCTGGTCAACGCGGAGGTTCATCCTGTTGAGAACGGCTATTTTTCGTTTATCCAGGGAGCCGGCGGCAGCAATTTTAACAACAAGATCAATGTGTACGAAGAACAAGTTATCCAGATGCGTTCCCGGCAGGATGTCGCGGACATAAGCGCGCAGGAAATGGAAAAGATATTTGACGGCAGCCTTTTGAACGCGGAAATTATTGTCGGCAAGGGGAACGCTCTTTCTACGTCTACCTACACGAAAGGCGGCGCTGATTAGCGTCACGTTAATCAGCGCCGCAGGCGGAGCCTGTCCCGCCCCGGAGCGCTGGCGGCGGCGTTGTGGTATCTGGCGGCGCCGGGGGCCGGAGCCCAGGAGGCGCCCCGGTCCGGCCCAAACTGCGGTGGTCCGGCTCCCTGGACAAGGGGGGAATCCTGGAAGACCGGGTGGAATTCCGCATCCACGGGTCCCGGCCCGGTCTAACCCTCCGCGCCCATATCTAACAGGGCGGCGCCTAATCCGGGACTGCGGAAAAAAACAGATAATCGGCCCCGAAGAAACGGGCTGCCGCCGCCATGAATCCCGGCTATATGCTTAGGGTTGTCTTCGGAAGAATGTACATGCAGACGCCCTGTTTACCGGAACTGCTCCTTCATGCGGGCAAAAAAGGTTTCCGCTTCGGCGGCATCCTGTACCACACCGCCCTCCTCCGTGGTTTCCACCAGATGGGGGGGGATCTCCGCCAGGAAGGGTGACGGGGCGCAGTCAACGGTATCCTGGAGACGGCGGCGTTGGCGGCAGCTGGTGATGTAGAGCTTGTCCCTGGCCCGGGTAATGGCTACATAGAAGAGCCGCCGTTCCTCCTCCAGCGCCGCCGGCAAAACCGGCCCGGCGGCGGCCCCGGTTTCTTCCTCCTCCTCGCTTCCGTTCAGGGATGTGTCTTCCAGGCTTTTGGTATGGGGGATGATCCCCTCCTCCGCGCCGGCAATAAAAACCACAGGAAATTCCAGACCTTTGGCGGCGTGGATCGTCATCAGGTTTACCTTGCCTCTGCCCGCCTCATCGTTCCCGTCGTCCCTGGTGATAAGGCTTACCCTGTTAAGCCAGGCGTAGAGGCCCGTATCCAGGTTATCCTCGTCCTTTTCCCAGTGTTCAATGGACCGGATCAGGTATTCAATATTAGCAAAACGCCAGCGGGCGATCTTTTCCTGCTTGCTGAATTCCGCCACAAGATAAGACCAGTAGTTGACCTGATCCACCAGGCGCCGGACCTTCTCCGCCAGGTTTTTCCGCTCACCAAGCATCCGGTCCCGAAAGATCTCGACCAGGGTCATAAAACTGTCCAGCTCGGCCCTGGTTTTTTGAGGAAGTGGGGAGGAGCCCTCCCCGGAGAGGCGGCAGAGCCGTTCCATGGCGTCCCAGAGAAAGGTCTTGTTCTGCCGGGCAAAGTCCGCCAGGATTTGAACGGTGGTTTTACCAATACCCCGCCGGGGGGTATTGATGATCCGCAAAAGGTTTACATCGTCGTTATGGTTGGCGATAACCCGGAGGTACGCAAGGACATCCTTGATTTCCTTGCGCTGGAAAAAACTCTGCCCCCCGGACACCCGGTAGGGGATATTCGCTTCCAGGAAGGCTTCTTCCAGAGGCCGGATCATGGCGTTGGTCCGCAGGAGTACGCCAAAGTCGCCGCAGAGACGGCCTTCCCTCATCATGTGTTCCCGGATTTTCCCCGCGATAAAATCCCCCTCCCCGCTTTCATTGTGGGGAAAGAAAAGTTCTACGGGGCGGCCCCCGGAATTGCCGGACCAGAGAGTTTTTTCCTTGCGCCTGGTATTATGAGCAATGACGCCGTTGGCCGCCTCCAGGATCGTGGTGGTGGACCGGTAATTCTGTTCCAGCTTGATTTCTTTTGCGCCGGGAAAATCCCGTTCAAACATAAGAAGATTCTGGTAGTTCGCCCCCCGCCAGGAATAGATGGACTGATCGTCGTCCCCCACCACACAGACATTGGGGGCCCCGGCTTCCGGCCCTTCACCGCCGCTCTCCCTCCCCAGAGCTGCCTTGGTTCCCAAGGCCAGGAGCCGCAGCAGCCGGTACTGGATAACGCTGGTATCCTGGAATTCGTCCACCATGATGTAGCGGTAACGGCGGCGGTACTTGTCCAGAATCTCCGGGAAGGTTTCAAACAGTTCAATGGGAAGCACGAGAAGATCGTCGAAGTCCAGGGCGTTAAAGACCTTCAGGCTGTGCTGGTACTCCCCGTACACCCGCTCATAGGCCGCCGGATCCGAGCCGGCCATGGCCGGCGCATCACGCCAGAGGTAACGGCCTGTCTTAACCCCGGAAAAAAGCTGGCCCAGGCCGTAGATGTTGACACCGTCGCTTCCCATCCGGCATTCCCGCAGGCTTTCCCTGATAAGCTCGGCCCGGTCGGTTTCGTCGTAGATGGAAAAATTGTTCCGGTACCCCAGGGCCTCGATCTCCGCCCGAAGCAGTTTTACCCCAAAGGCGTGGAAGGTACTCACCGTAAGGCTTTGCAGTTTTTTCCCCGACAGTTCCCTGATCCGGCCTTCCATTTCCCGGGCAGCCTTGTTGGTAAAGGTCAGAGCCAGGATCGCATGCTGGGGAATCCCCAGTCGGAGCATGCGGGCAATACGGCAGGTGATCACCCTGGTTTTGCCCGAACCGGCCCCGGCGATGATTAACAGCGGCCCCTCGATGTTCCGCACCGCTTCAAGCTGAGGGCCGTTGAGTTCCGCCTCAAGATTCACGTCCATGGAGAAAAGTATACCCGGTTATCCCCAGGGGAAAGAACCCCGCGGCGGCTACTTGGTCTTCATCACCTCCACGCCGTCCCATTCTTCCGGAGGGGGAGAAGAGGCATAGGCCCGGCAGCGTTCCAGCAGATTCCGGGCGTTAAAGTCCTCCGGCAGCAAAGAGAGAACCTCCCCGAACAGGGCCGCCGCCTCCGTAAAGGACCGCCGGTAGTAGTGTTCCATCCCCTGATTGTGAATCTCCCACCCCCGTTTTTCTTCGGTCCCCAGATTCCGGCGCAGGGTATAGATCTTTACCCCCCGGGTCTTTCCCTTAACCGCCACCGTATCCAGCAGCCGCACCGGAAGGGGACCCCCAAGCCCCGCGGCAGCCAGAATCTCCGCGTCCAGCCCGGCCAGTTCGCCATGGAGGCTTTCGCTGATGAGGATCTCTGCATGATAGGGTTTGGTAAGCCCTTCCATGCGGGAAGCCAGGTTTACCATGTCGCCGATCACCGTGTAATCCATCTTTCGTTCACTGCCGATATTCCCCACCGTAACCGTCCCATAGTTAATGCCAATGCCGATGTGAAATTCAGCCCTGCCGGCCTCCCGCTGTTTGTCATTAAAGGCCCTCACCGCATCCAGCATGTCCAGGGCGGCCAGCACCGCCTGCAAAGGATCATCGGCGCGTTTGAGCGGAGCCCCCCAGAAGGCCATGATCGCATCCCCGATGTACTTATCCACTATCCCGTTCCGGTTCATGATAATATCCACCTGGCCGGAAAAGTACCGGTTCAGGGATTTAACCAGTTCATCCGGGGCAAGCCCTTCGGAGATGGTGGTAAAACTGCGGATGTCGGAAAAGAGGATGGCTAGTTCCCGGTTGTCCCCTACCAGCATGGATTCAGGAGAGGCAAAGAATTTTTCAATTAAGTCCCTGGGTACATACTTTTGAAATATCTGCCGGATCCGCTCTTCTTTCTTCTGGGCCAGCGCCGCCTGGAAAGCCTGCCCTTTGATCCGTTCATAGGCCTTTTCCAGTTCCCCCAGCATGGCGTTAAAGGTGGCCGCCAAATGCCCCGTTTCGTCCCGGTATTCCACCTCTACCCGGGCGCCCAAATTGCCCCCGCCGGTGATCCCGTTCATGGCGGCGATCACCCGGGCCAGGGGACTGGTAAGGCGGCGGGCAAAAAAGAACAGCAGCAGCGCCGATATCGCCAGGGAAAGGCCCAGGATAATCACCGTTTGCACCGTGATCTTGTTGGCGTCCCGGAAAAAAACATCCCGTTCCTCCGCCAGGATCATGTACCAGCGGAAGGGAATAAAATAAAAAAACCGGAATACCCGGTCCATGCCGCCGATCCGGGCGGAAAGAAGCCCTCCCTGTTCTTCCGTCAACAGGGGAAGCAGCCGGGCGGTTTCCGCCGGGGTAAGTTCCACCGGGGAACTGGCCCGGACCGGATTCCCCCCGTCGTCCAGAGCCAAAAACAGTTCGGTGTCGCTTAACAGGATACTCTGGGCATAGACAGACACCGCCTCCTGGGCGGCCTCCACCATGTCGGGCCGGGAATCGTAGTTATTTTCCTCCAGCAGATCCCACTGGTTTTCGGCATATTTTTTTAATTCCGCCGCCTTAAAATTCAAAAACCTTTGGGCGATCCGGGTAATACCGTTGACGGCGTTAAAGTAGGAGGCCGCCTCCGCCAGGGAAAGGGTAACAATGATCAGGGGAAGGACCACCAGGATAATCTTGGACCGTATCTTCATGGAGGCAGTGTAGAACACCCGCCCCCTTCTTGCAAGGGGAACCCTTCAATTATAGTATAGCCAACGGAACATCCACTGCAGCTAACGGGCTATTCGTTGCAGCCAATGGGGCATCCGCCGGCAAGAACGGCCTGTTCACTGGTCAAACTTTACCAGCCTATGCAACGGGGATTGCGGCTTCCGCCCTTATCCCGGGGGGCAGCGGGACCGGCGGCTAGGCGGTTAATCCGGCAAATTCAGAAAGATAACCCGTTTTAAGGCAGATGTCAAAGAGATGGCGGTCGATAAAATCTTCCCGGATTTTTTCACTGCCGTCGCTGGTGTTGGTCAGCCGTATCCGGTATCCTCCGTCGGTTTCCGTCAGGATTTCCAGATAGTCCGATTTTCCGGGGCGGCTTTTTATCACATACCGTTTCATGCTTCCTCCAGGGATGCCGCCGGCGCCGGCGGCCTTCGTTTCAATTATCGGCGGATCTTCCGGGGCTGTTAGAGAAAACTAAAGCCCTCCGTCCATTGATGAACCGGGCGGGCTGTGGTATAATAAAACCATGGGAATCCTTGGGAGGGATCGCGCCCAGGGGGGTCGGGGGGGAATACCGCCGCGTACTCCCGCATCTGCCGGGGGAATACTCCGGGCCGTGGCCTTTGATTTAGACGGGACCCTCTACCCCAACTACCGCCTTTATTTCCGCCTTATTCCGGGGATCCTCGCTCACCCCCGGTTTCTGGGGGCCTTTGCGGCGGTACGCCGCCGGTTTCACAGCCTGGCTCTGGATCCTGTTCCCGGAGCGGTTTCTTTCTACGAAGAACAGGCTGCCCTGATGGGGGAAATCCTGGGGGAGCCCGGCGGCAGGATCCTTAAAAAAACGGAGCGCCTTATTTACCGCGGCTGGGAGGGTTGTTTCTCCCGGATACGGCTTTTCCCCGGAGTCCGGGAAACCCTAAGGGCCTTCCGCGGGGCGGGGCTTAAGCTGGCCCTTCTTTCGGATTTCCCCCCCTGGAACAAGATTGCCCTGCTGGGGCTGGAGGGCTTTTTTGACGTACTCCTGGCCTCGGAAAAAACGGGCCGCCTTAAACCTTCACCGCTTCCCTTTAACGCCCTGGCCTCATCCCTGGCCCTGAACCCTCAAGAAATCCTCTATGTGGGAAACAGCCCCCGGTACGATGCGGCGGGTTCCCTGGCGGCGGGGATGCGGGCCGCTCTGATCCGGCGGAGTCCCTTGAGTACCGGTTGCAGCCAAGGTACGGGGGGGGCGGAACTGATTTTCCGGGACTATCGCCAATTGCAGGAATATGTGCTAGGCTAGTACCGTGGCTTTGTTTACGATGGGCAACCTTATTATCCTGGGCATCTGTTGCCTTATCGTATTCGCGGTGCGCTACATGGATAGGCACAACCGTTCGGTGGATTTGGCCCGGGAATACGGTAAACGGCTCAAAGAAGACATTGCTGATTTTGCGGAAGAAAAGGCCGCGGAGGTAAAGGACTACGGGGTAGAACTGGAGGTACAGAAGAGTTCCGCCAAGGAACTCCTTAACCGCCTGGGATCTTCCCGTACCGCCCTGGCGGACCAGGCGGAGGCGGTTGTCCGGAGGATCGAGGAGGTCGCCCGGATTGGAGACCGGATCAGCGCCTACGATAAATCCATGGGAGAACTGATCCGCCTGAGCGCCAGGGTTGAAGAAAACATGGGCCGCCTGCGTTCCGAATCGGCCTTTGCGGATCAGACGGCAAAAAAAATAAGCCAAACCAGGGCCTCCTTGGAAGAACTGGAAAAAACCATGGGCAGCCTGGCCCGCCGGTTCCAGCAGGAAAACGCCGAAGCCTTGGAAAAAACCGCCGAAGCCTTGACCGCCCGGGTCAGTTCTACCGTGGAGGATCTTCAGGCTGAGGCGGAAGCGGCGGAGCGCCGGGCGGCGGAACACCGCGAAGCGGTGGAACGGATTGAAGCGGAACGCGGGGAGCGGATCGAGCGGGATCTGGAGCTTATTGATAAAACCCTGGCCGGCGCCATAGACCGGGCGGCGGTCCGGTCGGAGCAGCTTGAAGAAGCCGCATTGACCAAGGCTAGGGAAGCGGCCATGGAAAGGGTCAACCATTTCAAAGAGGCCGTGGAGAGGCAGATCCTGGAATGTGAGGAAAACGCCGAAACCGGCATGGGAGAGACCCGGGCGCTAATTGGGGTCTTCAAGGATGAATGGCGGCGCCAACAGGAAGAGATCTGGGCTAAAGAACGGGAACTATACGGAACATTGGCGGCGGCCCGGGAAGATCTTGAGGCAAAACAACAGGAACTACAGCGGCTCTTTGAGGCGGAACAGGAAGAATTCCGCCTGGCCCGTCAACAGAACCTGGAAGCCCTGGAGGCCAAACAGAACGAGTTCTCCGGCAGGATCAGTGAAGAGCAGGAGGAACGCCGTCTTGCCTGGCAGGGGGACCTCCGGGAGCTTGAGGCAAAACAACAGGAATTCCATGAAAACCTGGAAACCTGGCAAAAAGAGTACCGTCTTGCCTGGCACAGGGATCGCGAAGGATTTGAGCTGCGCCAGCGGGAATACCAGCTTACCTGGCAGAGGGATATTGAAGCCCTAGACGCCCTGGCTCTTTCCCAGCGCAAGCAATGGGAAGCCGCCACCGCAGAGGCGGAACAGCGCATTGCCGCCCTGGAAAGTGAGCTGGGCCGCAAAACATCGGAGGCCGAGGAAACCATATTGAGGGAACTGGAGCGGCGTCTGTCCCTTTACCGGGAGGATCAGGAAAACCAGTGGGAACGCTTTGACGCCGTGGCCGGCGACGCCCTTAAACTTGATGCCCTGCTGCGGACCTCCATGGAAGAAGCGGAACTTCGGGTACGCCGGGAATTCGCCGCCTTCGAGGAACTGCAGAGGGAGGAGGGAACAAAGGCCCAGGCGGCATTCGCCCGGTCGGCGGATATATTCCGGACAGAAATGACCGCCCTGGAACAGGATCTGAATACCCTTAAAAACCGGGCCTACGAAAATGTTTCGGAAAAACTGCGGATCTTCGAGGACGACTTCTTTACGGATCTTACCCGCCGCGGCACGGAAATTGATTCCCGCCTTGTCCAGTGGCAGGCGGATCTGGACAGAAAGCTTCTTGCCCTGGGGGAGGAGGCGGAATCGGAGCGCCGGGTCATTGAACACTCCTACAGGGACGGCCTTAACAAAGGGCTGGATGAACAGCGGGAAAAACTCAGGTCAGAACTGGAACGGCTCAGGCGGGAATCAGAGATCTTTGAAGAACGGATACAAAACGGCCTGGACGAAACGGAAAGCCGCATTTCCCAGCTTTCCCTCAATGCCGATGAAATCCGCCGGCAGCTCAAGGAATTTAGTTCCCAGACCAGGATCTTTGAAAAAACCGATGAGCTTAAAACGGCCCTGGAACGCAGCCTGGAAACCCTCAAGGGAGACCTAACGGGAATTGAAGAACGCCGGGCCGAGGCGGCGCAGCTTGAAACGGAGTTCATCAAGATAAGACGGCTGGAAGACGAAGTTAATGCCAAGATGACCCGCTTCCTGGCCGAAAAAAATCACCTGGATGTTATGGAAAGGGACTTTACCCGGCTTATCCAAACATCCCAGCGGGTAGAGGAAAGGCTCAAGGAAGTAACCGGCGCCGACGATACCCTGCAGGGAATGCAGATTACTCTGCGCAAGCTGGAAGATTCCATCGCCGCCGCGGAAGACAGATACTTCAGGCTTGAAAAGAAAAATCAGGTCCTGGAAGAAACCAACACCAGCATAGAAAGAAATTTCCGGCTTCTGGAAGAAACCGAAGCGGCCCTTAAAAAATGTCATGAGGATATCGACAGGACGGAGGAAGAGGTAGATTCCCTGCGGCCTTCAATAGAAAAACTCGCGGCCGCCAACGGCCGGGCGGAAGCGGCGGCGGACAAACTCGGCCTGCTGGACAGCGGCCTTGCGGCCATAGAGGAACGGATCGAAAAAATGCAGACCGCCCGGGAATGGCTTGCCAGAGCGGAAACCCGTTTCGAGGAGATCAACCAACAGGCCCAGGATCAGCTTAAGCTGCTTGAGGCGGTACTCAAAAACGAAGGCCGGACTTCCAAGAGCAAAACGGGAGACGCCAGCGGCGCCCCCCCCGCTGCGGTTCGGGAAAACGTAAGACGCCTGGCCCGCCAGGGCTGGGGGGCGGACGAAATCGCCAGGTCCTTGAAAATATCCCGGAGTGAAGTAGAATTGATCCTGGAACTGGAACCACGGGAGTAATATGATCAAGATAAGCCGCAGAATACTGCTTGCCGTTACCGCTTCTTTGGGGGTCCTGATCATCCTCTATGCCCTGGTACGGCATTATACCGGCATTGGGTTGGGCGAACAGGCGGAACGTTACTTTATGGATATAGTGATCTTCGCCGCCCTGGGCTTGTTTATGTACAACCGTAAATTGGCCGCCGATGAAAAACGGGCAAAAGAAGCGGCGGAACGGGAAAGCCGGAATCCTCCTGAAGAAACCGCGGCGGATGCTCCTCTTTCCGGAGAAGATCTTCCCCACTGGGAACGAAAAGAAGAAGGGGATTAGTAGAATTCCAGGCTCTTGCCTATACTGCTAATAACCGCCTGCTGCGCTTTGGTATTTTCCGGCCAGTAATCAATCATAATGTTAAAGAAATACCCTTCCTGTACCTGACAGCTCAAGGTCATGATCTGATAATCATCTTCTGCCCGGTCTACCCTGTAATCTCTCAGTTCAAAGGACCTGCCGTTGATAGAAACCTGCTCTGAATGTGAAAGGGAATAGGTGGCATTATCGTCCGGTTCCAGCATGTAGGCTTCCAAATAGTCCATAAAGGAGGCCATATCACCCGCGCCTTCAACGGCCCTGGCATCCAGTTCAAAGCCCAGGTGGTTGTCGTGGGTGGAAGTTTCCAGGTTGCCGAAAGACAGCAGCCACAGGTTGGCATAGTTTTTTCCGTTGTCCTGGCCGTAGGCAATGTCCATGGAAACGTCATCGGTAATGTCTCCTCTGGTTTCGCTGAAATTTTCTCCGTTCACCTCATAGAGCCACCAGCCCTTGGGAACGGCATAGGAAATACCCAGAAAATCGTTGTAATACCGGATTTCCCGGTCAAGTTTTTTGGCGTTTTCTTCCCTGCTTGCATTTTCACTGCCTGACCTCCCCAGCATGCCCCGGACTTCGTCAAGCGCCTTTTTGCAGCCGGGAAACATAAGAACGCACACCGCCAGCACCACCGGCAATTTTTTCATAAAACCACTCCTTCCCAAGGTTTAACCAGCCTTAACGGGTCCGATTGCTTTCCATCCTACAGGAATTACCTGGATTTTTCAATATTGATCCGTCGGCAGTGTTCGAAGATGGAGCACCGGGAACAGAAAGGGCTTAGGGGCCTGCAGATCCTCTGGCCGTAGAGAACCAGCAGGGGGTTGATGGTCTTCCAGAATTTCCGGGGCAGAATATCCCGGAGGATCATCTCTGTTTCCATGGGATTCCGGGAAACAAGCCAGCCCGCCCTGTTGGAGATCCGGTGGACATGAACATCTACGCAGATCCCGTATTTATTGTAGGCTTCGGTGATCACCAGGTTCGCCGTTTTTCTGCCTACCCCGGGAAGTTCCAACAGGGTATCCAGATCGTCGGGGACCTGTCCGCCGTATTTATCCAGCAGAATCGCCGCTATTTTTTTTAGGTTCGCGGCTTTGGTCCGGTAAAATCCCGCAGGATAAGCCAGGGCCGCCGCTTCTTCCAGGGAAAGTTCAAGCAGCGCCGCCGGATCCGGGGCTTTCGCCAAAAAGGTTTGGGAACATTTAAGGGTTACCTCATCTTTGGTCCGCAGGGAAAGGACTGTGGATACCAGTACCGCCCAGGGATCTTTGTTGTACCGTTCCGCCACGGTGGTTACCGATGGATCCCCCCGGTTTTCTATTCCGGCGGAACCGGCGCCCCGGATGGAAGCAAGACGCTTTTGCTCTTCTCCGCGCCATTTTTTAAGGGCGGCCACCACGGCTTCCCAATCGGGCCCCGCCTGACCTTCTTTCATTTTTCATCCTCCTTTTCAGGGGCCCCTATCCTGCCTTTCCAACAGGCACAGAGCCTCCGCCTCCGCTGCCAGGCCTTCTCCAATGATCCCCAGGGCTTCGCTGGTTTTTCCTTTGATAAAAACCGCTTCCCTTTCCACCCCCAGGGCCGCCGCCAGGGCTTCCCGGATCCGGTCCCTAAAGGGGAGTATCCTTGGCCTTTCGCAGATGATCACGCAGTCCAGGTTTACCAAACCCCAGCCCGCGGCCTTTACCTTTTCCCAGGCCAGCCGCAGCAACTCCATGGAACAGGCGTCCTTCCAGGCGGGATCCCCCGGGGGGAACATTTCTCCAATATCCCCCAGGGCCGCTGCTCCCAGGAGGGCGTCGATCACCGCGTGGGCCAGCACATCCCCATCGGAGTGGCCCACTTCCCCCCGGTCCGAAGGCAATTCCACCCCCGCCAGCAGGAAAGGCCGCCCCTGTTCCAGACGGTGAAAATCACGCCCCAGGCCGCTTCGTATCATCCTCTGTACTTTTGACCAGCATTTCAAGATCCTCCGGAAAGGTTATTTTTTTGTTCAGCGGCGATCCGGGCAGTACATATACAGGACCGGCAAATTCTCCCCATACTTCGGCGTCGTCCGTATAGACCCGGCCTTCGGCATGTTCCCGTTCAGCAGCCTTTTCATGGGCCCTGAGGATGGGGACAAAGGCAAAGCCCTGGGGGGTCTGGGCGTTTCCCACCATGACCCGGCGGAGATGACGGGTAATAACCCCCGCCTCATCTATTTCTTTGGGGGTATCGGTAAGGGGAAGCAGAGGAATAGCCGCTTGGTGCTTGAGCATGGCGTCGATAACCTGGTCTATCAGGGCCGGTTCAACCCACGGCCGGGCGCCGTCGTGGATCAGCACATAGCCGGGTTTATAACCCTCCAGCAGCGACAGAGCATGGTGGACGGAACTGCGCCTGGTGGGACCCCCGGGAACAAAAAGGAAATGGGGCCGTGCCCGGTGCTTTAAGAGCCGGGTGGGCAGGCTGTCCCGGGCGGCAAATTCCCCCAGGTTGGGATCCTGGGGAACGGTGATCACCACCGTGTTAATCCGGGAACAGGCGGCAAAAGCCAGGGCCGCCTTGCCCAGCACCGTAAGGGGCTTCCCCTCACTATCGGTTTTATCCCCCACCAGCCGGTACTCCTTCTTTACGCCAATCCTGCTGGAGGAGCCTGCGGCGGTTATGATCGCCGCAATGGAGGGAGCCATGGAAAACTTATTCTGCCTCAAGGCGGGTAAAGATCATGGTCTCCACTTCTTCCCGGGGCTTTTTGAGGGAAAAGGCAACTTCGTCTTCCAGCAGTTTAAGCGCCGAGTCGTAGAGTTTCCGTTCCAAAATGGGAAGTTCCTTGACCTTGCTCCGGTGATAAAGGGAACGGACTATGGCGGCAATATCGGATACGCTTCCCTTTTTAAGCAGGTCCAGATTCATCTGATACCGGAGTTTCCAGTCCGAAGGAATAGGTTCATAGTCCTCGCCGATGAGCTCCAGCGCCCGGAGGGCTTCATCCCGGTGAACAATGGGCCTTATGCCCAGTCCTTCGGCCTTGTCCACCGGCACCATGATGGTCATATCCGATACCTCAAGGTAGATCCTATAGTAGGGAACCTTTTCATTTTTGAAAAGCTTCTTTTCAACGGCCTGGATAATTCCCACCCCCTGGCTGGGGTAGACCACTTTTTGATCGACCTGGAAATTCTTGGTCCTGCTCATCATCAGTATAAGATACCAAAAAAAGGGTCTTTGTAAAACCCTGGGACCGGATAATTCCGGCAATCCGGGATCAAACAAACCCGTTGAATCCGGTCAAAACTGAAGTGTCCAAACCGCCATTACCGGAATTTTCGGGACCCCGGTTTGACCGGGGGGATTCCCCCCCGGCATAGTTCACACGATTCCGCATCCCAGGTTTGAGCTTCTACCCGGCAGGCGGCATAGAGAGGCCAGGGGGTTTCCATAGGAAGACCCCCTTCAAGCGGCCTCCTGTCCACCAGGCAGGCCAGGGCGGCGACAACCCCTCCCCGGTCTTCCAGGGCGGCGGCACATTCTCCAAAAGATTTTCCCGTGGTAATTACGTCTTCGGCAACAAGGAAGCGCTGTCCCGGCTCCACCTCAAAGCCCCGGCGCAGGGTCATAGCCCCCGATTCGTCCCGCTCGGTAAAGAGGGCGGGGATCCCTAACTGGCGGCCCAGTTCCCAGGCGGCGATGATCCCGCCCAGAGCGGGACCTGCCACGGCGTCAAAGCCCAAAGCGCCGGAAGCCAGGGCGGCGCGGATCCGCCGGGCCACGGGGGCAAGGGCTTCCGCCGCCTTGCCAGGATACTGGAAAAGCCGGGCACACTGGAAATACCGGTCTGAATGGCGGCCTGAAGAAAGAAGAAAATGCCCCTTCAACATGGCTCCCGATTCTCCCAGGAGTTCCAAAGTCCGCGCTTCCCCTCCGGCCTGATCCGCGGACCAAGCCGGGACTGTTGGTCCGGTCATAACCCAAGCATAGCCGCCGGGGCAAGAATGGACAAGAGAGTGTACCCTCCTTTCCTCCGGGGAATTGCGGTATTTTCCCCGCTGTGGCAGAATTACAGGCGGAAAAACTATGGGCAGGGCGATGCGTTATTTTCTTGATCCCTTTGGTTGTGCAAAAAATCAGGTGGATGGCGAAACAATAATGGCCGCCCTGGACGATTCGGGATGGGCATGCTGCGCCGGCGCGGAAGATGCGGATCTGATCATTGTCAATTCCTGCGGATTTATCGAAGCGGCCAAACGGGAATCGATAAACGCCGTCCTGGCTTGGCGGAAGCGGTATCCCCAAAAAAAGATCCTCCTCGCCGGCTGTCTGGCCCAGCGTTATGGAAAGGAACTGGCGGAGGAACTCCAAGAGGCCGATGGCATTTTTGGCAACAGGGATCTGCCGGCGGCGGCCTGGACGGCGGCTTCCTTGATGGGGCAAGGATCCGGTGTAAAAACGGCGCCGGCGGGAATCTTGATCCCGGGCCGGCGGCCCCTGTTGGGCTTTCCCGGCTCGGCCTATGTAAAAATTTCCGAAGGATGCAACAACTGCTGTTCTTTTTGTGCAATCCCCCTTATCCGGGGGCCCCTCCTTTGCCGTTCAATTCCCGATGTGGCGTCCGAATGCGGCCAGCTTCTGGAACGGGGAGTAAAGGAACTGTGCCTGATTGGCCAGGACCTGGCCTCCTACAGCCCTCCCGGGAAGGAAGACCGGTCTTCCTCCGGGCTGGCGGCACTGTTGACGGCATTGGCAAAAATGCCGGGCTCTTTTTGGGTCCGCCTTCTCTACCTCCACCCCGATCATTTCCCGGCGGACATACTTCCGGTTCTTCAGGGGGACAGCCGCCTCCTTCCCTACTTTGACATACCCTTTCAACATGCTTCCCGGCCTTTGCTGGCAAGGATGAACAGAAGGGGAGATGCCGAAACCTATCTCCGGCTGCTGGAAAATATCCGCGCTGTCCTTCCCGGGGCGGTGTTCCGGTCTACCTTTCTTACGGGTTTCCCCGGCGAAACGGACGAAGACCTTGCCCGGCTCCTGGATTTTCAGGAGCGGGCCCGGTTTGACTGGCTGGGGGTCTTTACCTATTCCCGGGAAGAAGGCACCGCCGCCTGGTCCATGAAGGACCGGGTACCCAAAAAAACCGCCGCCTTCAGGAAAAGATTGATAGAAGAGAGGCAAATCCCCATCACCGAAGAAAGGATGAACCGCTTTACAGGCCAGACCATGGATGTACTCATTGAAGAAGCCATGAGCCCTTCCCTGGCAGAAGGACTCTGGTTAGGCCGGCTTTTCTGTCAGGCACCGGAAGTGGACGGGGCGGCGGTGATACGGCACAACGGCCCGCCGGATTTATCCGGCGAATTCCCCGGCAACCTTGAACCAGGGATGCTGATTTCAGGCCGGGTTACCGCCCGGGCGGGATTTGATCTGGAAGTAAAAGTATAGGGACCGCCCCCTTTTCCGCCCCAACGGCTACCCCAGAGAATTTTGCAGTTCCGGGCTGTTTTGAAGTTTATGGATGGCCCGCATTTCGATCTGCCTGACCGTTTCGGCGGAAATCCCCATTTTGTCGCTTATCTTTTTAAGGGTATACCGTTTACCCCCGTTTATTTGATACCGGTATATGAGTATCTTCCTTTCCCTCTCCTTGAGCCGGTTAAGGACGCGCAGGGTGGTGTCCCGCGCTACCTTGTTCATCAAAGTCCGCTCGGGATTGTAGGTGTAATCTTCGTGATACTCTAGTATTCCCGCCGACTGGGATTCACCGCGGTCCGTATCCAGGGATAAAACACCGTTAACAATGCCAAGGACATAATTTACATCCTCCAGCGGCACACCAATCTCCCGGGAAACTTCTTCCGAATTCGGCTCCCTGGTAAGCCGTTGGGTAAGGGTATGGTAACTTTTTTGAATTTTTCTTACTATTTCCTCCTTGCGCTGAGGAAGCCGGATAAGACGCCGTTTGTTGGTAAGAAAACGGATAATGCTCTGCTTTATCCACCAGCATGCATAGGTTGAAAACCGTACATGCCTTGCCGGATCGTAGCGTTCCGCCGCGTGGATAAGGCCCAGATTGCCCTCTTGGATGATGTCCAGCAGGGATAAATCGGAACTCAGGTAGGAGCGGGCAATTTTGATTACCAGGCGGAGATTCGATTCAATGAGCCGCTGGCGGACGCCCTCTTCTCCCTGCTGAATTCGAGCGGCCAGTTCCAGTTCTTCCTCAAAGGTAAGAAGCGGAAATGCCTTGATTTGATTGAAATATAATTGTAACAGATTGAGCCGTTTATCGTCCATATTCCCCCCGGAACTGCAACCCTGAGCAACGGAGAAAGTCTTTTCCCCCCGGATTCAAGGCATCCAGAATATATAAGCAAAAAACGTGCCAAGTCAAGCAAACAAGAAAAGTTTTTATAATTCCTTGTACCATAAGGAATTATAAAAACTTTTCTTTTCTGGGACGCCATTCCTGTCTAATTTTGTATACAATAGAGGGCCCCGGGTGTATGGAAAAAAATAATACGGTTTGATACACTTTTGTTATGGCAGTTTTGGATAACTACGGCATCAGCCTTAAGGAAAAGGGCAAGGAAGCCCATTATTCCATCAAGTGGTCCCCTTTGGCCAAGGCCGACCGCTGGACTATCAACTCCAAGGTTCCTTCGGTGGCGGGAATTTATGAGGTATACTGGATGGACCCCCACGAACACCTGCGGATGCTCTTTGTGGGCCAAACCCATTACGGCGGCCTGAGGTCGGAACTGCGCCGCCTTACCGATCCGGAATTAAACGAAAATCCGGAAACAAGAAAAACACTGGAAGAAAAGGAAATCTGGTTTCGCTTTGCTCCCTGCAATTCTTCGGCCTCCATGACCGATGTGATCTGGTTTTTCAGGAAAACCTATTTCCCCGAAAAACCCGGAGTTGATCATTCAGGACGTTTTGAAAAAATCTTTATGAACGAGTCTACCCCGAATAAGCTGATCTGGGTTCCATGATAGAATACCTGGTCTCCACCAATATAGACGACCGTATCCTTGCCAGAAGCGCCCGGCTGCTGGCGGCGGGAGGGCTCCTGGGCCTGCCTTCGGATACAAGCTGGACGGCGGCCTGTTCCCTGGCTTCCCGGGAGGGAATTAAAAAACTTAGAAAACTGTCCGGGGAACGGGACGAGCGCCATTTTACCCTGCTTTGTTCGGATATTTCGCAGTTCAGCGAATTCTGCAGCATGAACAACAGCCGCTTCAGGCTGATCAAGCGCCTTTCGCCGGGGCCCTATGTGTTTATCCTTAAAACCCTGCTGGGTACGGAAAAGGCCCTGAACCTGCGGCGGGGAGAAATCGGAGTCCGCATACCGGATCATCCCGTACCGGTGGAACTGATAAAAACCCTGGGAAGCCCTCTCTATTCGGTAACCGCCAAAAGAAGCATGCTGGAACATTCCGGCGGAGCAATCCCGGAGCCGGGCGGAGAAGACGGCGGGCTTTTGCCCATCGCCGGGGAAGAACTTTTTGACGGGGGCTGGGAACTGGAGGCCATTGAAGGGCTGGATCTAATCCTCGATACCGGGGACGAGCGCCCCCGGATTTTTTCCACCATCCTGGATTTGACCGGAGATGAAATTGTGTCCCTCCGCCTGGGGGCCGGTCCTTGGCCCGCGTAAAGGGGCGGTATCTATCCGGTCTGCTCACGCTTCCCCGGCGGACATATTGCCCCGGCGGCCCCGGATATGCTAACCTTGAACCGTGAAAGCAGCCATCATTTTCGGTTCAAAATCCGATAAGGCGGTTATGGAAAAGGCCGCCGCCGTATTCAAGGATTTTGGTATTGTCTTTTCATCCCACACCGTCTCGGCCCACCGCGCCCCGGAATTGCTGGGGGAAACCGTGGCGGCCCTTGAAGAAGGGGGTACGGAAATTATTGTCGCCGGGGCAGGGCTGGCCGCCCACCTGCCGGGGGTTATCGCGGGCAAAACCATCATCCCCGTTATCGGAGTACCCATCGCATCGGGGTCTTTGGGAGGCATGGATGCACTGCTTTCCATTGTACAAATGCCCTGGCCCGTTCCGGTGGCGGCGGTGGGGATCGACAACGGGGCCAACGCCGCCTACCTCGCAGCGGAGATACTCAGCCTGAAATATCCTGAACTAAAAACAAAGCTCCTTGCTTTTAGAAACAGAATGAAGGAAGAAGCTGCCCGGGATGCCGGGGGCGGCCTGTAGCCGGGGCGGCGGAAGCGCGGCAATGAGGGGGAACCATGACGGATAAAAACCTCGTTCTGGGCGGTATGCTCTACGAAGGCAAGGCAAAGCAGGTTTTTACCGCCGGCGACGGAGACCTGGTATTGATCCATTTCAAGGATGATGCAACGGCCTTCAACGGCGAAAAGAAGGGGCAGATAGAAAATAAAGGGGTAATCAATAACAGGCTTTCTGCGCGTTTTTTCCGCTACCTGGAAACGGAGGGGATCCCCACCCACTTTGTCGCGTTAATAAACGACCGGGACATGCTCTGCCGGAGGGTTGAAATTATTCCCCTGGAAGTAATCGTGCGAAACATTGTAGCCGGGTCCCTGGCCAAGCGGACTAACCAGGCGGAAGGTACGGAACTGGGGGAACCGCTGGTGGAGCTGACCTGCAAGGACGACGCCAGGGGCGATCCCCTGGTAACCAAAGAAGAAGCCATAGCCATGGGCGCCGCCAGTACGGAAGAAATAGACCGGATTCGTACCCTGGCTCTCCAGGTCAATGAAAAACTTCTGCCTTTCCTGCTTGAAAAAAAACTCAAGCTGGTAGACTTTAAGCTCGAGTTTGGCCGGGACAGGGACGGTAATCTCCTGCTGGCCGATGAAATATCCCCCGACACCTGCCGTTTCTGGGATACTGAGACCGGGGAAAAACTTGATAAAGACCGCTTCCGCAGGGACCTGGGCGGCGTCAAGGAAGCGTATATTGAAGTGTGGAACCGTATCGGCGATTTCCGTTCCAGCGAAACCTGAATAGTTGTGAAGGATAGAAACTACGGCAGATTAACCCGCTTAACCGGGAGCAATAACGGCAAGTTGCATGAGGAATGTGGGGTCTTTGGGATCTACCATACGGGTTCCCGGCGGGATGCCGCATCCCTGGTGTACTACGGCCTGTTTTCCCTTCAGCACCGGGGCCAGGAAAGTGCCGGTATCGCCGCCCTCCACGACGGCGTCATCGAATGCCGCAGAGGCATGGGCCTTGTGGGGGATGTCTTTGACCACCGGGCCATCTCGGCCCTGAGGGGACATGCGGCGATTGGCCATGTACGTTACTCTACTGCCGGATCAAGTTCCATAGAAAACGCCCAGCCCTTTGTCAGCCGGTTCAAGCTGGGTTCCATTGCCGTGGCCCATAACGGCACCCTCACCAACGCTGATGTGGTCCGGGAACTGCTGGAAGATGCCGGGGCCGGTTTTACCTCCTCCAGCGACAGCGAGGTGATCATAAACCTGATCGCCAAAAACTATAAAAAAGGGCTGGAAAAAGCCTTGACCGATACGATCAAATTTATCAAGGGATCCTATGCTTTGGCGGTGCTTACCGGAGACGCCATAGTGGGGGCTAGGGATCCCAACGGCATCCGCCCCCTGTGCCTGGGCAAATTGGACAAGGGCTGGATCCTGGCCAGCGAATCCTGCGCCATTGATGCCGTGGGAGGAAATTTTATCCGGGACATTGAGCCCGGCGAAGTGGTGATCATCAAACAGGATGATGTACTTTCCTTTACCTTCAGCGAAAAAACCCGCCGGGCAGTCTGCGCCTTTGAATACGTTTATTTTGCCCGGCCCGACAGCACCATCGACTCGGTGGACGTTTACGGGGCGCGAATCCGGGCGGGAGAAATTCTCGGCAGGGAATCGGCGGTAACCGCGGACCTGGTAATTGGCGTCCCCGATTCGGGGATTCCCGCTGCCATCGGCTACGGCCGGGCCACTGGAACCCCCTTCGGCCTGGGGATCGTAAAAAGCAAGTATGTGGGCCGTACCTTTATCGCCCCGGATCAAAGTACCAGGGAACGGGCGGTTTCAGTAAAACACAACGTAATTGCCAGCGAAGTGCGGAACAAGCGGGTGGTGCTTATAGATGATTCCATTGTGCGGGGTACTACCTCCCGCAGGCTGGTTTCGATTCTCAAGGCAGCCGGTGCAAGGGAAGTACACATCCGGGTTTGTTCGCCGCCGGTCCGTTTTCCCTGTTACTTCGGCATCGATACTCCCCACCGCAGGGATCTTATCAGCAACATGAACAGTGTGAGCGAACTCTGCGCCTCCCTGAAGGCGGACAGCCTGGCCTTTATCAGCCTGGAGGGTCTGCTGGAATCCCTGGACAGGACAGGCGGCGGAACCCCTGCCGCAAAGACAGATCGCCTGCAGGACCGGACCTTTTCTTCCGGTTACTGCCTGGGCTGTTTCAGCGGCGAATACCCCATCCCTGTGGCGGGGGAAACATTGAGCCAGACAGAGGATCGCTGATGGACTACAATGAAGCCGGTGTTAATATACAAGAAGGATACCGGGCAGTAGAAAAATACCGGGAACTAACCGCAGGATCCCTGGGCTCCCTGGGAAAAGCTGTGATAGGCGGCATCGGCGGTTTCGCGGGGATGTTTTCCCTGAAGGATCTGACCGGTAGTCAGATGGCGGATGATCCGGCGGCGACCGGACTGTCTGCCGGAAAATCCATGGAAGAGCCCGTGCTGGTTTCAGGCGCCGACGGCGTGGGGACCAAACTGGACATTGCATTCCGCATGAAAAAATATGACACCGTGGGAATTGACTGCGTGGCCATGTGCGTTAACGACATCCTCTGCCATGGGGCGCGGCCCCTCTTCTTTCTCGACTACCTAGCCTGCGGAAAACTCGATGCCGCCACAGCCGCCGCCCTGGTGGGAGGAGCCGCCGCAGGATGCCGTGAAGCGGACTGCGTCCTTTTGGGAGGGGAAACAGCGGAAATGCCCGGTTTTTACGAGGAAGGAAAGTACGACATGGCGGGGTTCGCCCTGGGTATTGTGGACCGGAAAAATATCATCGGCGGCGGGAAAATCCGGGAAGGGGATGCCCTGGTGGGCATTGCCTCTTCCGGGCCCCATTCCAACGGATTTAGCCTTATCCGCCGGATCCTGCCGGATCTGGAGGAAAGCTTTGGCGGTATGCCCCTGGGCAGGGCCCTGCTGGAACCGACCAGGATCTATGTCAAACCCATCCTGGACTTGATGAAAAGGGTCCCCCTCCACGGTATGGCCCACATTACCGGCGGCGGTTTTTATGAAAACATTCCCCGGATGTTTCCTTTTGTTTCGTCTCCCACGGTGGAACAGGGGGAGGATGTCCCCGGTGAAAGTTCCGCGGCGTCTCCAAACAATTCCACCGGCACACGGCGCTTTGACGCCCTGATCAGAAATACCGCCTGGAAGATCCCGGCGATATTTAACCGCATCGCTTCGGGGACGGCGGATCCGGAACAACCCGGGGCTATGGCGGAACATTCTGGGGAGAAGCTCCTTCAAAGGGATGAGTCCCTGCGCCGCCTCATGTTTAATACCTTTAACATGGGAATCGGCTTTGTCATGGCCCTGGAAACTTCCCATGTAAAAGAAGCGGTAGATTACCTTGACAGCCGGGGATTCCCTTCCTGGGAAATCGGTAAGGTCAGCGCCGGATCCGGCAAGGTTCACTTTACATGAACTTCCTTGTCCTGGTCTCGGGAAACGGCAGCAACCTCCAGGCTCTGATTGATGCAGAACGGGCAGGGCGCTTTGCGCCACTGGGAGCGGGGAACGGCGCTGCCTCTCCAGAGAAGGAAGGGCGTATCGCCGCCGTCCTGTCCGACAGGGCCGGTGTTTTTGCCCTGGAACGGGCAAAAACCGCCGGTATCCCAGCCCTGACCGAGGAGCCGGATCGCCGCCTTGTCCAGCCCGGAGAAAGGCAGCGGGATCTTTCCCGGCGGATTCTCTGCGCCGCCCGGGAATGGAAGGCGGATCTTATTATCCTGGCGGGTTTTCTTTCCATTCTGCGGGGAGAAATTATCCGCGAATACGAGGGGCGGATCATCAATATCCACCCTTCCCTGCTCCCCAAATACGGCGGACCGGGGATGTACGGAGACCGGGTACACAGGGCGGTACTGGCGGCGGGGGAAAAGGAATCGGGCTGTACCGTCCATCTGGTAGATGAAGGCACCGACACCGGTTCCATCCTCCTCCAGCGGACAATTCCGGTGCTGGCGGAGGATACGGTGGAAACCCTGGCGGAACGGATCCACCAGGAAGAACACGTTGCCATTGTAGAAGCGGCGGCCGCGATGGTGGCAAAACTGCGAAAACCAGAATAAAGGAATAATTGAAGGAGTAATTAATGAATAAACGGGCCCTGATCAGCGTATACAATAAAGATGGTATTGTGCAACTGGTTTCCTGCCTGGCGGAAGCGGGCTGGGAAATCCTTTCCACCGGCGGAACTTCCCGGCATCTGCGGGAAAATAAAATCCCCGTTACCGATGTGGCGTCGGTAACGGGATTTCCCGAGTGTCTTGACGGCAGGGTCAAAACCCTGCATCCGGCGATCCACGCGGGACTTCTGGCCCGGCGCGGCGAAAGGGCCCACATGGATACTCTGGAAAAACTGGGACTGGGAACCATCGACCTGGTCTGCGTAAATCTGTACCCCTTTTTTGAAAAAGTCCAGGCGGGACTTTCCTGGGAAGAAACCACGGAGTTTATTGATATAGGGGGCCCGTCGATGCTTCGCTCCGCAGCAAAAAACTACCGGGACGTGATTGTCCTCTGCGACCCGGCGGATTACAGTAAAATTATGGCAGACCTGCCGCTGGGGGGTCCTGCGGAGGATTTGAAAAGACACCTGGCGGGCAAGGTTTTTGCCCTTACCTCCGCATACGACGGAGCCGTCGCCCGGTATATGCTACAACCGGACAAGAAGGTTCCCCGTTCCCCGGCGGGGGTGGAAGATCAGACCGGAGAGGAAGACTTGGAGCGCCGCTTCCCTCCCTTCTGGCCCCAGGCACTGAAAAAAGGACAACCCCTGCGCTACGGGGAAAACGGCCACCAAAAGGCGGCCCTTTACCTTTCCGCGGACCGGCCCGGCGCTCTGGCGGGGATGGAACAGCTTAACGGAAAGGAACTAGGGTACAACAATATCCGGGATCTGGACCTGGCCTGGAAGACGGCCTGCGCCTTTGGTTTTCCGCCGGAGGGCAGGCCCCCTCTGGGGAAGGAAGATTTTCTCAGGCTGGGAGCCGGGGTGCACTCTGGAACGGGGGTGCAATTGCCGGCAGATCCCTGCCCGGTATGCTGCGTCGCGGTTAAACATAACAGCCCCTGCGGCATTGCCCTGGGCCCGGATCCGCTTGGGGCCTACGAAAAAGCCTACGCCTGTGATCCGGTTTCTATTTTTGGGGGGATTGCGGCCTTTACGGCCAGAGTAGACGCGGCCACGGCGGCAAAGCTGGCGGAACTTTTTCTGGAAATCGTTGCGGCGCCGGACTTTGACGGGGAGGCGCTGGGGATCCTCAAAAAGAAAAAAAATCTCCGGATAATGCGGGCCCGGTATGCGCCCCGGGATGAAATCGAATGTACCGCCGTAGACGGCGGACTCCTGGTCCAGGATGTGGACCGTGGGCTTCTTGAAAAGTGGGAAGTGGCAACCAGGGCGCAGCCGGAAGAGGGGGATTTGCCGGATCTGATCTTCGGCATGAGGGCGGTAAGTTTTGTAAAGAGCAACGCCATTGTGGTGGTTAAAGATGAAACTGCCTTGGGAATCGGCGGGGGGCAGACAAACCGTATTTGGGCGGCGGAACAGGCCCTGGAACGGAGCCGGGCCGCTGTCCGCGCCGCCCTAGAAAATCCGGCCCTGGCGGGGAAACCCCTCGCCGACGGCCGGCCCGCCCGGGTACTGGCCTCGGATGCGTTTTTTCCCTTCAGCGATGTGGTGGATGCCGCCGCCGCCGCAGGCGTCAAAGCGATTATCCAGCCGGGCGGTTCCATCCGGGATGCCGAATCTGTGGAAGCCTGCGACCGGCATGGCATCGCCATGGTTTTGACCGGAACAAGACACTTTAAGCATTAGACGGCAAAGCGGCGGTACTCCCATTCTCTCTTTTTTTGATATATACTTGTGCCATGAAGGTGATGGTAATCGGTTCCGGGGGAAGGGAACATGCCATGGTGTGGAAACTGGCCCAGTCGGAAAAGGTGGAAAGGATCTACGCCGCCCCGGGCAACGGCGGTACGGCAGGGGAAGAAAACTGCGAGAATGTGGATATTCCGGGCGGGGATCCGGCGGAAACGGAAATCCAGGAGGCCCTGGTCCGTTATGCCGTACAGGAAAGAATTGATCTTACCCTGGTAGGTCCCGAGCCCCCCCTGGCGGCTGGGATTGTAGACCGGTTTCGGGAAGCATCCCTTGCCGTGGTAGGCCCCGGAGCAGCGGCGGCCCGGCTTGAGTCCAGCAAGTCCTACGCAAAAACTTTTATGAATAAATACGGCGTCCGTTCTGCCCGGTCCTATACGTTCACCGGTGCGGAGGAAGCCCTGACGGCGGTACGAACTCATTTTGGCGGTGCGAACAAAAATCCACCCCTGGTAATCAAGGCCGACGGCCTTGCTGCGGGAAAAGGAGTGGTCATCGCCGGAAGCCGGGAAGAAGCGATACGAACCATCACCGCCTTTATGAAAGACGGCGTCCTGGGCAGGGCGGGAAAAACCATTATTATTGAAGAATACCTTGAAGGCCGGGAGGTATCGATCCTGGCGGCGGTAAGCATAGTTCCCGGCGGAAACGGCGTTATTCTTCCCTTTGTGTCTGCCCGGGATCACAAGCGCCGTTTCGACGGGGATCGGGGCCCCAATACGGGGGGTATGGGGGCGGTTGCGCCGGTTCCTGATTTTAACGCCGCAGCCCAGAAAGATTTTGAAGCGGCGATTCTCACCCCCACCTTAAAGGGAATGGAGGCGGAGGGCTTTGACTACCGGGGTTTCATCTTTTTTGGCCTCATGGTACAAAACGGAAAATGCCGCCTCCTGGAATACAACGTCCGGCTGGGGGATCCCGAAACCCAGGCGGTGCTTCCCCTGATGGATTCCGATTTTGCCGAACTCTGCGAGGCAGTTGAAAAGGGAACCCTCGCTGGCTATTGTCCGGTCTGGAAGTCCGGCGCAGTCTGCGCCCCCGTGGTGGTAGCCGCCGGATACCCCGGAGACTACCGCCAGGGCGATCCAATCGCTTTTAACGAAACTGCCTTTGCCAAAACCGGAGCAATTCTTTTTGCCGCCGGAACGGTCCGGGGGCCCGGCGGGCCCGGCGGATCGGGACTGCACAGTGCCGGAGGCCGGGTACTGGCAACGGCAGCCTGCGGCGCCGATGGGGCGGAAGCCCGGGACAGGGCATACAGAGCCCTGCGGGCCGTTCACTTTGAAGGCATGGATTACCGCCGGGACATAGGCGAACCCCAAAGCCGGTAGGGTTCTATAGCCGGAATTTACCCCTGTGGTTTTTTGCGGCGGGAGGGGGTACACTAGGGTATTATGGAAAAAAATCAGGATCCCCTTATTTGGCAATTGCTGCTTCAGATGGTTCTTATCGCCCTGAATGCGGTTTTTGCCTGTGCGGAGATCGCCCTCATATCGGTCAATACCGTTAAGCTGGAAAAACGGGCCGCCGGAGGAGACCGCCGGGCAAAGCGGCTGCTGGGACTGACAAAAAAACCCGCCCAGTTCCTTGCCGCCATCCAGGTAGGAATAACCCTGGCGGGCTTTTTGGGCAGCGCCTTTGCGGCGGAGAATTTCTCCGGTAAGCTTACCACAGCCCTTCTCCAGGCGGGGATCCCCGTTTCCGCCGAGCTTACCGGCACGGCGTCCTTAATCATCATCACCCTGGTTCTTTCTTTCCTTACCCTGGTACTGGGGGAGCTGGTACCCAAGCGGATCGCCATGCACAAGGCGGAAAGCCTGGCTTTTTCCCTTTCATCCCCCGTGGCCCTCATTTCCCACATGTTCGCTCCGGTGGTATGGCTGCTGACCAAATCCACCAATGCCCTGCTTCGCCTTTTCGGAATTGATCCTGAGGCGGAGCAAGCGGCGGTAACCGAAGAGGAAATCCGCCTCCTCATTGATGCGGGAAGCGAGCGGGGTTCCATCGCTTCCGGTGAAAAAGAAATTATCCATAATGTGTTTGAATTTAACGATAAAACCGCCGGGGAGGTGATGACCCACCGGCGGGACGCGGCGCTGCTGCACCTCAAGGACGATGATGAAAGCTGGGAACGGATAATTACCAGAGGCCGGCACAGTTTTTATCCAGTCTGTGGCGATACGGTGGATGATATCCGGGGGGTTCTTTCCGCCAGGGAGTACCTGTGCCAGAAGGACCAGCGCCGGGCCGCTGTGATGGAAAAGACGGTGCATCCCGCCCAACTGGTTCCGGACACGCTGGGGGCCCACCTCCTGTTCCGGAAAATGAAGGCCCGGCGCAATCATTTTGCCCTGGTGCTGGATGAATACGGGAGTCTTGAGGGAATTATCACGATGAACGACCTCCTGGAAGAACTGGTGGGGGATCTGGCGGAAGACGGCGGCGGCCCGGAGATTCCCTTGATTGAAAAAAAAGGAAACGGCCTCTGGCAGGTCAGGGGCGGAGCGGGCCTTGAACGGGTGGGAAGGGAAACAGGAGTTTCCCTTCCCGTAGAAAGCTGCGATACCTTCGGCGGCTTTGTTTTTACCCTCTTAGGCCGTGTCCCCGACGACGGCGAAAGCTGCCGGATCCTCTACCCGGAATCCGGCGAAGGCCCGCACCTGCACATCACCCTTACGGAAGTGAAAGACCGGCGTCTGGTGTCGGCGCTGGTAGAACTTCATCCCGCTTCCCCCGCCAGTCAAATTTCCTCGTCAGGAACATCACCAGCGCCAGGACGCTAAAAGCTCCAATAGAACCCATCATGAGGGCCCAATCTTCGGACTGGAGGGTAAAGTAAAGGAAGGAATAGCAGAGGACCATGATAAAGCCCATGATCCAGCTTTTGCCTTTGGAACCAAGGAGGGACCGGGAGTAGAGGCTCATCATCACAATCACCGCCAGGGCAGAGATGCAGTAGGCCCCGGTAAAGGGCATGTGTTCGGAAAAAGAAAGGAGAAGCAGGTAAAATACCACATTTCCCAGCCCTGCCAGCAGGTACTGTACCGGATGAATGTCCCGGCGAAGAAAGATCTCGAAGAGAAAAAAACTTAAAAAGGGGATGATAATAAAAAGCAGGGCGTATTTGACCGCCCGGGTATTTACGTCGTAATGATCCAGGGCCTTGAAAAAATTCACCCCAAAACTGTTTTCTCCCATGCTGAAGTTTTCCGCCGAAGCTCCGCCCTGGGAGGCGCCTTCTTTCCAGGCCAGGGGAATGTTCCGGCTGAGGCGGCTGATTTCCCAGCGGGCGTTGAAGCCCCCGCCTCCGGTTTCATGGGATACGGGAAGGTATGCCCCCTGAAAGGAAGGGGCGCTCCAGTCCGCGGATATATCAAAGACACTGTCCTTTCCCAGGGGGATCATCCGAAGGGATTTTCCTCCCTGGATAGAGAGGGTAATGTCAAAAACGGCATCCGCACCGGCCAGGGACGCGGCGGCCCAAATACCGCCTCCGGTCCGAACAGGGCGATCGTCTTCCTGGGAGGCGGCAAAGCCCAGATCGCCGGGGACGAATTCCAGGTTTTCGCCGTTCCAGGCCGCCGCCGTTACGCCCCGGATACCCCGCTGGCTTGCCAGGGCGATCACCAGTTCCGCCTTCTCCGGCAGGGCCCGCTGGTTTGGGGCAAGTTCCCCTGCAATGACGGCGGGATCAAAACTACCGTTTAACCGGATTGTCCCCGAAAACAGGGGCACCGAAAAAATACCCCGCCGTTTTGTTTCTGTTCCCAATGCCGCGGTTCCCTGTAGTTCTTCGGGAACTATCCAAAGGTAAAAATCTTTTTCCAGGATTTTTACCTCCTCTTCCCTGCCGGTTTTGGTTTTTATTTCCTCCCGTTCCCTGCAGGGAATACGAAGTACCGGCCCCTGAACCACAAATTCATCCCCCCAGGACCGGAGGATGTCTTCCTCTACTTCCAGAGAACGTTCCTTCCGTTCCCAGATAAGGGATTGCACCATTCCCGTGGGGATAAGAAACAAAAGGATCAGCACCAGAAGAAGAAATACCTTAAACCCCCTGGATCCGGCAAGTGTTTTTATTCGTTCCATAATTAACTCCTTGCCCTACTTATAGGTCCGGGAACGGGCAAAACAGGGGCGAAATTATGGCAGCTTTTGGGCAAATGGGGCGGCCCGGTTAAACCGCCGGGACCGGTCCTGTTTGAAATTAAATGTAGTACATGTATGTTTCACGGCTCATTCCCGTCAGGGCGGCCAGGGTTTTATTTTCGATAATTTTGGCAATCTGGGCATTAAGTTTATCCAGCACCATAAGCCGGATACACCGCTGCAGCTTGGTCTGCTCCCCTCCGGGGGCAGGGGG
This sequence comes from Treponema sp., assembly GCA_031280125.1. Lineage (GTDB taxonomy): Bacteria > Spirochaetota > Spirochaetia > Treponematales > Breznakiellaceae > JAITHE01. The sequence continues at coordinate 27,726 of JAITHE010000124.1, forward strand.
ATCCGCCACCAGCATATCCCCTTCCAGGATACGCAGTATGTCCCCCAGAATTATATCTTCCGGCGGACGGGCCAGCACATAGCCGCCGGAAGCTCCCTTAACAGAGCGGATAAAACCGGCCCGTTTCAGGATCACCGCCAGTTGTTCCAGATAACGCTGGGATATGCCCTGCCTTTCCGCTGCCGAAGCCAGGGGAACGTGCTCCTCCCCCAGATGTTCCGCTAAATCAATGAGCAGCCTGACGCCGTAGCGTCCCCGGGTGGAAATTTTCATATCTGATACTCCGGGTTATCGAGGATCCCGCAGGCCTTAACCAGATCCGCCATATTGATGGAATCGGCGCAGCGGTTAAGTTCCCTGTACAGTTCCTGCCACACGGTCCTGGAGGGACACTCAAGCTCCCGGCTGCAAAGATTGTCCCCCGCCCCGCAGGCTACCGGCTCCAGGGGACCCTCCACCACCCGCAGGATTTCCCCCACGGTAATATGTTCCGGATCCTGGGCGGGCATATACCCCCCCTGGGGACCCCGGATGCCCTTTACGACACCCGCCCGGCGGAGCATAATAAGCAGCTGCTCAAGGTAGCCTTCGGAGATGCCGGTATTTTCGGCAATGGCCCTGGTACTGCCGTACTGTCCCTGGGGCAAAAGGCATAAAAAGAGAACCGCCTCCAGTGAATATCGTCCTTTGGTAGAAATTCTCATTTCTAGTTAATCCCAGTTAAATTGTAGGATAGAAACGGGAAAAAAACAAGTAACCGCATTGCCTCATGAAAAATGTTACCGAAAAAGGTAAATGCCTCATATTGAAAATGTTACCCACATTATAGTAAGGACGCCTCCTGGAGGGTGTCCGAATGGGGTTAACAATGCGTGA
>JAITHE010000167.1 GCA_031280125.1 Treponema sp.
AAATCTTCCGGTATACAGCTTTACATCGCCGCCCTTCTTTTTCTTGCGCTTTTATACAATTCCCCTTCCGCGCTGGTTTTATACTGGACAAGCAACAATATTTTTTCATTGATAAAAAATATTATCCTGCGGTTTAAAAACCCCCGGAGAATATTTTATGGGTGCCTTCTTTTTTGCCTCACCGCGGCCTGCGTCTATGTTGTCTTCTTTAGGCCGCAAAGCAAAAGTCAGCGGATACAGTTCAGCCTTATGATCTGCGGAGCGTCTTTGTTTGCGGCGGGAATCCCCTGCTTCCTTAAATTCCTTAACGGGACTGAAAAGAAATTTTTATACCCCCCTCCCAGGGGAAACCGCCGGGAACGGAATCTTCTTTTTTATCTTTGCGCCCTTTCGTTATGGGTGCTCTGCGGGACGCTGGTTCCCTTTACCATCACCGCTTCGGATCCTTCCGCCTTCTCCTATCTGCTTGGACAAAATACAAGCCCCTTCGGCGTTTTGCTCCCTCCCCTTTTTATTTCCCTGGGCTTTTTTGTGTTCTGGCCCTTGACTGTTTTTTGCATGTCCTCCGAAAAGCATAAAACTTTTTTTGCCTTCTGTGCCGCCGCTTTGCTTGCGGGGAGCATAATTAATATTTTTATTTTTGGCGGAAACTACGGCACTGTTTCAAACACCTTAACCTTCCAGGCCGGTATTCCCTTTTACGTGTCGCCCCTGTTTTGCGCCGCCTCCCTGGCCCTGTTCCTGCTTTTTGCGGCGGCCATTGCCGGGGCTTTCAGGTTTTCCATGCTCAGGCTGTTGAATTCCATTGTCTCCATACTGCTTATCGCCGGCATCGGCATTTCATCGTGGAAAGCCTTCGGCATTGCAAAGGGCTACGGCGCTTACAGGGACATTGCCGAAAGGAACCGGGAGGAGCCGGGCGCGGACCGTAAAATGACGCCGGTCCTGTCCCTTTCAAAAACCGGAAAGAACGTTGTTTTTATAATGCTCGACGGAGCCGTAAATTCCTATCTTCCCCTGATATTCGGTCAGCGGCCGGAACTCAAGGATATCTTTTCCGGCTTTGTTTATTATCCCAATACGGTATCCTTTTTTGCCTATACCAACATGGGAACGCCTCCCCTTTTTGGAGGATACGAATATACGCCGGAAAAACTGCAGGAGAGAAAAAACGAGCGCATGGCTGACAAACATAATGAATCCCTCCTGATGCTTCCCACTTTATTCAAGCAGGGCGGATTTTCCGTATCCGTTTTTGATCTTCCCTATTTGAACTATCAGGAAATCATGGACGTTTCTTTTATGGAAAAGAAGGGATTTAATGCCGGCGTACTTAAGGGAAAATATCTTGAGCCTTTTCTTGCAGAAATGAATATAGGCCTTTCCGGGGATGATAAGATCCGTTCCCTGTATGGACGCAACTTTGTCTTCTTCAGCTTCTTCAAGGCCGTTCCGCCGTTTCTGCGCAAATTCATACACCGGGACGGTTCCTACTGGAGCGCCGAAAGTGAAACCATCAAACAAAAACTGGGAGCGCTTACCCTAAAAAGCTACTCCACCCTGTATTTTCTGCCCTCCCTGACCAGCACCGGACCGGAAGCAAACACCTTTTTCATGCTTGTAAACGATCTTACCCACGATCCTGCTTTTTTGCAGTACCCTGATTATACTGTGGCGGAAAAGGTAAGTGACAGAGGCCCCGATCCGTTTAATGACGACAATTCCCTGATGTTTTATCATGCCAACGCCGCATCCTTTCTTCTTTTGGGAAAATGGCTTGACGCCCTTAAAGACATGGATGTGTATGATAACACGCGGATCATTATTGCCGCCGATCACGACTGGAATGTGGTAAAACCCCTCTTTTCCGAAGAATTGTCCAAAATAAACACCCGTTACAATCCCCTTCTGCTGTCAAAGGATTTTAACGCGGCGGGGTCCATAAGAACGGACAGCGCCTTTATGACCAGCGCCGATGCGCCCCTGCTAGCCATAGAAGGTATTTTTCCGGGTGCAAAAAATCCCTTTACGGGGAAAGAACTAAAGGAAGACAAGGAAGGGGGCGTCAATATTTATACCGGCGGAAACCTGGCGGTTGAAAAGTATCCCGGCGCCAGGGCTCTGGACCGGACATCTTCCTTTTATCATGTGGAAAACGACATCTTTAATCCGGCGAACTGGAAAAGGATTATAAAACACTATGATGATTAAACCGGCCTTTCTCCTTTACATTGATCCCGGTACGGGGAGCATGCTTTTTTCCATTTTTATCGGCCTTGCCGCGGCCCTTTATTTTTTCTTCAGGACCTTTCTTATAAAGATAAAATACCTGGTTTTGGGAAAAAGAAACGGCCGCAGCCGCAGCCGAAAACGCGGTGAATACGTAATCTACAGCGAAGGCGGCCATTACTGGCCCGTTTTCAAGCCGGTGGCAGACGAGTTTGAAAGACGCGAAACCGGACTGCTCTACCTGACTTCTTCCGAAGATGATCCCGTCTTTAAAAACAGCTATGTCCATGTGCATCCGGAATTTATCGGCGCCGGCAACAGGGCAGTCGCAAGCCTGAATTTTCTTGAGGCGGATGTATGCCTTATGACAACCCCCGGTCTGGAGGTTTATCAATTAAAGCGGTCAAAACTGTGCGGCCACTACTCCCACATCCTCCACGACACCGGAGACGCCACCTGCTACCGGCTTTTTGGCATTGACTGGTACGATTCAATCCTTCTTTCCGGTGAATACCAAAAAGCGGATATCCGGGAACTCGAAAGGTTAAGGGAACTTCCCCGGAAGGAGCTTTACGTGATTGGAAGCACCTATCTGGATGTATACCGGGAAAAGATAAAAAACTTTCCCCGGGAAAAAGATCATCCCTTTACGGTGCTCGTTTCTCCTTCCTGGGGACCCGGCGCCCTGCTGAGCGCCCTGGGGGAAAAGCTCTTGGATTCGATTAAGGAGCCGGGCTGGCGGATTATCGTAAGACCCCATCCCCAGTCAAAAATAAGCGAAACCATCATGCTCAGCCGGCTTGAAAAAAAATATCCCTCCTTTCTCTGGGATTACCAGGACGAAAATGTTGAATCCCTTTCAAAGGCGGATATTATGATTTCCGATTTTTCCGGCATTATTTTTGATTACGCTTTTCTTTTTGACAAGCCCGTCCTTTACCACCGGGCCGCCTTTAACAGGGAGATCTACGATGCCGGCGATCTGGAACAGGAACCCTGGAAATTTCAGGCCCTGCGGAGTTTCGGCGTGGAGCTTGCCGAAGGGGATCTTCCCGGGATCAAGGATATTATCCTTAAGGCCGTCTCGAACACTTCCTTTTCGGCAGCACGCCTTAAGGCAAAGGAAAGGGCGTGGCAGAACGAAGGGATGAGCGGCAGCGCCGCCGTGGATGCCCTTATGGGGATACGGGCAAGGATGTACGGGGCCGACAAAAAATGAAACCCTCCGCTATAAAAGCCTGCCGCCGCTGTGAAAAATAGGGGTATATTTACCATCGCCATAGGCAAAAAATACGCCCGGCAGGCAAAGTATCTGGCCTTGTCCGCCATGATTCATGCCCCCCATGTTCCCCGGGCGGTTTTAAGCGATCAGACGGAATACCTGGCGCCCCTTTTTGACAGGATTATTCCCTTTAACGGGGAAACCGGTGAAATCTTTTCACTAAAGATGAGGCTCCATCATTACACGCCCTTTGAAAAGACCCTTTTCCTTGACGCCGATTCCCTGATCATGGGAAATATCGATTTCTGCTGGGACTTTGTTGCACACAAGCCCTTTTCCTACTTCGGGATCTTTGCCGATTCGGGGAAATGGTACTTTGATATCAAAGAGATAATGAAAAAAACCGGGGCGGAGTGGTTTCTAAAATTCAACTCCGGCATGTTTCTCTTTGATTCCAGCGGGGAAGCCCGGGATATTTTTGATACCGCCCACCGTTACTTTTGCGGCGGCGGGGAAAAAGCCGGTGTTTCCCCCTTTAGGGGAACCATGTATCCCGATGAGCCCTTCTTTGCCCTGTCCTTTGTCAAACACGGCCTCAAACCGGACGACGATGGAGGCCGTTTTTCCAGAACCCTCATCAAGGCGTCGAGGATTCGCATTAACGCCGTGAAGGGTATTTCATCCATGTACAAGGACGGGCGGACCGTTTTTCCCCAGGTTGTGCATTTTTGCGGAAGAAGGAACGCCCCCTACTACCTTCGCGAAAAGCTGCGCCTTTTTTTATATTTTTTCCCCCATTTTATTTAAGCTTCCTCCAGTTTTCCCAGCTTTCCTTCGCCAGCATGTCCTCCCCCGTTAATTTCCGGATTGCCTCAAGGTTGAACTTGTAGGGCCCGTGCCGCAGGGGCTGGGAAGACGTCTCTGCAACGGCGTACAAAAAATAATGCCCGGCCCTTCCCGTCTTTTCTCCCCCTCCCGCCAAGGTTCCCTTTATCCCGGCGGGAAAGAGCCCTGCCGCGGCCAAACCGGGCGTATCCGCATGGGTCATAAGTTTTGCGGAAATTTCAAGCGGCCCCCGGGCGCCCGGTTCCTTCACCATCAGGAGGGGATTGTAGCTTTCCATCACCAGATCCGATCCTCCGTCGTAATGCCCCCCGTGATCCGAAACAAGGATGATCCGGGTATTGTCGTACACGTCCCGGCTTTTCAGGTACTCAAGCCACTTTACAAACTGCTTCATCGCCGCCAGAAGGGTGTACATGTATTGGGCGTTGTTCGCCGAACCGTACCGTTCCCTTTCTTCGCCGGTAAATAAAACCGGCCTGGATTGGGGAAACAGATCCGCATTGTAGGCCCCCGATTCATGGGTAACGGCGTTCATAAATATGTTGAGGGTTCCCGCCCCGCCGTCAACGGAACATAGTTCCGGCAGATAGTAGAGGCTTGAAAATTCAGCCGCCGCCCGGCCGTAGCTGTTGTAGGCCGCCTCCCTCCACCACTGGCCCTTGTAGTGGATTCCGTAGCGCAGCGCCGGGGGGGCGGCGCGGAACAGCCCGTAACGAAAGAGAATGTCAAAATCAAAAGAAAAAATTCCTTCCTCATTCCCGCCGGGAAATTCTTCCCGGAAACGGCCGGCAAGTTTTCCCGACAGAAGCCGGGCGCTGACATTGGGTATATCCCTGAATATGGAAGTATCCGGAACGGACTGCATGTTGGCAATTACAGGATCGGTAACAAGGACCCGGTATCCGGCGGCGCCAAAAAGACGGGGCAGCGCCGTCAAGGCTTCGTTCACTTTGACGGTAAGCGGCTCCGTCTCCCTTTCGTTAATAGCCAAGGGGGTATAACCGTAACCTCCCAGCATAGCCGGAACTCCGGTAACGGTACAGCTTCCAAAGGACAGGGTGTTGGGGTAAAAGGTAAAGCCCTCCAGGCTTTCCCGAAGGGAAGGCATGTATTCAAGGGCCATGGAAAAGGCGCTACCCTGGGCCCTGTCAAAAAATACAATAAAGACGTTGGTTTCCCTTTGGGACAGGGGAAAGATTCCGGAAAGGCCGCCGCCGCTTAAAGGGAGGGTTTCGGTTTTCCGCAGGGACACCAGGCCGGAGGCCCGGATACCCAGGGAAACAAGGCTGATTGATCCCGTCAGAAGAATTGCCAGAGCGGCGGCCTGAAAAAAGAAGACCAAAAATTTTCCCCGCCTTAGGATGATAAAGGCCGCCGTCAAAGCCAGGGCGCCCAGGGGAACGGCGGCGCTTACCCAGCCGGGAAAGGCGTAAAGAAGCTTTTCGGTATCGTCCAGCCTAAAGTCCCGGTCCATCAGTCCATAGGATTTCGCCAGGACAAAATAACAAAAACCGCAAACCATACCGGCCGCGGCCGCTCCCGCCGCCAGGACCCGCCGCAACGGCTCCGGGGCCAGGGCGCGGATAAAAAGCGGTACCAGCACCAGAAAAGCCGCGCCCTGCAGAAAAGTTCTGCCCATAAAAATCCAGGGGTTTTCAAAATCTGAAACCGAAGAAGATAAAACCTGGGCAGGGTTCAGAAAACCCAGAAGCAGAAAGAGAAAAACTACGGCGGAAACATACAGGCGGTCCGCCCGTCCCGAAAAGCGCTCTGCCAGGGGAGCGGACAAAAAACGCCAGACAGGGGGAAGGGCCATAAACAGAAGGGCAGCGAAGGTAAACAAAAGGGAGTACCGCTCCACATTTGCCCTGCCCGACCAGATAAAAAAGAGAAACAGCCCGGCAAAGAAAAAAACCGCCCCATAGAGGACCCTGCCGGGATTTTTAAGCCTGTCCATGGCGGCGTTTTTTACCAGGGAATAAAGATTATTCACCGTCCAGTATAAAACCAGCCCCGATGGGGAATGGTACAGCAGGACCAGAAAGGCCAGGGCCATCGCGAAAAGCTGGATCAGCTCCCGTTTTTCCAGACCCCTGGCGTAGATGCACGAAGAGGCCAGATTAAGAACCGTCATTATAAGGGGGAGGAGGTTTACCGCTTCCGGCAAACCCGGCATACCCAGGGGGATCAAAAGATCCGGGGCGCCGAGATCCCGAAAAAACAAAAAGGAAGAACCCGCCAGCAGGCTTGAGCGGGAAAGAAACTGGTAGGCGGCGATAAAAAAAGGTATCTGCAACAGAAGACCCATGCTTGCCCTGAGCGGAGAAAGGGGGGAATAGCCTTTTTGCCTGTAATAGGCGTGGATCATCATCTGACGCTCGTCCCCCCTGAAAGCGGACCGGATGCGGTCCAGTCTGCCCTTCATCCGTTTCTGAAGTTCCCGCTCTTCCTGCTGCCATCGGTCCGCAACGGCATAAATGGGAAGGGTCAGGGTATTAACCACCATGCTAAGAAAAATTACCGAAGCGCCGGGGGCGTCAAAGATACGGTTAAAAAGAACGAAAAGGAATTCTAGGATAAACCTGACAGGCCAGATAAAGAGGGTATAAAGGATTTCCCCCGCCGCGTTGAAAACAATCATCTGTCTATTTATAGCCCATTCCGCTATACTTCTCAATATGTGCAAACAAAGGATTAACACCGGCCTCTGCATGGCGGCGCTGACCCTGCTCCTGTTTTGCGGGAACCCCCTGGGGGCAGATCCCTTTACCATCGTCTCCCCGGGGGATCCCCTGCTGGAAGACCTGCGCCAGGTAGTCAGGGAACAGGGCGAAAGTTTTCTTTCCTTAACTCCTCCCCTTTCGGGAAGGGAAATACAAACCATCCTTGAGGGGATTGATCCCTCCGCCCTTTCCTCCTCCGCCCGGCTGAGATATCATCGTATTTTTGACCGCCTGGTCCCCGCGCTTCTGTACGAGTCTCCCATATTTTCTGCGGCGCTCCACATCAATCTGGCCCTGGAGGGCCGGTTCCGTTCCAACACCGCCGTTCCCTGGCAAAAAAAGGACAACACCAGCCAGGCCCTGCTGGCCCTTCCGGCGCACCTCTTTTTTTCCAATGCCCTGGTCATTTTCATCGAACCGCTGGCCGCCGCCGACCCCTGGTATTACAATCACCCCCCCTCTTCCTGGGGAAGCAACATACCCTGGGAGGCGGCCCGTTTTGACCTTAACATGCCCCTCCGGGCCTTTGCCGCAGCGGGGGGTTCCTGGTGGAGCTTTCAGATAGGCCGGGACAGGCTTTCCTTTGGGCCGGGCCGTACCGGGAATATGGCCGTATCGGACAACCCCGATTATTACGATTTTGCCCGGCTTAGTTTTTTTTCCGGTGTGGTTAAATATTCCATGCTGGTAAGCCAAATGCCCCTGGAAGCGGGGCCCCTGATTGCCGATCCCGCCGCATTGGGGGGGAATCTCCTGATGGAAACCACCCGTCGTTATTTTTATCTCCACCGCCTGGATTTCCGGTTTTTCAGAAAATTGTCCGTCGGCGTCAGTGAAGGGCTCATGGCCGGCAACGCTTCCCTGGAACTGCGCTACCTCAACCCGGCGGCGGTGTTCCACTCCTTCTTTTCCTGGCGGGACTATCCTCAATGGGGGGAGGGGGACATGAACGGTTCCCTCTTCTCCCTTGACCTGGAGTGGGCCTTCCTGCCCGGCTGGGTCCTCTATTCCCAGATCGTGATGAACGAATTTTCCACCCCCTACGAAACCAAGCGTTTTCCCGATCAGCCTCCGCCGGGCATGGGCTACCTGCTGGGAGCCGAATATGCGGGAACCCTGTTTGAACGATCCGTTTCCTGCTACGCCGAACTGGTCTATGCCGATCCCTTCCTCTATACCCTGTCCTCCCCCTTCGCCAGCATGATATGGATGCGCCGGTCTTCGGATCTTGGAAACAAGGATCTCCGTTATGCCTACTTTGGCCACGGAGAAGGAAGGGACATGTTCCTGGCCGCCCTGGGGGTTTCCGCCGTTTCGGAAAAGCTGGCCCTTTCCCTTGACATGTCCTTCAAAAGGCAGGGTGAACGGGGCATCCTCTGGGACTGGAGTACCCTTGGCGGCGGCGAAAAAAGCCCCTCGGGAACTCCCGAAACCCGCTTCAAAGCCCTCTTCAGTGCCGAATACAAAATCCTCCCCTCCCTGACCCTGGCGGGCTGCCTGGGAGGAACCGTAATCTTTGACGCGGCCCATGTAAAGGGAAACCGGGAATACGGAATTGAAACGGGCCTTAAGGCCGCATATTATTATTGAAGGGGCAAAATTGATGAAATCCCTAAGGGAATTGCTTAACTGCGGAGTTTGTTACCATGCAAGCTAAATATCGCATTTCTGAACCGCCGCAAGCTTTCACCGCGCAAACGGGCTCTTGGTATCAACCCCCGCTGCGAATGAAAAGGCGCCTTTGCCTGTGTATCCTGCTGGCAGCGGTTTCTTTTCTGGACGCGCAGATCATCCACGATCCCAACGACCGGCTGTACCGGGATTTGGATCTCTGGGCCGCCCGGGGATATATTACCAGGACCCTTCCCATGGTAAGGCCCTATCCGGCACAGCTCATTGATCTTCTTTTGGAAGAAGTGATTGAAGGGGGCGATGAATCTGCAGCCCTGGCCGCCGCCCGTTACCAGGAGGCCCTGAGCCCCGGAAGCCGGATCCTCCACGGCGGATTTACCGGCAGCGTCGAAGGGCTGGACGGGGATGCTTCCCTGCTGGGAGCGCCCTTTGTAGACGGAACCCTCTGGCTCAGGAACTGGCTGGCGGGCAGTTTTTCCATGTTCGTCTACGGTTCAACCATGGACCCGGGATCGGGTTACAACGTACCCGGCACCTACAGCCCCTATCCCGATATGATCAGCGACGTCTCCGACATGGGAGTTCTGCGGATTCTACAGAATTGGACATCGGCCCTTGCCATAGGAACAGGGGATTTTTATTTCCAGTCGGGTCTTGTCCGTTCATCCCTCGGTCCCTTTTACGGTAACGGCTTGATCGTGGGGCCCCAGGCTTCGCGGGCGGGGCATTTCGGCCTTGCCTACCTGCGGCCAAAATGGTCCTTTGAAATGCTCTGGCTGGAACTTGTGGCCTCCGATACCAGGGGGAATAACCGTTTCCCCAACAAGCACATGGCAGCCCATATATTCAGCTTCAGGCCCGTTCCCGAATTTGAAATTTCCTTTCTGGAATCCATTGTCTGGGGGGGGCGCATTGAACCGCTCTACATGATCCCCTTTAACCAGCTTTTTGCCGCCCAGTCCATGGCCGATTTTGGGGACAATTCCTTTATCGGCCTTCTTATACGCTGGGCCTTTGCCCCCAACGCCCTTTTCCTTACCCAGCTCTACATCGACGATCTTCACTTTAACGACATGATCCGTTTTCACTTTAACACCAAATACAAGCTTGCGGGGGAACTGGGGATTGTCTGGGCGCCGCCGGAGGGCCCTCTCCTGTCCCTGGAGGCGGATTATACGGCGGTTTTGCCCTACATGTATACCCACATGTACAGCCTTGATCCCACTACCTTTCAGGATCGCTATACAAATCCCCGGGCTAATTACCAGGACTATTCCCACGCAGGAAAAAACCTGGGTCCCGGCCTTGAACCTAACAGCGACAGAATAAGCCTCCGCAGTTTCTGGAAAACCCTGCCCGGCTTGGACCTGGGACTTTCCGCCTATCTTGTCCGCCATGGCAACGCTTCCAAAAACATGATCGAAGAAGGACTCATGGACGGAACCTGGCACGACGGTTCCATATTTGATGACGGCAGTACCGATGACGGCGGCGATAACAACTACCGCAGGCTTCGCTTCCTGGTTCAGCCTTACCTGGAAATAAAACTTGCCGGGGGAATCTCCCTCCTTTGGCGATTCTCCCCGGCCTTCGGCGATTTTACCCTGGGCGCCGAATATACCGCCGAATACGGCTGGAATAGGGGGGGAATCCCCGAAAATAACGGCTTTCTCCACTACTGGAGCCTGGGGGGAACCTACAGGTACTAGGTGGACCTCCCCGAAACAAACTCCGGGGCAGGCAGGAGTATTCGGTCCTTGCGAATAAAAACCATTTGATGGAGAAGATCACGATGAAAAAAGAATGGAAAACCTACCGGTTCCTGGATGTGGTCCGTTCCCTGCCTCCGGAAAAGACGCTGCAGGACGGTCTGTGGACCCGCTTTGTACTTAGGCCCCTTTCTTTTCCCCTTTCCTGGGCGGCCCTTTCTCTGGGCATTGGGGCCTTTGCCGTATCCTGTTTGTCAGCCCTGCTGGGCGCCGCAGGGGGGATCCTCTTTGCCCTTCCGGATTACCGGCTGGCCGGGGCAGGGGTGGTACTCCTCAATCTTTTTTCGGTGCTGGACTGCGTCGACGGGAACATTGCCCGCACAAGGGGAACCGCCGGCCCTTGGGGAGGCTGGACCGATGCGATGGCGGGATTTATCGTATATACGGCGGTGTTTTTTTCCACCGGACTGTACGTTTTTTGGAGGGATCCCTGGTGGCCGGTGCTGATTGTGGCGGGACTCACCTCCTCCGCCAACCTGCTTACCAGAATCGCCTACCAGATCTATAAAAATATTGCCGGAGAAAGCGCCCACGGTACCGTTTCTTTTGAACGGATCCTGGCGGAAAACGCCGGCATTACGGGATTTCTTATGCCCCTGCTCCTGGTTTTTCATTTTTCAGGTTGCATAAAGGGTCTCTGGTTTATTCTTTGGTTTAACGCTGCCTTCTACGGCGGGGGCTGTATTTTTACCCTTTTAAAGCTGGGAAAAAAGGCCGCAAAAGCATGATCACCCTGCTGGTCAAGTACGAGCGGATATCCCTATTTCATACCATGGAGCCCTTTTTTTCGGCGGGGGGAAAAAAGCTCTTCCGTCTTACCCAGTCACCGGAATGGTGCCTCCGGCGGGATAAAAACCGTATCCTGTTTATGGAACGGTTTTTTCAGTACCGGGAGCCCCGGGATCTTTCCGCCGGAGAAATGGACCTGATGAAACGCCTCCGGAACAAATATGGAACCATTATATTTTTCTGCGGCCAGCCCGAGGCCGGCACCAACAGGCTCGACCTGCTTCCCCTGGTGGACCGGCTTTTTTATAAATCAGTCTTCACCGACAGGGCCAATTACCGGAGAAAACTGTACGGCAAAAATCTGTTTGCCGATTACTACCATTCCCGTTACGGGGTCAGGGACAATCCGGAATATCCGGGCGGGGAATGTTCCCCGGAAGACGCGGAAAGACCGGAGCTTTCCTGGAACATAGGAATGGGCGCCTATCCCCGGTTCCACTGGCCCCAACGGGCCGGAACGGTCCTGGCCCGTTGGGGATTTCCCCGTCTGGGACGAACCCTGGGAAAAGCGTCCTTCAGCCGGCCCCGGGATTTTTCGGCGGATCGCCGCGGTATCGCTGTTCATGCCCGGATCGATCCCGTCAGTTGTCCTTCCATTGCCTTCCAGCGCAAGCTCTTTCTGGATCGTATTGCAGGGCTGAAACAAAGCCCTCTTTTCCTTACCGGCATGGTTTCCCAGTTCCGCTATTACCGTGAGCTGGAAAATTCAAAGATCATCCTTTCCCCCTTTGGCTGGGGGGAAGTCTGTTTCCGTGATTTTGAGGCTATCCTTGCCGGGGCCCTTCTCTTTAAGCCGGACATGACCCACGTAAAAACCTGGCCCGACATTTATCTGCCCTACGAAACCTACGTGCCCCTGGATTGGGACGGCGGGGATCTGGAAGAAAAGGTACAACGCTATCTGGAAGACGAAAAAGAACGGAAACGGATTGCGGAAAACGCCTACCATGTATACCTGCGGGAAAGGACAAAAGTGCCGGAACGGTTTAACGCCCTTCTTGGGGATATTATGGAAAGGTAGCTCCGCAAAAGCGGCTGATGGGAGTCGAACCCACGTCTCCAGCTTGGAAGGCTGGGGTAATAGCCGTTATACGACAGCCGCACGTTCCTACTCTACCCTACAGGGAGGTTTATGTCAACACGTGTCCGTACTCACTACCTTTAGGACACTGCGCCATATGGCGGCGCCCTGGGAATGGATAGCCCCAGAGTGGCGGAAAACTCCGCCGGAGTTAAGAAGTCCAGGGATTCATATCCGAAGGACGCCCGCGGCCGTGCGGAGCGGGAGAGGCGGACGCCGTACTTTTGGAAGGATCATGAAAATCCCAAAGCCGGAGGCGCCCTGAAACATTGAGAATGGGCTTGTCGTACAGGACCGGATCCGCCATGATCCAGTGATACTGTCCCGGTTCGGCAAAGTCGTGCCCGGAATTCCGGACTATACCGGCAAGTACGGCCTCACCAATAATTGCCCGGGCCGCAAAGAAACAGCCGTACCGTTTCGCGGCTTCCTTTATTCGTCCTGCCGTATCTCCTTTATCCCCTTTGTCAATATGGTAATGTTTGAATATCAGGCGGTTTAGTCTCCAAGCGGCTCTTATGCTTTCCGGGGCGCCGTCGGGGACCTCCAAAAATCCGTATTTTCCGGCATACGCGGCAAAAAGCCCGCGCCACCCTGTGGGCATACCCTTAAAATCATAAAACTCCAGGGCTTTGCCGGAAGCGTGAATCAGGAGGCGTCCGCGGTAGGCAGTTGTCCAGGTACGGTTCTCCACTTTTTTAACTCCGGCGCATATCAACGCCGCATAGGGCTGCCTTACGGATAATACCTTCATGGGAACGTTACGGGGTGCGGCATATTCAACGATCCCCTCTCTTTTCCGTGCCATAAACGGTCTTATCCAAAAAGGGATCCCGGGAAACGGCCTGCGGGGACGGGACCTTGTCTGCAAGCAGGGCACAGTATATACTGTAATAGGCTTCACCCATTTGCCGGAGGGAAAACCGTTCCTCCGCGATCCGCCTGCTTGCGGCCCCCATGGCCAGGGCCTTTTTCCGGTCAGCCCGGAGTTCCCGGAGCCGCTCCGCCGCCTCGCCTGATTCCCTGTAGAGATACCCGTTAACCCCTTCTTCCACTACATCGCGGTTGCCCGGTACGTCGCTAAGGACCAGAGCGCAGGCGGCATCCATGGCTTCCAGCACTCCGTAGGGAAGCCCTTCCCAGCCGGAAGCAGAAAGATATACCAGGCTTTCTTCCAGCAAGGCCCTTACTTCGCCGGGGGAGACCCAGCCCGTAACGGCGATATTCGGCGCCCGGAGCCGGCTCTTCAAAAAACCGTCCCCTATCCAGAGAAAACCGCTGTTCCCCTCCGGGGAATCTCCGCCAAAGGCTTCGGCGATGGCGTTAAACAGGGCCGGATTTTTCTGGTGATTGGCGATTCCGGCAAAACAGACAAACCGTTTTTTTACCGGCGGTGAAGAACCGGAGGGCGCCACGCCGTTGGCAACCCAGAGGGAGGGCCTTCCAGGGCTGCCGTAGAGTTCCCCTTCGCTCCGGCCGCAGCCCACTACAACGCCGGAAAAAAGCCCTCCCAGCCTTTCCAGGGTTCTAAACAAGAAGCGTTTCCAGGGACCTATGTCCCGGCGGATAAAAGAAGCTCCATGGGGCGTATAGATGACCCGCCGGATCCCCGCCAGCAGACAAGCCAGGCGGCCCAGAAAACCGGCCTTTGAAGAATGGAGATGAACAATCAGATCCGGAGCATTCAGTTTTTTCAAAATCGCCAGGAGGAAACCCAGGGCAAGCGCATCCCTTATGGGGCTAATTTCCCTTTCCGCGTATTTCCATGACACAAACCTGGTCCCGGGAGGAAATTTATCCTTTACCTTGTCCCCGCTGTCCACCCAGCTGCGCGAACCGTGTACGACAATATGGTTTACTTTTTTCAGTTCCTGTACTATATTTATTATGGCCGTTGTAACCCCGGAAGCAAAGGGCTCAACCACATGAACAACTGTCATTGTTTTATTAAAGAAAAAAAAAATAACCCTGTCAATTCCGTGACGGAACTTCCTTGGAGGCAAAAAGGGTGAACAGGCGCCGCCGGGCTTTTGTAACCGACATTCTCATGGTTTTGGACGGCCTGGTAATTCTGGCGGCCTTTCTGATAACCTATTTCCTCCGGGAACAGCTCCACCGTTTCGGGATGGAAAACCTGACCGATTTTTCCTATTACTTCCCCTTTATGCTCTGGGTTATGATCATCTGGCTGGTCCTTCTTAAGGGAATGAACTGCTATTCCCTGACCGGGGGATTGGAATCCCTTTCCCGGAGCATGACTTTCCCCAAACTGGTGCTGGTGGAAATTTTTGGCCTTGCCGTTCTTTCCATACCCCTGTTCTTTTTTAGGGAGCGGGAAATCAGCCGTACCTTTCTGCTTTTTTTCAGCATCATCAACCTTTTTTTCCTCACGGCCTTCAGGTTTCTGCTGTTTCTCTTTTTTACCAGCATACGGCGGAATAAAAAGTATCATAGGAAGGTGCTCATAGCGGGAAACAAAAACATGGTTTCCCAGTTCATGGCCGTCCACAAATCCATGCCGGAACTGCTCATCGACGCGGACATAAACCCGGATTTTATTTTCAGGGCCAACCTGGTTTTAAGCAACAGGGACTGGCAGAACTTAAGCGGCGCTATTATCAAATATATCATGAACAATGTGATAGACGAAGTCCTTCTGGTGTTTCATAGCCCCAACCTTACCCTGGCATCCCCGCTCATCAACGAATGCCGGCGCCTGGGAATTATGGTCAACTTTACCCTCGATACTTCGGAAATTTCCTACCCCAAAACGGAAATAGACAAAATTGGTTCCTTTAATATTTTAACCTTTCAGAGTTATGACTACAGTCCCGTCCAGCGTTTCGCAAAACGGGTAATGGATCTGATGGGCGGATTCACCGGCTGTGTCCTTTTTGCCCTGGTGTATATTTTTATGGCGCCTCTTATAAAAATCACTTCCCCGGGGCCGGTACTGTTTACCCAGAGCCGGAAGGGAAAGAACGGACGGGAATTCCGGCTCTACAAATTCAGGACCATGTATGCCGGTGCGGAAAAGCGCAAGAAGGAATTTCTTGCCCACAATGAAATGAGGGGGCACATCTTCAAATTAAAGGATGATCCCAGAATAACCCCCCTGGGAAAATTCCTCCGCAGAACCAGCATCGACGAGATTCCTCAATTTATAAACATCCTCAAGGGGGATATGAGCCTTGTGGGCACAAGGCCGCCGACGGTGGAAGAATTTGAGACCTATGAAAAACAGCACCGGAGGCGGCTTAGCATACAGCCGGGACTAACCGGCCTTTGGCAGGTATCCGGACGAAACAGGGTTTTTGATTTTGAGGATATTGTAAAACTGGACACCGAATACATAGACAAGTGGTCCATTTGGCTGGACATTAAAATAATCTTTAAAACCTTTACCGTTCTTTTCAGCGGACAGTAGGGTTATCGAACAAGCCCCACAACGCCGCCGCCGGATCCCAGGGCGGGCGCGTTCATCCAATCCGGTACAGCCCTCCTTCCTCGGCCACCATCATTTCTTTTTCCAGCGCCTCCATGGCCCTGTCATAGTCCTCTTTCTTCATGTCCGCCAGGTTCCTCTGTATTTTCTTCCTAAGAACGGAGGCCCTCTGCGCTCCCTCTTGGGAGAGGGTTCTGATAATCTCCCCCCGGATTTGCCGGAGGGAACCTTCAAAGGGACTTTGCCTGACATAGACAGCGCTTTTCTGGGCGGGGTTTTCGGTCAGTTTTTTGAGCTCCACCCCGTAATCCATCAACGCCCAATACCACACCCTGGGATTAGAGGCGTCCAGGGTTTGGGACAGGATGGGAAGGAGTTCTTCGTCCCGGATTCCGCTTTTGCCCTGAAAAAAGAAATGTATCAGCACCGATCGAATATTAGTTTCAATAAACAGTCCGGGGCGGTTCCAGGCAAAACAGACCGCCGCGCCGGCGGTATAGGGACCGACGCCGGGCAGGGCAAGAAGATCCTCCGGCGTGCGGGGAATCATGCCGTCCCAGCGTTCCGTGATTATCCTGGCACATTCCCGAAGGTTTTTCGCCCGCCGGTTATATCCCAGGCCGCTCCATTCCCGAAGGATCTCTTCCAGGGGAGCCGCTGCCAAATCTCTGGGGCGGGGCCATTTTTTCATCCACCGTTCCCAGTAAGAAATTACCCGGCCGGTCTGGGTCTGCTGGAGCATAAACTCCGACACCAGCACCCCCCAGGGATCGGGGGGCCCTCCGGATCCGCCGCGCCAGGGAAAGGAACGGCCAAAGGCGCCGTAATAGTCCAGGATTATTTTTCTAAATTCGCTGATTTGCTTTTCGGATAATAGCATGGGCAATTTCTTCCGGATCCATGGAGTCGGTGTCAAGGATCAAACCGGCAAAGCCGTAATCATCATTATCGATACCGTAGAGTTTGATGTACCGTTCCCTGTCCTGCCTGTCCCGTTCCAGGGTAAAGGCTGTCGTTTCCCCGGAGTCTCCCCCTTCCCGTTTTACGATCCTGGCCGCCCTGGTTTCAGGCCTTGCCCGGAGGTACACCTTAAGATCCGCCTCCTCCAGCATCCAGATCGCCAGCCGGGAACCCAATACGCAGCCCTCCGCCTGCCTTGCCAAGGCAAGCTGGCGGATGTCCACTTCCCTGTCCCACCAGTCATCCTTTGCCGCCCTGTCAAGCACTTCCTTAAGGCTTATATGTTTTTCAGCCGCCAGGCTGCGGAAGGTAAAGTTAATAAAGGCCAGATGGAGTTTTTCCGCCACAATACGGCTGACGGTGGTATTGCCGCAGCCGCTTTTGCCGGAAACGGCTATTTTTAGTTTTTTATCCATGTCCGCTCCCCGACCGCCTCCAGGCTTTCCCGCGTTCCACTACTCCACATTTCTCAGCTGTTCCCTGATATTTTCCAGGGCCTCCTTCATGACCACCACTTCCCTGCTCACTTCAAGCACAAGCGCCTTGGATCCGATGGTGTTGATTTCCCGGTTAATTTCCTGGCAAAGGAAATCAAGTTTTTTTCCCGGACTGAGATTCCGTTCCGCCTCGGCGCGGAATTCCCCAAAATGGGCCTCCATGCGGACAAGCTCCTCGGAAATCGTGTACTTTACCAAAAGCGCCGCTGTCTCCGCATAAACCCGGTTTTCATCAACACCGCCGCCCGCAATTTCAGCAAAACGGCTCCTGACGTTTTCCTTCAGGATCTCCTCCATCTCCCCGGCACGGGACGCGATATTTCTCCGGGACTCTTCAAGTTCCGCCAAATGGGAGAGGATGTCCCCGCGGGTATGTTCCCCCTCCCTGAGGCGGTCTCTTTCAAAATCCGCCGCCGCCCTTTCCAGGAGGGGCATGATCCGTTCCAGCGCTCTTTGCGGGCTGCTCCGCCGGTCCGTTTCCAGCACCCCCTCCATGGCCAGGATCATCTCAAGCCGGGGGGATTCTCTTATCCCCAGAAGTTCGGCGGTTTCCGCCGCCGCCCGCCAGCAGGCCCGGGCCGCCGCCCGGTTCAGGGAAACATTCACCGGGGCATCCACTTCCCGGTAACGAAGGGATACCTCGATCCGTCCCCGGCGGCAGCGTTCGCCTAGATAATTCCGGACAGGGATTTCCAGGGATGAAAGAAAAGAAGGAAGATTCACCACCAGATCAAGAAACCGGTTGTTATAGCCCTTGATCTCCACCGAAACAAACGCTTCCCTGTCCTGCTGTTCAGCCCAGCCGTAACCGGTCATGCTCTTCATGGATCTCTTCCTTTAGGCGGCGCGCCGTATTCGGCCAGCAGTTTTTTTCCAAGTTTCCAGTTATCCCCCGCCCCCATGGTGATAAAAAGGTCCCCCTCCCGCAGCAGGCCCTTCAATGATTCCGCTGCCTCTTCCGGTTCATCAACATAAAAAACCCCGCCCTCTTTCTTTTCCCGCTCAAAGATTTCAAGGGTTTTTTCGTAAAGCCTGCGGCCGTTAACCCCCCCCGGGTACTGCTCCCTAGCGGAGGCATAAATTTTATGGAGGAATACCAGATCCGCTGGAAGGAGGGATTCGGCAAAATCCTCCAGGAGCGCCGCGGTCCGGGTATATGTGTGGCTCATAAAACTTACCACAAGCCGGCGCCGGGGATAAAATTCCTTAAGGCCCATCAGGGTCGAGCGCAGCGCCGTAGGATGATGTCCGTAGTCATCCATAAAAAGAATGCCCCCGGCTTCTCCGGTTATTTCGGATCTGCGCCGGGATCCGGTAAATTCTTCCAGCGCCCGGACCGCCGCCCGGCTGTGTTCCCCGGTCCAGGAACCGAATTCTTCCCTGACCAGAAGGCCCGCCAGGGCCAGGGCGGCGGCGGCGTTAAGCGCCGAATGTCTTCCGGGAATACGCAGGACAAAGACCCCGTCCCCCGGAGGCGAAAGACCCGCCAGGCGAAAGCACGCCCTTTCATCTTTCACTGAGTAATCCGTAATCCGGTAAGGGCCCTCCGCTTCAAAACCATAGGGAACAAAGGCAAGATCGGGGCGCTTTTGTTTTGTTAGGCCGGCGACTTCCCGGGCCCCCGGATCGTCGGCGCAGTAAATGAGGGATCCGCCCGGAGGGAGGAGCAGCGTATATTCGGCAAAGGCGTCCCGAATATCTTCGTAATGGGGAAAACAGTCCTGGTGATCGCTTTCCACGCCGGTAAGAACGATGCGCCGGGGACAGAAGGAGAGAAAATGCCGGCGGTATTCGCAGGTCTCGGCGGCCAGGTATTTTTCCCCCAGGATCAGGGTGGAACGGCCGCCGAAGGCCTCCACGGCGCTGCCGGCCAGTATCCGGGCGGGCAGCGCCAGCGCCCTAAAAAGAACGCCGGTCATGGCGGTGGTGGTGGTTTTACCGTGGACTCCAGCAATGCCTGAAGAATCAAAGAGGGCCGAATAGGCCCCCAGGGCGTCGGCGTACTTTACCAGGGGAATTCCCCGCCGCCGGGCCTCGGCCATTTCAGGATTACTTTCCCCATGGTAGGCTGCGGAGTGGATTGCCAGGTCGGCGCCGGGAGGCACGTGGGCGGGATCAAAAGTTTCATGGAAGGGAATGCCCATTTCTTTCAGGATACCGTCGGTATAAAAAACTTCGGAACGGTCGGAACCTGAAACGGAAAGGCCGGCATGATGAAACAGTTCCGCCAGGGCGCACATACCCGTTCCCTTGATGCCGATAAAGTATGCCTTTCCCCGCCGTTCAAGGATCTTTGCCAAATCCATACACAAACCGCCCTCCCGCGGCGCAAATCCCCCCAGGGAAACCGCATCCATTCCTATGGTAGACCATACCGGGGTTTTTTTCAATAATCGTGGTATGTTCAGAAACTCCGGAGACGTTTATTCCTGGCTTTGCGGCTTTATCAATCTGGAACAGGGCTCGGGAAGTCCTCCTGCGGCAACGGCGGAACATTTTAAGCTTGAACGCATGCGTATTCTTGCCGGACTGGCGGATCATCCCGAAAGATCCGCCCCGGCCATACACATTGCCGGTTCCAAAGGCAAGGGTTCGGTTACGGCGATGATCTGCGCCATTCTGGAAGCGGCGGGGGAAAAAACAGCCCGCTACCTATCCCCCCACGTAAGCGATTGGCGTGAACGGATAAGCGGCGGCGGGGGATTTTTTTCAGAAGCACTGTATCTGGCCGCGGGAAGAGAACTGCATGAGATCCACGACAAATACCGTAACCGCTACGCTGCCGCCGGGAAATCAAAGGGCGGCAGTGTACCGGGGGGGGCAACTTTTTTTGAACTTTGTACGCTGTACTTTTTTCTCTGCGCGCGCCTTGCCCGTTCCACCATGATGATTGTCGAGACCGGCCTTGGAGGAAGGCTCGACGCCACCAATATCATGGAAAGCCTGGTTTCGGTGATCACCCCCATAGAAAAGGAACATACCGCATATTTGGGGAACAGCCTTGAGGGAATTGCCCGGGAAAAGGCGGGAATCCTGAAAAACGGCAGACCCCTGGTTTCTTCCGAACAGGTTCCTGAGGTTCGCTCTGTGCTGTGCCGGACGGCGAAAGAAAGGGGGAGCCCTTTTTTTTATCTGCCGGATTGTTATGCTGCAGAGGATATTCGTATACATCCTGAAGGAACGGATTTTATCCTGCGGGATATTTCCTCGGCGCCGGCGTTTCTGGGACTGCCGCTTTCTCTTTCCGTACCAGGCCGGGTTCAGGCGCAAAACGCCGCCCTGGCGGTCCTGGCGATCAGGACCGCCGCTAAAACAGGCTTCGCCGTCTCCAAAGCGCTTGATCCTGCCAATCCTTCAGGCAAGGCGGCGCTTCGGCGGGGCCTGACGTCTTTTTCCCTCCCCGCCCGCTTTGAACGTTTCCGCGGCGGCCCGTCAGAACCGGCCCTGGTGATTGACGGCGCCCATACGGCAAAAAGCGCCGGGTTATGCGCCGAAACCTTCTGCAGCCTCTACGGCGAAGGGGGGATCCTTCTTTTCGGCTGCGCCGCGGATAAAGACGCCGCCGCCATGGCAGCCGTCCTGGTCCGCCGTTTTTCCCGCTGCGTCATCACCGGTACGGGAAATTTCAGGGCTGCCCGCCCGGAAGCCGTCTATAGGACGTTTAAGGCGGCGTCTGAAATGGAGGGTCCTGGGTTAAAGACCGTTGTGCTTGTTCCCGATCCGACGGCGGCCCTAGCGGAGGCTCTCCGGGCCGGAAGGGAAAATTCCCTGCCGGTCCTCTGCTGCGGATCTTTTTACCTGGCGGCGGAAATACGGAACAGTTTGGAAAAAAAAGACATGCCCGCCCGCCCGCCGGGTTAGGGGTACATCAAGGATTCTCCCCGTGGGAGCCGGGATTTTACCGTCCCCTGAAGTTCCGTACCGCCGTTGCCTTGTCTTTCGCTTCAAAAAAAGCGCTGCCCGCCACAATCACGTCGGCCCCTTTTTCTATCGCCCGGCGGGCGTTTTCGGCGTTTATTCCGCCGTCCACGGAAATACGGTACCGAAGTCCCTGCTCTTCCCGGATGGACGCCAGGGTAACAAGTTTTTCCAGACAGGAAGGAAGCATGTGCTGTCCTCCGAATCCCGGATTGACCAGCATGACCAAAACCAAATCCACTTCCGCCAAAATCTCGTCCAGAAAATGCACTGGTGTTCCGGGCACCAGGGATATACCCGGCTTCATCCCCGCGGCCCTGATATTCTGAATAACCCGGTTGGAATGGACCGCCGCCTCGATGTGGAAGGTAAAGTAATCCGCTCCGGCTTTGGCAAAGGACTCAATATGATCCTGGGGGTTTTCTACCATGAGGTGGCAGTCCAGGGGCAGGGCGCTGACCGGACGGAGATCCGCCACGGTTTTGGGGCCGAAGGTCAAATTGGGCACAAAGCGGCCGTCCATCACGTCCACGTGGATCCAGTCCGCCCCGGCCTGTTCAACGGATTGTACCGCTTCGGCAAGCCGCCCGAAATCCGCGGCAAGAATAGAAGGGGCCGCCAGGACCTGTTTCATTATCACAATCCCTCGCCGCCAAAACTGATAATCTGCAGGGCCGTCAGCTCGTCGGTAAAGAGATCCGTCACAAGACCTCCCTTGAGGGCCGCGTGGATAGCCCTGGATTTCCGGCGGCCGCAGGCCACGCCTATGCGCCGGGCCACCAAAAGGAACGATGCAGGGTCTATGCCGACGACCCGGTTATTGATCGGAATGTCCATAAATTTTCCTTCATTGTTGTAGTGGTAGCCGCAGAGGTGTCCGCAGGAACCGTTGTCGTAGACGTTTTCGGCTTCTTCCAGAGACAAAAAACCGGCCCTCACCAAGGCGCTTTCATCCGGCAGATCGGAACTTAAGCCCACCAGGGCAAGATCCAGATGTTTTGTTTTTTCCATGGTTTCCCTGATTCCCTGTTCGGCAATCAGGGCTTGGCGCAGTTCGCTGGTTTTGACGATGACCGGCGACAGAAAGGGGAAAAAGCGGCCGTTAAGTTTTTCCGCCAGGATCCGGGCCAGCTCCGATCCGTCATAAAACAGGGCCGACGCGCCCAGGCCGCCCATGAGCTGCACCACTTCACAGTCCACCAGATCCGTTTTGGGAAGCTGCCGTATCGTATGGTAGAG
>JAITHE010000116.1 GCA_031280125.1 Treponema sp.
AAATACATTATCGGCATTGACGGCGGGAGTCAGAGTACCAAAATCGTTATGTACGATCTGGAGGGCAACGCAATCTGCGAGGGGAAGGAAAACCTCAAACCCATGTATCTGGCGCCGGGCGATATTGTGGAACATCCCGGCGATGATCTGTGGGATTCGCTGTGCGCCGCGGCCCAAAAGCTCATGAAGACCTTTCAGGGAGATGTAAAAGACATTATCGGTATCGGCGTTGGTTCTATCCGCTGCTGCCGGGTGCTGATGAAAGCGGACGGAACCCTGGCCGCTCCGGTCATAAGCTGGCAGGATGCCCGGGTTGCCAGGCCATACGAACATGCCAACAAGGACGTGGCCTATGTTACTTCCACCGCGGGGTATTTGATACACCGGCTTACCGGTACATGGAACGACAATATTGCCAATTATTTTGGTCAGTGGCCGGTTGATTTTTACACTTGGAAATGGAGCGACAAGCCGGAGGAGTTCAAGCAATTTCAGATACCCCGGGAAATGCTTTTTAACATGATGCTTCCGGGAAGCCAGGCAGGTTCAATCACGGAGGCGGCCTTTAGGGCCACGGGGTTTCCCGAAGGGCTCCCGGTGATAAGCGCCACCAGCGACAAACCGGTGGAGGCTTTGGGGGCGGGGCTCCTGGACGAGAGCGACGGAGTTATTTCTTTGGGAACCTATATTGCCCTGATGATCATGGGAGGGGAGGTTCCCCAAAATCCCGTGGCCTTCTGGCCATTGATGTCTTCCATTCCCCATAAGCTGATCTACGAAGGGTATGGAATCAGGCGGGGCATGTGGACCGTAAGCTGGTTCCGGGAACTGCTGGGAGACAGCCCCGTTCAAAGAGCAAAGGAACTGGGCCTTTCCACCGAGGACTACCTCAACCGGGAAGCGGAAAAAGTTCCGCCGGGAAGCGACGGTCTTATGACGGTGCTGGACTGGCTCGCCAATCCCTGGGAACCGTTTAAACGGGGGATCATGATTGGCTTTAACGCCCACATGAACTTTGCCTCTATGTACCGTTCCATTCTGGAAGGGATCGCCTACACCCTCAAAAACAACTTTGACGCCATGTGCCAGGAGTTACACAAAACGCTTTCGGGGATAATCATCACCGGGGGCGGCTCCAACAGCGATCTCTTTATGCAGATTTTTGCCGATGTTTTTAACCTGCCGGCCAAGCGGAATGAAATTAACGGTTCCGCGAGTCTGGGGGCGGCGATCAATACCGCCGTGGCGGCGGGTTCCTACAAGAGCTATGAAGAAGCGGTACAAAGGATGGTCCGGGTCCGGGATACCTTCTATCCCATACCAAAAAATGTGGATGTCTATGAACGCCTCAACCGGCAGGCGTACAAACGGATTCCTTTCTATACCGACGAGGTTCTCAAAAAAACCTACGAGGTATTGAACTCGGACCAGAACAAAGAAGGGGTTATTACCAAATGGTCCCAGACTTAGGCGCCCCGATTCGGCGCCCTATAAAGAACGTTTTCCGAGGGAAAACGAAAAAGCTCAGGGAGGCCGCTTTGTAAGTCATATAAACAAGCGGATCCCCTCAGGACTTTTTTTGTGGAGGTTTTTGTGTATGAAAGGTATTAGACCTGTTGTTTTCATTCCCCCCGCCCTTCTTACCATAGCCGCCCTGATGTACAGCCTGATTGACAACACGGGATTTTCCGCTATGGCCGCCGCCGCCAATAACTGGCTGCTGGATAAGTTCGGCTGGCTCTTTTCGTTGGGCTCCCTCTGCTTCCTCGCTGGGATCATCATCGTATTCTTTTCACCCCTGGCAAAGGTAAAGATCGGCGGCCAGGACGCGGTCCCCGTCATGTCGGACTTTAACTGGTTCGCCATCACCCTTTGTACCACCATTGCCATCGGCATCCTCTTTTGGGGGACTGCGGAACCGCTGTATCACTTTACCGGCCCTCCCCGGGGATTCGGCATTGAAGCGGGCTCGCCCGGGGCGGTCCGGTTTGCCATGTCCTCTATGTTTATGCACTGGACCTTTACCCCCTACGCGATCTATACCCTGCCGGCCCTGATGTTCGCCTTCGCCTTTTACAATATGCGGAAACCCTTTTCCCTGGGTTCGGCTCTGGTTCCCGTCATCGGCGACAGGGCCGCCGGAAAACCAGGCGAGGTTATCGATGCGGTTTGTCTCTACGCGCTGATCCTGGGGATGGCCGCTTCTTTGGGAACCGGCATCTTGAGCCTCACCGGGGGTTTAAGTTATCAGTACGGCATACCGAACAACGCCCTTACCTACTGGATCATCGGCGCGGTTATCGTGGCTGTCTTTATCATCTCCGCCGGGACCGGCCTTATGAAGGGCATCCGTTTTCTTTCGGATATCAATACCAAGGCATTAATCGTTATCACCCTATTCGTGTTTTTGTTCGGGCCCACGACGTATATTCTCCAGTTGGGCAGCGAAGGTTTGGGCGAGTATTTCAGCACCTTTTTTCAGCGTTCCCTTATCACCGGGGCCGCCGCCTACACCGGGGGAGAGGGGATCGATATGTGGGGGCAGTGGTGGACCAACTTTTACTTTGCCAACTGGCTTGCCTGGGC
>JAITHE010000141.1 GCA_031280125.1 Treponema sp.
ACGCATTGTTAACCCCATTCGGACACCCTCCAGGAGGCGTCCTTACTATAATGTGGGTAACATTTTCAATATGAGGCATTTACCTTTTTCGGTAACATTTTTCATGAGGCAATGCGCGGCCTTGCCTTCTATCCCTTGGCATGGTACAGTACAACCAGATCATGCCCGGAGAGGAAACGATGAATCCGGAAGCCGGTTCCGGGAAATCTCCGCCGGAAAGGGCCTCGTCCCCCAATCCACAAACCAGCCGCCACAGGCCGGACACCGGACAGCCGCCGGAGGGTGTATCCCCGTTTTCTGTTACCTACCTGGTTAAACTGGGAGAATTGGTCCTTAAGGGGGGAAACCGCGAAGGCTTTGAGCGGATACTGCGCCGGAATCTCCTGGCCATGCTCCACGCCCGCGCCCCCGAAGCCCAGCTTACCCGCCATCCCGGACGCTTTTACATCCGCTGCGGCGCGGAAAGGGCGGAGGCGGTGGAGAATGTCCTTTCCTGCCTTATGGGTATTTCCGGCTGGGCCCGGGCCCGGGGAACCGGAAAAACCGCCGAAGCGGTGCTGGCCGCCTGCGTAGAAGAAGGAAAGCGGCTGAGGGACGGGGGGATCCGGTCCTTCAAGGTGGAAGCCCGGCGGCCCGACAAGAGCTTTCCCCTTTCTTCCTACGACATCTGCCGCGCCGCCGGAGACGCCGTCTGCCGGGCCGTACCGGAACTGAAGGTGGATGTCCACAACCCCGGGGGAATCATTTCCGTTGAAATCCGGGAAAGGGCGTGGATCTACAGCCTAGGGAACAAGGGCCGCCGGGGACTGCCGGTGGGAAGCGCAGGCCGGGGATTCCTGCTCCTCTCCGGGGGGATCGATTCCCCCGTGGCGGGCTGCCTTATGGCGGGCCGGGGCATGGGACTGGATGCGGTATACTTTCATACCCCCCCCTATACTTCAACAGAGGCCCTGGAAAAGGTACGGCGGCTGGCAGAAATCACCGGATCCTACGCCATGGGGATCCGTCTTTATACCGTCAACTTTACCAGAGTTCAGCGGCGGATCAGGGAAGAGGCCCCCGGGGAATGGGCTACGGTATTGCTCCGCATGGCCATGATGGAGGCGGCCACGATCCTGGCCCGGCGCTGTGGGGCGAAATGCCTGATCACCGGGGAGAGCCTGTCCCAGGTGGCGAGCCAGACCATAGAAAATCTGGCCTGCGCCGAAAGCCGCGCCGGTCTTCCCATTCTTAGACCCCTCGTTGGCACGGACAAGGAAGGAATCATCACCATGGCCAAAGACTTTGGAACCTACGACACGTCGATCCTCCCTTACCCCGATTGCTGCGTCCTCTTTAGCCCGCCCCATCCGGTACTTAGAGGAAACACCGGAGAAGCCGCCGCCCTCTACGCCGCCCTGGAACTGACAAACCCCGGCGGACCGGACCGGACAGGTCTCCTCTACAAAGCGGTGGAGGAGGCGGAACTAACAAAGTGCGGTTACTATACCCCACGGTCCCCGGTGGATGCAGCCGCCGCGCCGGCATGTAAGGCGATGCCTTCGATGAACAATTACTAATTACTGGAGGGGAGCGAAGTAGCCTGTCCGGTCCCGGCCGGATCTCTCCTGTAGGTATACCTCCACCTCCACGGGCAGATAGTCCCTGCCGAAGTTGGTTTCCAGGAAGGACGTATAACTGAGGGCATAGGACCCTGAGCCCTTTTCACCGACGGAGCGGATCACCGGCCCTATCCCGGCAGGCCGGTAGAGATCCACCGCCGCGCCGCCGGTTTCTTCGCAAAGGTACAGGATCTCCTCCCCCGCAGGGCCGCCGCCCACAATTACGGCGTAAAAGGCTATGCCGTTGTTGGCCAGGTAGGCGGCGATCTCCGAAAGGCTGTACTGTTCAAAGGCCAGTTCCCCCAAAGCCCCCGAGGTAACAAACACCAGGGCCCGTTTTTTTTCACCCGCCAGGAGGTCTGAAGCGGCAAGCCTAAGACCGCTGTCAAAGCGCCACCGGGGGCTGTAGTTTCCCCCCCGGGCTGCGGCGGCCAGGGCGGAAGATCCCGCCCCAAGCCGTTCCCTCACGGGGGTTTCTCCGGCGGAAACCAGGGACACAATCCGGGGACCCCCGGGAACCCCCGCCGTGTCCCGCAGGGCCGCCGCCAGTTCGTCCCGCAGATCCGAGGTAAGCCCGGAACGTTCCACCAGCACGGAAATATCGTACCGCCCCGACAGGGAGGCGGCTCCCAGAAATGTTTGCCGCGCCGCGGGACGGTTATTTTCCGTAAGAACAAAATTCCGCTGATCGAGACCCATAATAGGCCGGCGGCGGCGGTCCTGGACGCTGAGTTCCACCGTTACCTGGGGAAAGTCATCCGCCACTACCCGGTCTATCTGCACAAAAAATCCGGAGGCCATGTCGTCCGCGGCGGTAAGTACCGCCACTTCATCGCCCCCAAAATTGGCGGCGAGGATACTGCCGTTACTGTCCGCTCCGGCACAGATGATCCGTACCTTGTCCCCCCCCATGATTCCCAGTTCCCGCACAATGGCCGAATCGGGATCAATAAGGACGACCCTGCTGGTATCCGCCACCAGAAGCTGGCCCCGGACTATCCGTATACTTTCCGGGCCCTCCAGCCCTTCCGCCGCCAGGGGTCCCAGATAACCGCCGTTCCGGTCAAAAACATGGATCTCCCGGTACACTCCGTCGGCCGCAAAGACCCGCTCGTCCATGCACGCGATCCCCGTGGGGGAAAGGAACCCCTTGAATTCCAGGTTTTTTTTTCCAAAGGAAAAGAGATAGTTTCCTTCGGGGTCGAATTTGGAAATCCGCCGGTTCCCGTAGTCCACCACGTAGAGGTATCCGTCGGCATCCACCGCCAGGTTCTGGGGACCCACGAACATTCCTTCCTTGATCCCCCGGCCCCCCACATAGGAAAGCCAGCGCCCTGAAGCGTCGAGGACGCTGACCCTGCCGCCCCGGTATTCGGAAACGTAGAGCCTGCCGTCGGGGGCCCGCGCAATGTCGTAGGGACGGTCAAAGCCATTAATGGGACCCCTGACCCTCTGGCGGATAAGGCCGTTAACGTCCACACGGATCAATTCGTTGCTGCCGTAGGCCGCCACCCAAGCGGTACCGTCCTCCAGGGGCAGTACCGACGTGGGCTGGCGGAAGTAAACCGCCGCCGCCGTCCTGCCAGGGTAACGGCCCGTTTCGATATAGCGGTCTTCCTCCAGTAAGGGAAGCAGGCTGCGGCGGTTCCTGACCGTTTCCATGCGGCTGCGGAGGAGGATCTCCTCCGACGAGGATTCGGCGCTTTCCGCCGCGAAACTCCACTGGCGTATGGCGGTTTCTTCAAAGCCGGAACGGTAGTAGGTCCGGCCCAGCCAGTCGAGGATCAGGGATTCTCCGGGGCGGAAGGAATTGGCCCTTTCAAAGGCGCCGATTGCTTCGTTAAAGGCATAGCGGTAATATGCCTGAACCCCAACGCGGAATTCATTCTGGGCGCTAATCGTATCGTTCAGGGCCGCCCCGGTATTTCTCTGGCGCAGATAATTGGGGCTCCTGTCTGTCCCGTCCTGGGCCCAAAGAGCCCTCCCTAAAAAAAACAGGAGGCAGACAACGGGCGCAAACCACCCGGATCGTGCCAGAGCCCTCCGCCGTTTCTTCATGGCCGGCCGTCTTCCACTACGATTTTCATGTGCCGCTTTATTTCCTGTTGATGGGACCCCAGATCAAAGGCCTTCCGCAGCCACGATCTGGCTTCGGCGGCGTTGCCGTTTTTAAAGTAGGCCCAACCCAGGGAATCTAGATAGGCGGCGTTCTGGGGTTTTCTTTCCACCGCCCGGCGGCAGAGCTTTATGCCCCGGGGGATATCTATGTCCGAATCGGCCAGGATATAGCCCAAACCGTTCAGGGCGGTGGCGTTGTCCTGATCCATGTCCAGGGCCTTCTGGTAGTAGTCCACCGCTTTTTGATATTGATGCTGGGACCAGGCGGCATAGGCCAGGGTAGTGTAGATCTGGACTGATTCAAAGCCGCCCTTGACCAGCCTGCCCAGTTCAAATTCGGCCAGCTTGGAACGGCTGGTAATCACATAGATATAGGCCAGGGTCATGCGGCACTGGTATACCCGGAGGGGATCCGGCGCGGCGGTAACCACCTGTTCCAGGTAGAGCAGAGCGTCGTCGTAGCGTTCCAGCTTGGTATAACAGAGCCCCATGTAGTAGGCCAGTTCGATATTGTCCTCCGGTTCGAAGGAACCAGTATCAACCTTAAGGAATTCCTCCAGAGCCTTGTCCCAGCGCTTGATCCGGAACAGCCTGATTCCTTCTTCTAGGGATTCATGGATCGCCACGGTCATCCCCTGACGGTCAGCCGGGCCCCCGGTGCCAGGCGGAAATCGTACACCAGGGGGCGAAACCCAAAGATCCGCTCGTAATCTTCCAGCCGTTTACGGTACTCTTCCAGAACGTTTTCCCGAAGGATCGTATAGGTACAGCCCCCAAAACCGGCGCCGGTCATTCTGGAGGCGACTACCCCCTCCGTTTCCTGGGCCCGCTTGACCAGCCAGTCAATTTCAGGACAGGAAACTTCGTACAGATCCCGGAGGCTTTCGTGGGAATGGTAGATTAGCCTGGAAAATTCCGCCAGTTCTCCGTTTTCCAGGGCCGTTTTCGCTTCCCTTACCCGCCGGTTTTCTTCCACCACGTGGAGGGATCGGCGGCGGATCTCCTCGCGTAAATCCCCCATGGATTCCAGAAGGTCCCCCGCCTCAAAGTCCCTGAAGCTCGTACCCTGCCTCTTTTTGATGAGGAGTTCAAGACCCCGTCTGGTATCCCCTCGCCGCTGTTTAAGCTCCTCTTCCACCCCCGCCCGGGGAACCCGGGAATCCATAAGAAGCATCCTGTAGCGTCCGAAGGGGGACTTGATCTTAACCACCTCCCGGGAAACTTCGTCCACCAGAAGGAAATGGTCCTTTTTGGCGTTCAGGACCGCAAGGTAATCCACGGAGTTTACTTCCCTGCCCAGGAATTCCGCCTCGCCCCGAGTCAGGGCGGGCACCAGATCCCTGTCCGGCAGGGAAGCCTTGAAAAAACCCCGCAGGGCCAAAGCGGCGGCCACCTCAATGGCCGTGGAAGAGGCCAGCCCTGCCTGCTGGGGAATATCCCCGGTCAAGGTAAAATTAAAACCCTTGACGGGACAACCCAGCTCCGCGAATATATGGATGGCAAGTTTAATATAGTTGGCCCAGCGATCTTCCCGTTTGTACTTAAGATTTATCAGAGTGGTACGTTTCCGTTCCCCCAGATCGGAGGCAAAAAAGCGGAGGGAATTGTCTTTTCTAGGGCTCAGGGCTACGCTGACAGAGCGGTTTATCCCGGCGGAAAGACAGAGTCCCGCCCCTTCCTCACCGTGTTCCCCCAGAAAATGAATCCTTCCGGGAGCCTCTGCTATAAATACCGGGACGGATCGGTCATTGTTTAACTCATATTCGGTACGGTGGATGGGGCCGATATCCTGCATTTTCGAAACAATCCTCGCTGGGCCACTGATTTCTTCCCAATCATACTAAAAAAAAAAAGTTTGTTCAATGAAAAATTGTCAAAAACCTGCCGGTTTTGCCCAAATTCAACGGATAAAACGGTTGCTCCCGGACCGGTTCCGGCGGCAGGGCTTGATCCTTCAGGGCCGGAGCAATCGCTTTGAAGAGCCGGGCCATAGTGGAACCTGTATACTCCGGCGCCGGCTTCCCCGTTCCGCCGGAAAGGGCTAGACAAAAACCGGTCTTTTACCTACCCTGTTTTACGGTAACGGATAAACCCGTTTCTCCATTCCGGCTTGCGGACCGGGTATCCTTAGGGGGTTACATGGCTGAATCGACGGTTTTTGAAAAAAAGAAGGCGGCGGCGGGTACCGTTTTGACGGCCCTCTTCGCGGCGCTTATCGCCGGGGGAACCTTTGTATCCGTTCCCCTGCCCTTTTCCCCGGTGCCCGTGGTGCTTCAAAACCTCTTTACCGTCCTGGCGGGCCTTGTCCTGGGTCCCGTCCTGGGCCCGGCGGCGGCGGCGCTCTACCTCGCCGCAGGGGCCCTGGGGTTTCCGGTATTTGCCGGAGCCGCCGGGGGGATAGCCCACTTCGCCGGCCCCACCGGTGGTTTTCTCGCCGGTTATTTCCTAGCCGCCCTGGCGGCGGGGCTTGCCTGCGGTAAGCCCGGAGTTCCCGCCCCCCGGGGTAAAATCATCTTCGCGGCGGCGCTGGGTTTCCTGGTGATCTATGTCCCCGGATTGATTTGGCTCAAACAGTTTACCGGAAATTGGGCGGGCGCCCTAACGGCGGGATTTTTCCCCTTTTTGCCGGGGGATGCGGCCAAGGCCTTTATAGCGGTTACGGCGGCCCCAAGGCTGCGGCGACTCGCAGCGGATCAGCTTGGATAATCCTCTTTTTACTGTCAGGGGCCTTTACAAGATCTTTCCCGGTGCGAATAACGCCGCCCTGGAGGGGCTTGATCTCGACCTTTACGAAGGCGAATGTCTCCTAGTAGCCGGATCCAACGGATCGGGAAAAACCATACTCATGCGAATCCTCGCGGGACTGCTGAGTCCCGGCGGAGGAACGGTTCTTTTTAGAGGGGAACATCTGGAAAAAAAACTAAAGTCAAAACACGGGGAATTCCGGCGGGAACTGGGTATTGTTTTTCAGGACCCCGAAACCCAGTTTGTCGGGGAAACCGTGGAGGAGGACGCGGCCTTCGGTCCCGTGAACCTGGGCTTAAGCGCCGCAAAAACCGCGGAACGGGTCCAGGAGGGGCTTGAAAAAACGGGTCTGGGGGGGAAACGAACCTGCCCTCCCCGGCATCTTTCGGGGGGAGAAAAGCGCCGCTTGGCGGTGGCGGGGATTCTGGCTTCGGGCTGTGGAATCATCATCATGGACGAACCCTTTGCCAACCTGGACTGGCCCGGGGTGGTTCAGGTTTTAACCATTATTCGGGATCTGAAACAGGAGGGAAAAACCCTGGTGATCCTTACCCACGAACTGGAAAAGGTATTGGCCCTGGCGGATCGCCTGGTGATCCTCCACCGGGGCCGGATTCGGGACACGGGGAAACCGGAGGAAGTGCTGAACCGGCTGCGGCCCGAATACGGCGTCCGGGATCCCCGGCAATCCTACATTTCGGCGAAGGACTGTTCATGGCTTTCCTGAACCCCTCCGGCGGGGCCGGAACGATCCGGCCCCGCCGGGTGCAAAAACCCACGGCATGGTCTTACCGTCCGGGGAAAACCCCCCTCCACCGCTGCCCCCCGGGGATCAAGCTGATCCTTCTTATCCTTGCCGCCGCCTCGTCCGCAGGAGGGCTTCCCTATATGGGGGCAGCGGGGATACTGATCCTCGCCGGAGCGGTTTTCGCGGGAATCCCGCCGGAAGAACTGCTCACCGGATCCCGGCCCCTTGCTGTCATGCTCCTGTGTACCGGCCTGTTCCGGGCGTTACGGTTTCCGCCTTCCCTGGATGCTGCCGGACTCCGGGAGGCCCTCCGCTTTGGGGCGGGAATTCTCCTTTCCTTTGCTGCGGGCGCCCTCTTCTTCGCCGTTACCACCATGACGGAAATACGGCGTTTTCTGGAAAAAAGCGAAGCCCTGGCCGCAAAACCCCTGGAATTTTTCCTGCGGCGGCCTCTTCCCCGGAGACGAAGGCTGAGTCTCGCCCTGGCCCTGATGCTGGGTTTCCTCCCCCGGTTTTTTGAACTCTGGGAGGGATCGGAAACGGCCTGCCGGTCCCGGGGCTGTACCGGGTCCCTGCGGCGGACAATACTGATCGTGCCCTTGGTCGCCGGACGCATGATTAAGCTGGCAGGGGAAACGGCGGAGGCCCTGGAAGCCCGGGGACTGGAAGTGTAGCAACAGTTTCCCGCCGCCGCTTAACTACTCTTTTTCCGGTGAATACGCTATCATCAAACGGGGTACAGGTATGGACAGAACACGCCTCGGAATCCTAAAAGCGGTCTTTTTTGGTTTTGGTTTTCTCTTCACCGCCGCCGCTCTGTTTGGGGGGGACATCACCATCACCGTAACCGACGGGGATCTAAATATTCCCCTGGAAGGGGCCCGGGTGATTTCCTGGGACGGATCGGAACTATCCTGCGACGGAGAGGGCAAAGTCCGGCTTTATGCGCCCGACGACAGGCCTGTACTGATCAGGATCAGCTACCCCGGTTACGAGCCGGGGGTGGTTTCGGTACGGCCCGGAAACTCCGTCTATACCGCCGCTCTAAAGCTCGGCGGCGGAGTTCTGGAAGAACGGGAACTGGTTATCCGGGCTTCCCGGCCGGGGACCGGTGAATCCGTGGGAGGCCGGAGTGTGGCCGTTTCCGGCAGGGACCTTGCCCGGCAGGCGGAGACGGGGGTTGTTGAAGACGTAATGCGGGCGGTCAAGCTTCTTCCCGGAGTGGGCTACGTGGGGGGGTATATGGCCATGCCCTCGGTACGGGGCGGAGAGCCTTCGGATATAACCGCCGTATTTGACGGTTTTTATGTGGAGCGCCCCTACCACTGGGGTGGAGCCTTCTCCATTTTTGATCCAAAAATGGTAGAAAGTGCCCAGCTTTCCCACGGGGTTTTTTCCGCCCGTTATGGCCATACCATTTCCGGTCTGCTGGACATAAGCGCCAAAAGGCCCTCCCGGGATACCGCGGGACTTGATCTGGCTGTTTCCACCAGCGCCGCCAATGTAAACCTGTCCTTTCCCCTGGGAACCGGACCCCTGGGGGGCGGCGTTTCCTTCATGGGCAAAGTAACCTACTGGGATCCCTTTGTGGAAACGGCAAAACTCTTTTTTGAAGAAGTACGGTACATCACCACCGCGCCCTACATACGAAGCGCCGCCCTGGGGGCCTCCTACCAGTTTTCCACGGATCTGTCCTTTTCTTTGAACGGATTTTTCGGCGGAGACGGAGTGGCCGCCCATTACGAACAGTACGACGCCTCCAGTTCCTACAGGGCGGATTTTTCATGGGACAACAAAATCGGTTTTCTTACCTCGGGGATCGCCTACAGCCCCCGGGAGGATCTCCTGATCCGGGCCCGGCTGGGAGCGGGAATCCTCCAGAGCGATCTGAATGGAAACATAGACAGTAGAAACTACGCAGTCAGCCCTTCTTCGGAAGATATGAGGAAAATATTCCTTTACGACAGGACCGTCAATGTTCAAGGACGCTTTGACATGGACTGGGCCCGGGGCAAGGGCTTTGTCCTTTCGGCGGGAGCGGAAGAACGGTACAGCCGCTGGAAACGAGACCAAGGGACAACCCGGCTTAGCAGTTCCCTCCTTGCCCAGACCTTCCGTCTTGATATTGTTAACCAGGGCTTTTCTTCATCGGCCTACGCTATCCTGGAATATATCCCGGAAAACCGGCGTTTCGGCATGGAACTGGGACTGCGGGGGGATCATTTTCTTTTGACCGGAAATGACTTTACCCTCCGGGGTATACCGGCTCTAAACCCCCGGATCAATTTTGATTTTGGGATCCTCGAAGACCAGGGACCGGTGGATTCTTTCCGCCTCAATGCCGGGACAGGCCTCTTTTCCTCAATCAACAGCACCTTGCAAAACATCGAAGGCCGGAACGGCATTGACCCCTGGGCCGATACCCAAAACCGTTCCTGGACAAGCGTGGGGGGAGTCCAGGCTGATTTTACCGGAGGTCTCAGCTTTACCCTTGAAGGCTACTTTAAATATGTTTTTAACCGGTCCTACTTCCGGTCTGACAGAAACGAAAGGGCGGCGGATCCCCTATGGACCTACTTCTTCGACGGCAAGGCCCTTATCTGGGGTTTTGACGCCATGCTCAAAAAATTCGATTCCCGTTACTGGGACGGCTGGATCTCCTATTCCTACATTAACGCCCGTTACCGGGATCCCCAGAGTACGGACCGGTCCAACAATTCCGGCGGCTGGTATTATCCTGGTTTTCACCGTTTCCACACCCTGAACTTGATCTTCAATTACAGGCCGGTCCGGGGGGTCAACATCAACACCCGCTTCAGCCTGGCCAGCGGCATCCCCATTCCGGAAACGACGGGGGTGTTCCCCGATCCCGGCATAGCCGGCGCTCCCCCGCCCTACATAAGGGAACAGGCCTATTCGGATCACAGCAGATCCGGGCTGGTTATACCCCTGGACATCAAGCTTTCGTTTTTCACATTCAACCCCAAGGGAAAGGTTATGAGGGAAATCTACCTGAGTTTTGAAAACCTCCTTTCCCTTCTGTATAGGCCGCAGGGAACCAGGGATTTCGATTCCAATACGGGAAAGGAAACCCCCGGAAGCAGCGTAGCGAGCTATGATCTGCCCATACCCCTTTTGACCTTCGGTCTTAAATGGAGTTATTAAGGAATGAGGAGCAAAGGCCGGCTGGCCCGTTTTCTTTTTTCCTCGGCGATCTTTTTCCTTGGCGGATGCGCGGCTCTGGCAGAAAAATCAGGGCAGATCCTGGACGGATCGGCCTTTGAAGAAAAAACCCTGGAAACCTATATGGCGGCGGAGGGGGAGCTGATCCTGCGGCGGGTCCGTTTTGGGGAAGGGGATGAAGGGCTGGTCCTCGGCCTTTCGGCCTGGCCCGCGTTGAAATTCCGTTTCGTGGAAAACGGCGGCCTCCTT
The DNA here is from genome assembly GCA_031280125.1 of Treponema sp. GTDB lineage: Bacteria > Spirochaetota > Spirochaetia > Treponematales > Breznakiellaceae > JAITHE01. The sequence continues at coordinate 10,645 of JAITHE010000141.1, forward strand.
ATGCCCATCTCCTGTTCCTTCCTCAGCCCAAGCCTTTCAGGGTGGAACGAATTTACCCTGGATCTTTTGGGGGAGGGAACGATCAGGGCTGAAGAAGGGCATCTTGTGGTCAGGATAGGATTTCTTGAGGCCGCGGGTATGTCCCAGGGCCGCATACGCCGCTTCGACACAAGGCTTTCGGGCGAAGAGGCCCTGGGGATCCTGCGGAACCGCCGGGAAAGGATCGCCCTTCTGGCGGCATGGATGAAGGAATACCAACGGGCGGAGGGGCTCCCCGGCCCTTCCCCGAAAAGCGGCCAGAAGAAAAACCGTTCCGCCGGTCAAAGAGCCTTTGAACGGTACTGGAAGGTTCTGCTCTTTCCTGAACTGTTCCCCCCGGGCAGGCGTCCTCCCTCCTACCACGGCGAAGGGGCCCAGATGGTCCGGGGAGAAGGAGTCCGCTGGAACAGCGATTATACCGGGGCATTGTTTCCGGAGATCCTGCGCCCCCTGCGGGATTCGGGAACCCTGCTGCGGGACTGGGAAGAGGCGGCGGCGTGGATCTATCTTGTTCACCAATGGGATGATATTATCAAACAAACCGGACGGGAATGGTCCTTTGAACGGATCCCGCCGCATAATAAATGAGGATTCCCGCCGCCGGTGTTTGAAGCGTCCCAAGGAACGGGGTATTTGGCCCCATAGCGAATAAAGCGAGGTCCGCATGGAAGGAAACAGTGTTTTTTCACTTCTGGAATTCTTTAAAATGGGCGGGGTTTTCATGTGGCCCCTCCTTGTTTTTTCCGTGGCCGCCACCGCCATAAGCATGGACCGGATCCTGTACCTTTGCCGCCACGATCTGCGAATTGACAGGCTGTTCCCCAAAGTGATGGATTCGATCAGGGGAAGGAACGTTTCCGCCGCCGCGGGATTTCTTGAACCCCTGGCCGGTAAAAGCATGGGCGCCAGGGTCCTTCTAACACTGGTCAGGCATACGGAACTCAGCGAAGGGCGGCTTGAAAAGGCGGTGGAAACCGAAGCCCGGGGCTGTATCAATTCCCTGGAATCGGGGTTTAACTTTCTTACCGCCATCGGTTCCCTGGCGCCCTTAACGGGTTTTCTGGGCACCGTCTCCGGAATGATCGGGGCCTTCAGGTCCATCGCCGAAGCCACCGAAGTAAACGCCCAGATTGTGGCCAACGGGATCTACGAAGCCCTGATCACCACTGTCTTTGGCCTTATCATAGCGATCATTGCCATGACGGCCCACTATATCCTGACCAGCGTGGTGGACCGCTTTACCGTCAGAACGGAACAGGTCTGTTCGGAACTGATCACCGCCCTGGCTAAGCCGGTCCCGGGGGATTTTCCGGGGAGGGCGGAAACCTGGCTCCCGCAAGATTCTGCCGGGGCGGCAGGCGGAATGGGTCATGCGGATTAACCGGAGAACCGGAGGGGGGGGGATAGAAAATTCCGCCCTTTCGGATCTGGCCTTTCTTTTAATCATCTATTTTATCGTCATCGCCGGTTTTAACATAAACCGGGGTTTCCTTATGAACCTGCCCCGAAAAAATTCAACCAGGGTCCTTCCGCGGGAAGAGATACTCCGGTTTAGCATGGACCAGGGGGGGGGTCTCTTTTTCCGGGAACAACCCCTGACCCTTGCCGGAGCGGCAGCGGAAATCAGGCAGGCATTGGCGGAACGGCCCAACAGCGCCGTGGTCCTTACCATAGACGGAAAAACTCCCTGGCAAAGGGTGGTTTCCTTCGTCGAACTGGCCCAGCAAAACGCGGTGGATTCCTTTTCCTTTAAAATGGAAAGCCCTCCGGAAGGAATGCCGTGAACCTGCGCGGGGAACGGAAAAGTCCGGTGGTTCCCATGAACGCCATGAGCGACGTGGCGTTTCTTCTGCTGATCTTTATCATGCTGGTTTCCCTGATCAACTATCGCAGGGAGGTAAAGATCGATTATCCCGAGGCGGAAACCGCCCGCCGGACCAGCGCAGAAAAAAACCTTGAGATATGGATAGACCGCAGGGGGGGACTGTACCTCGACGGCATCCCGGCGGAGCTGGGAACAATTGAAAATGCCCTGGGGGATCTGTACCGGCTCGCCCCCGATACCAGGGTGCACATCATCGCCGACAGAAACACCCCCTTTAGCGATGTCAGCGGCGTACTGGAGATTCTTCAACTGCTCCAGTACCGGGTGGTAAGTTTTGTGGTAAACAATGAGTAAAGCCCCTGTCTTTACGGGCCGCGCTGTTTCGATCCTGGCGGCGGTGATCCTCCACCTGCTGCTTCTCTTTTTCGCGGCCTTTACCGTCAAGACCGTGATCAGCGCCGTGGAAGAACGCGCCGGGGTGATAAAGCTGGCGGATATACGGGAGGAAGAGCCTCCGCCAGTCCGGCCCCCGTCTCTGCCCGTTCCTTCCCCGGTAAGCGGCGCGGAAAATCCGGAGCTGGCCGAGGAGGTCCTCCCCCAGGACATTCCCGGCGCGGGGGAAGCCATAGATTTCCTTCCCATGCACAGGGTGTCCCAGCTTCCCTTCTTTCCAGAAGAGGAGATCAGAAAAAAACTTGTTTACCCTTCCATGGCCCGGCGGGCCGAAGTGGAAGGAACGGTATACCTGGAACTTTTTGTGGACGCCCAAGGGCTGGTACGGAACGTGAGCGTCCTCAAGGAGGATCCGGCGGAACGGGGCTTTGGAGAGGCCGCCGCCCGGGCCTTCGCGGGACTCAAGGGACGGCCCGCCTCGGCCAACGGAGAAGATGTGGCTGTCCGCTACCGGTATCCGGTACGGTTCCAGTTCCGTTAAACGGATCCGGAACCGTACCGTTTTAACCGGCGTTTTTGCCCTGGGTGATCACCGCCTGGGCCCCGGCAAGCCGGGCCAGGGGCACCCGGAAGGGTGAACAGGATACATAGGAAAGCCCCGACCGGTAACAGAAGTCTATCGTCGCCGGATCCCCCCCGTGTTCCCCGCAGATCCCCACCTTGAGGGCAGGGTTAACCCCGCGGCCTTCGCCGGTTGCGTGCCGGATAAGAAAACCCACCCCTTCCTCGTCGATGGACTTAAAGGGGTCCACGTCGAGGACATTCTTTTCCAAGTATACCGGCAGGAAAGAGGCCACATCGTCCCGGCTAAAGGCAAAGGTCATCTGGGTAAGATCGTTGGTACCGAAGCTGAAAAAATCCGCGTACCTGGCGATATGTCCCGCCCGGATCGCCGCCCGGGGCACCTCGATCATCGTACCGATCTTAACGTCAAGTTTTACCTGCGCCTTTTCAAAAACCCGCTTAAGGACGGCCTCGGCGTTGGGCCTGAGGAGTTTTAATTCCCGGGCGGTTACCACAATGGGAATCATGATCTCCGGGTTTACGGGGATCTTCCGCTTTACGCAGTCCGCCGCCGCCAGGGCGATAGCCTCCACCTGCATATCATAGATTTCCGGGTAGGTAACGGCCAGACGGCAGCCCCGGTGTCCCAGCATGGGATTGGCTTCGTGGAGCCGGTCTATCTTGGGCTGGAGGGCGGCGGGCTTTACCTTGAGGTAGGCGGCCAGTTCCGCGGTTTCCTCTTTGGTATGGGGAACAAATTCGTGGAGGGGCGGATCCAAAAGCCTGATTGTTACCGGCCGGCCCTCCATGGCCTTGAAGATGCCAAAAAAGTCCTTCTTCTGGAGGGGGAGGATCTTCTTGAGCGCCGCCTTCCGTTCTTCTTCCGTATCGGCGACAATCATCGATCTAAAATGGATAAGTTTTTCCTTATCGAAAAACATGTGTTCGGTCCGGCAGAGGCCGACCCCCTGGGCGCCGAATTCAAAGGCCCGTTTGGCGTCTTCCGGCTGATCCGCATTGGTTCGCACGTCAAAACCCCGGAGGGCCCCCGGACCGGATCCCCGGACCGAGGCGGCGCGGATCTCGTCGCACCAGGAAAGGAAGGCGCTCATATCCTGGGAAATCTTCGGCGTTACCAGGGGGAGCCGCCCGTCGTAGACATCCCCGGTGGAACCGTCGATGCTGATCCAGTCCCCCTCCTTGTAGGTCCTGGCGCCCACCGCGACCTTTTTGCCCTGAACCGAAACGCCCTTGGCGCCGGCGACACAGGGGGTACCCATGCCCCGGGCAACCACCGCCGCGTGGCTGGTCATGCCCCCGGTGGAAGTTAGAATCCCCTGGGAAACCACCATGCCCCCAATGTCCTCGGGGCTGGTTTCCTTACGGACCAGAAGTACCTTTTCGCCCTTGGCGTGCCATGCTTCGGCATCGGCGGCGGAAAAGACGATCCGCCCCGCCGCGGCCCCGGGGGAGGCGTTAAGCCCCCGGGTAAGGGGGGCCGCCCCCTTGAGAGCCTTGGGATCGATCATGGGGTGGAGGAGCTGATCCAGGTGGCCGGGGCTGACCCGCAGCACCGCTTCTTCCCGGGTGATAAGTTTTTCCGCCGCCATGTCCACGGCGCACTTTACCGCCGCGGCCCCGGCCCGTTTGCCGTTCCGGGTCTGGAGGATAAAGAGCTTTCCCTGCTGAACGGTAAATTCCATGTCCTGCATATCCTTAAAGTGGCGTTCCAGTTTATCCTTGATCCCCACTAGTTGTTCGTAGACCTGTTTGTTTCTTCTGGCCAGGGTGGCAATCTTCTCCGGGGTCCTGATCCCCGCCACCACATCCTCGCCCTGGGCGTTCATCAAATACTCACCGTAGAATTCGTTTTTTCCCGTGGAAGGATCCCGGCTAAAGCAGACCCCGGTTCCCGAATCTTCGCCGAAGTTGCCGAACACCATGGACTGAACGTTGACGGCGGTTCCCCGGATCCCCCGGATGTCATTGAGCTGCCGGTACTTGACGGCCCGATCGTTCATCCAGGAACCGAAGACGGCGTTCACCGCCCCCCACAACTGATCCAGGGGTTTTTGGGGGAAATCTTTTCCCGCGCGCCCGCGGACGATTCCCTTGTACGCGTTCACCAGGTTTTTCAGATCCCCTTCGTCCAGATCCGTGTCAAGCTCCACCTTCTTGGCCTTCTTCACCGCCGCCAGGGCCGCCTCGAAATCTGCGTGGGGAACCTCCATGACCACGTCGCCGTACATCTGGATAAAGCGCCGGTAGGCGTCCCAGGCAAAGCGGGGGTTCCCGGTTTTTTCCGCCAGCCCCTGGACGGATTCATCGTTAATTCCCAGGTTAAGGATCGTATCCATCATCCCCGGCATGGATACCGGCGCGCCGGAACGGACCGATACCAGCAGGGGGTCGCGGGGATCGCCCAGCCGTTTCCCCATCACCCTTTCAAGACGCCCCAGGGCGGCAGCGGCCTCTTCTTCCAGGCCGGGGGGATACTGTTTGTTGTTCTCATAAAAAGCGGCGCAGACACCGGTGGAAATGGTAAAACCCGGCGGAACGGGAATGCCCAGGTTGGTCATCTCCGCCAGATTAGCCCCCTTGCCCCCCAGGGTATCCCTCATTTTGGCCTCTCCCTCGGCCTTTCCTTCGCCGAAAAAATACACATACTTTTCTTTAGCCATCAAGTTCCTCCAATTCCCCAGTGTACCACGGCGGACAGAAAAAGAATAGACGCGCCCCCCGCCAGAAACACGCCGCGGCGCCCGGCCCGCACTTCGGCTATGCCAAATTGCGCGGCCGTTTTGCCCCGGACAAAACGGCACGGAGTTATCCGGGCGTCTCCGGCGTCTTCCCGGAATGTAAAAACGCCCTTAAACCTTCCCGCGGCACGGGCCGCCTGGTACCAGCATAAGGGCGTTACTCGTTTTTCGCGGTATGCCTGATACCGCCGGAAACACGCTCTGTTCCGCAAGGCCCAAGGCGGACGCCGCTTTGCTTGCAAAGGCTTACGCGCTTGCGGGGCTCAGGGGCACACCACCAGGAACCCCAGATTGTTGTTCCTGTTATTCGGGGTGTTGTTGTTCCGAATTGAGACCGTGCAGTTGTCCGCATTGTTGTTCCAACTGCCGCCCCGTTTCACACGGTTCGTACCCGAAGCGGGTCCCGTTCCACAAATGTACCCTGAACCGCCGGGTTCTGGCAAGGCGGACCGCCGCATACACACTTAGCACCCGGGCGGCGGCCCTTTCTTCCGAAAGGACCCCGCGGGCAAAACCCTGCTGTATTTCCCCCATACGGGTACGGATTCTTTTTTTAGACCTCCGGAGCAGGTATATACCCTTCTTTTTTATCATAAACCCCAGAAAAGGCAGACCCGCCGCCGTTTTGCCCAGTACCGCGGGTTTAATCTGAAGCCCCAGGGTATGTTCCACAAAGGCAGTAACGGCGTTGAGCATGCCCCGCAGTTCGCTTATGGACGAAGCCCACAGGACAAAATCGTCCATGTAGCGGACATAGCCTGCGGGCTTGAGCTCTTCTAGAATATAGTGGTCCAGCGGCGAAAGATACAGGTTGGCAAAGAACTGGCTTGTTACGTTTCCTATGGGCACGCCCCTGCCGGGGGAGGTATGGTAGCTCCCGATAATCCCCCCCAGGAGATCCAAGACGGCTCTGTCTTTGAGTATCTGTGCCAGCTGCCGTTTTAAGACCCCATGGTCTATCGAATCGAAGTATGCCCTGATGTCCAGTTTCAGAAACCAGGGGTGTGCTTTGCCCCTGGCAAAGGCGTAACGCACCGCGGCGTGCATGCCCTTTCCGTGCCGGCACGCATAGGAATGAAAGATCATGGGCCGTTCAAAAACGGGTTCCAGGATATTCATAATGGCGTGGTGGATAATGCGGTCTTCGATGGGGGCCGCGGAAATGGTCCGCTTTTTGGGGTCGGTGATAACGAAACGGTGGTACTCGCCCCAGTGTACCGGAGGGGAGGCCAAACGCCGTTGTATGACGGCAAGAGTGCGGTCGACGTTTTGGCACAACACTACCGCGGCGGCACTGGTTCGCTGGCCCCGGAGGGTTTTAAGAAACGCCAGCCTGATGTTGTGGTATGCGGTAATTTTCTCAAAGAGGCAGGCAGCCCGTTTCACCGGCTCCTCCTGGGTCCTGCGGACTTTCCTGGCCGCGGCGGGTGTATTCGGCGATGGCGTTTAAGAACTGACCGCCGTACTGCTTAACCCGGGCCTCGCCCACGCCGGGCAGGGCGGCGAGATCTTTTGGGGAAGCGGCTTTTTTCTTGACCATGCCGGCCAGGTGTTCGTTGGTAAAAACCGCATACACCGGAAGGCCCTGTTTTTCCGCCAGTTCCTTCCGGAGGGCCCGTAACGTATCGAAGAGGGCGTATTCCTGGGCCGTAAGGATGTCCCGGTAATCGACCCGCTGGGCGGAGGTTTGGTTTTTGACATCGCTGCCAAATTCTACCAAAAAGAGCCACCCCGTACCCCGCTCGCCGTCTATGAGGCGTTTTTCCACATTGACGATACGGTGGGAGGTAAGAAAGCTGTTAAGCTCATCGGTTACCGATACTTCCCCAAAGGGGGAAATAAAAAAGCTGCGGTACTGGGTTAAAAGGGGCATGGTATTGTTTCCTGCTTTAACAAAAAAATGTTCCGGCGTTACGCCCTAGCCGGGCGTAACGCCGGAAAAACGCCGCGGCGCCGGCCTGCGGCTTGGCCGTCCTTACCGGACGGCCCGCCTCCGCCCAGGGCGCCGCGGCGATACTGCGGAACTCAGGGGCACACCACCAGGAACCCCAGATTGATGCTCCTGCCATTCGGGGTGTCGTAGTACCGAATCGAGACCGCGCAGCTGACCGCACCGTAGTACCAACCGCCGCCCCGCCCCACACGGTACGTACCCGAAGCGGGTCCCGCCGGAGCGCCGGCCCATACCGGATCCGTTACCGCGGTGGTGCTCACCGTACCATTATACCAGTCCCAGCACCATTCCCACACGTTCCCGCTCATGTCAAAAAGGCCCGCCCCATTGCCCGTCTTGGTCCCCACAGGATGCGCCCCGTACTCCTTACTGCTATTCCCCGGAGTATACGCATTGGGACCATACCAGGCGTAATCCCCTAACTGTCCCGTTCCGGTTCCCGCTGTGTTGGTCCCCGCATAGGTATAACTCCACGCCTCAGCAGCGGTGTTTCCCCCCCGGGCCGCATACTCCCACTCCGCCTCCGTCGGCAGCCTGAACCCGTTGGCCCCGCTCTTCACCACCGCCGTATCCGCCGCCGTCGTGGTTCCGCTGTCATTCGTCGATGCCTTCAACACCGTGGTATAGCCGGCATCGGTGTAGTACACCGGCTCCTTCCCGCTCATCTCGCTGTACGCATTGCACCACACAACAGCGTCCCGCCAGCTTATCTCCGTTACCGGACGGCTCTTCTTCTCCGCCCCCGTCCACAAATCACTGTCGGTCCCCTTCCCTTCATTGGATCCTCCCGCAGAGGGATA
>JAITHE010000158.1 GCA_031280125.1 Treponema sp.
TGCCTTGTCTTCCCAGCCGGCGGGCATTACTGACAGCAGCCGCTTAAATCCTGCTTCTTCCCTTCCCATCCCTTCAGCTTATCAGTGTTTCTATGTTTTGCTAAGTAAACGCTTATGGGTTAATACCCCGCCCTTCAGGGCGAGGTTGTTGATTGAACTCAAAATACAATTGCGGGAGTTATTATTCGTTTATAAAACACGGTAAAACGGAAAAAGCGGCCCATAACAGGGCGGTTTACGCATCGCCGGCGCCGCTTAACGCCGCCTCCTTGGGCCTGTGCCCCCGCTTTTGTTTTTCCGTCCAGCGGAAGGACCATCCGACGCTTTACCGGAAACCCTGTTTATGGTACACTGTATATATGCCGCCTGGAGCAGATGGAACGGAACTGGTCCGCAAAAAACGGGAAAAACTGACGGATCCCGGGGATTACCGGGTTATACTCCTTAACGATAACTATACGGTCATGGAATTTGTGGTGGAAGTGCTGATGTTGATCTTCCACAAGGCCAGGGAAGACGCCACCCGGATCATGCTGGATGTCCACCAGAAGGGAAAAGGAACGGTGGGGGTGTATCCCTATGACATAGCTCAGACCAAGGCCAATCAAGTCCATGCCTTGGCCCGGCAGTACGAGTTTCCGCTTAAGTGCATCCTGGAGCGGGTGTAGCCCCGGGGGGTTGATCCGTCCTCCCACTGGGCAAATGCCGGGGCGAGACTTGCGGTTTTTTCCGGGGGCATGTATCCTGTAGGGGAAGGATAGGAATCCGGCAAAAGCCATGGGGAGGGCATTATGAAGATCAGCCGTCATGTACAGGCCATCATCAACGCGGCCTATAACGAAGCAAAGGTCAGGAACCACGAATACCTGACCCCGGAGCATATCCTGTATGCGGCCCTTTCCTTTGCTGAAGTCCAGGGGGTACTCAACGCCTGCGGCGGCAACCTGGATCAGCTTAAAAATGGCATGGAAAACTATTTCCGGCAAAAGGTTCCCCTGGCGGATAATGCCGAACCTACCCAGACCGTGGGTTTCCAGAATGTGCTTGAACGGGCGGTAATGCGGAGCCAAACATCCCAGAAGGATATCCTGGATGTGGCCGATATTTTGGTAGCCCTCTTTGACGAAGAACGGAACTACTGCGCCTACTATCTCCGCAAGGCTGGGGTAAAGCGGTTTGAACTGGTCAGCGCTCTTTCCCATGGCTACGACGCCGAAATCCCTGGCGGCCTTGAGGGCGGGGAAACCGGGGTCCGCCGTCCGGGCGGACGGGCCAGGCCGGAGGAAGAGGCTGAGACCGAAGGGACCGAAACGGGAGCCCGGAAAGCTCCGGCCAAAAAGAGCGCCCTGGAAAAGTTTGCCACCGAACTTACTGTTCTGGCCCGGGAAGGGGTTCTGGAACCGGTCATTGGCAGGGAACATGAGCTGGACCGGACCGTGCAGGTCCTCTGCCGCCGCTTCAAAAACAATCCCGTCCATGTGGGGGATTCCGGGGTGGGTAAGACTGCCATCACCGAGGGCCTGGCCCAGCGCATCGCTTCGGATCAGGTACCCCCCCTGCTGAAGGATTTTCTTATCTTTTCCCTGGACATGGGGGCGCTGGTGGCGGGAACCAAATACCGGGGGGATTTTGAAGAGCGGGTCAAGCGGGTTATCGAGGAGATGCTCAAGAAAGACCGGGCGATCCTCTTTATCGACGAGATTCACACCCTGGTAGGGGCCGGGGCCGTTTCGGGGAACGCCCTGGATGCGGCGAATATCCTTAAGCCCGCCCTCAGCTCGGGAAAACTTCGCTGCATCGGCAGTACAACCCACGAGGAATACAGTAAATTCTTCGCCAAGGACCGGGCCCTTTCCCGGCGTTTCCAGAAAATCGACATCAACGAACCCAGTGAAGAAGACGCCGTGGCTATTCTCCGGGGACTGAAAAACAAGTACGAAGATTACCACCAGGTCCGTTACAGCGATGAAGCTCTGGAAAGCGCGGTAAAACTTTCCGCCCAGTACATTACAGACCGCCGCCTCCCGGACAAGGCTATCGATGTGATCGACGAGGCCGGAGCCTTTGTCCGCATCGAAGCTTTTAAATCACGGCGGGAAGCCGGAAACGAAGCAGCCGGAGATGAAACCGCCCGGAGCGAAAGCGTCCAGGATGCCCAGAACGCCCACGTACAACATTCCGGTACTGATTCGCCGGAGGAGCTTCCCGGCAAGGCGGAGTCCGTTGGGGGGGGGACGGTGGACTTTATCGGCATAGGCATGGCGGAGATAGAAACGGTGGTTTCCCGGATTGCCCGGATTCCGGAACGGTCCGTGGGGACCACCGAAAAGGACAAGCTAAAAACCCTGGAAGACGGACTACGGGGACGCATCTTCGGCCAGGACGCAGCCCTTACCGCGGTGGTAAGGGCGGTTAAGCGGTCAAGGGCGGGTTTCCGGGCTCCCAATAAACCGGTGGCGAATTTTCTTTTTGTGGGGCCCACCGGGGTGGGCAAGACTGAATTGGCCAGAAGCCTGGCGGAGATTCTCGAAGTGCCCATGCACCGTTTTGACATGAGCGAATACCAGGAAAAACATACCGTTTCCCGCCTGATCGGCTCCCCCCCGGGCTATGTGGGTTACGAAGATGGCGGCCTCCTCACCGACGCGATCCGGAAACAGCCCCACGGGGTGGTACTGTTGGACGAAATTGAAAAGGCCCATCCGGACATCTACAATATCCTCCTGCAGATCATGGACTACGCCACCCTTACCGACAACAACGGACGCAAGGCGGATTTCCGCAACATTGTCCTCATCATGACCAGCAACGCCGGAGCCAGGGACATAGGAAAAAACCTTATTGGTTTTGGAGACAGGGTCAACGACGAAAGCGCCGTGGATGGGGCGGTGGAAAAGATCTTTACCCCCGAATTCCGCAACCGGCTGGATGCGGTGGTCCGTTTTGGGCACCTTTCCATGGAGATCATGATCTCGATCATCCACAAGGAACTGGACGCCTTTAGGCGGCAGCTTGAGGAAAAGAACATTACGCTGGAAGTTACCGAAGCCTGCGTCAATCAGCTTGCCCGGGACGGCTATTCCCGGGATTTTGGCGCCAGAAATGCGGGCAGGCTGGTGGAAGAAAAAATAAAAACCTTTTTTGTGGACGAAGTACTCTTCGGCGCCCTCTGCGAAGGCGGGGCGGCCCGGGCGGATTATCTGGAAGGAGAATACCGTATCCTCATTCTGGAAACGGCAAAAGCGGAAGCCGCGGAAACAGCCGAAGCGGAGGCATGAAGAAGGGCCGCGGTCCAGATCCCGGCTTTCCCCGGCTGAACCAGAATCAGCGTTACCGTTTTCCTGATCCCCTGAAAGCCCGGAGCAGCATCGTCGCTACCGGGGGAAACCTTTCCCCGGGGATGCTTCTTTCCGCCTATGAGCAGGGAATCTTTCCCTGGTACAACCGGGAGGATCCAATCCTCTGGCAGTCGCCGGATCCTCGTTTTGTCATCTTCCCCGAAACCCTCCATGTTCCCCGGACCATGCGGCGGATCCTTAAGCGGGGCGATTTTGAGATCACCCTGAACAGGGATTTCCCCGCCGTCATCCGGGGCTGCGCCGAAGCGCCCCGCCCGGGCCAGGGGGACACCTGGATCACAGAGGATATTATCGCCGGTTATACGGAGCTTCACCATCTGGGTTACGTCCACTCTGCGGAAAGCTGGCGGAACGGAAAACTGGCCGGAGGCTGTTACGGGGTGCTGGTCCGGGGAGTATTCTGCGGCGAGTCCATGTTTGCCCGGGAGCCCAACGCTTCCAAGGCCGCCTTTTTAACCCTGGCGGGCCGGCTGTTTCAACAGGGTCTGCGGTTTATTGACTGCCAGGTTCCCACGGAACATCTGCGCAGCCTTGGGGGTTGTGAAATAAGCCGGAAAGATTTTTTGCATATCCTAAAGGAAGGAAACTAGCCATGGAACAGGTATTTTTTTACGATTCCCCCGTGGGCAAGCTGGGACTTGCCGAAGAGGAGGGCTCCCTAACCCGGGTATTTTTCCACCGCCGGGAAACTCCCGCCGGCGGAACGCCGCAGTTAACGCCGCTTCTAAAAAAAGCGGCATCCCAACTTGCGGAATACTTTGAGGGCCGGCGCAAAGTGTTTGATCTGCCCCTGGCCCTGCGGGGTACAGGTTTCCAGCTCGCCGTCTGGGAGGCCCTGCAAAACATTCCCTTCGGCGAAAAACGCTGTTACGGGGAACTTGCCGCCCTGGCGGGCAACCCCCGGGCCTGCCGGGCGGCGGGGATGGCCAATAACCGCAACCCCCTGGCGATCATCATCCCCTGCCACCGGGTAATCGGCAAAGACGGCAGCCTTACCGGCTATGCGGGAGGACTGCCGGTGAAACAGTACCTCTTGGATCTGGAAGAACGGTTTAGATAGGCATCACCGGGCCTTAACCACCAGCGCCTCCCAGGGTTCCAGAGCCGGAACCAAATCATATGCGCCGTGTTTGTCCAAATTGCTTATCACCACGTTTCCCCGAAGCAGCACCCGCCCTTCCCCGGAAAGTTTTACCCGCCGGGAAGAAAAGTTAAAGGCCGCCACATAGGCTTCGCCGGTTCCCCCGGGAGTGTCATCCTCGCGGCTGTACATGAGGAGAGCGCCGGTGGCAAGCAGGGGCTTAAAGGCGCCGTACTTAAGGGTTTCGCTCTGTTCCCGGAGGCGGATCATCCTTTTGTAAAAGGACAGTACAGAACCGGGATCGTCCCTTTGGGTTTCATAGTTAAGTTCCCGGTAATTCCCGTTGATCCCCAGCCATGGGGACCCCAGCCATGGGGACCCCCGCCAGGGCGGACCCGCGCCTTCCGTAAACCCTGCCCCGGGCCTGCCGCTCCACTGGACCGGGGTCCGGGCGTTGTCCCGGGAGGAAAGGCGCAGCCATCTCCAGCGCAGCCACAAGGGAAGATGGAACTTTTTCAAGAGCCGGTTAAAATTATGGGTTTCGATGTCCTTTACCTGGTCAAATCCGGTAAAGTCAAAGTTGGTCATGCCCATTTCCTGGCCCTGGTAGATAAAGGGAGTGCCCCGGAGGGTAAACTCCAGGGCGGCCAGAATCTTGGCGCTCCGTTCCCAGGGGCTGTCCTTTTGTCCCGCCCCGGCGTCGCAGCCATAGTGGGACACGATACGGCTCTGGTCGTGGTTTTCCAGGTAAACTGCATTCCAGGAAAGGCCCTGTTGCCATTTGGCAAGCCGCTTCAAGAGCTCCGCGGCCCGGAATTTTTTTGGCACAAACCGGGCAAAGCGGCGGTCCACTTCCAGGTGATCAAAGTAAAAAACCATATCCAGTTCCCGCCGCGCCTCGTCTGAAAGAAGTTTTGCCTCGGCCAGATCCACCATGGCCGTTTCCCCCACGGTAAAGGCCCCGGCGGGATCCAGCGTTTCCTTCCGGAGACGCCGCAGAATATCGTGATTGCCCTCCCGGCACTTGTAATGTTCCAGTCCGGTGAGCATGGAGCTTTTTTTGCCGTCGTCAAGGCTTTCTTTCCAGAGGACGTTGATCACGTCGCAGCGAAAACCCGCCACCCCCTTGTCAAGCCAGAAGCGGAGGATCCCCTGGACCTCCTCCAGGACCAGGGGATTTTTATAGTTCAGATCCGGCTGTTTTTTATGGAACAGGTGGAGGTAGTATTCTCTCCGGACCTCGTCAAAGGTCCAGGCATCTTCCATAAAAAAGCTGGTCCAATTGTTAGGCGGATTTTTGCCCGAAGCTGCACCGGGCCGCTTTTTCCGCCCCCCGGGGGGCTTCCAAATATAGTAATCCGTATAAGGTTCTTCCCGGCGGCGGCTTTTCCGGAACCATTCATGTTCGTCGGAAGTGTGGTTCACCACCAGGTCCATGATAATGCGGATCCCCCGCTTTTCCGCTCCGGCGATCAGGCGTTCCATATCCTCCATGGTACCGAAGAGCGGATCAATACTGCGGTAATCGCTCACGTCGTAGCCGTTGTCTATCTGGGGGGAACGGTACACCGGGGAAAGCCATATAGCCTTTACCCCCAGGGCCGCAATTTCGGGAAGACGGTTTATAATACCGGGAATGTCTCCAATCCCGTCTCCGTTGGAATCCTGAAAACTCCGGGGATAAATCTGGTAAATCACCCCTTCTTTCCACCATTGCATAGAGCCATGGTAACGAAGCGGCGATCTTTTGTCTAACCCGGCACTACCCATCCGCCGGGGCGGATGGTGTATATCCTAGGCGAGGTAATTTACCCGGTTTCCCAAGGCGGGATCAGTAATCTGCCCGGCGGAATCAAGCACCTTCATCAGCCCTTCCGCCTGCTCCTTGAAGCCGGAAAGAGCCTTGCTCTCCATCATAACCGCCGCCTGTTCCTGAACCCTCTGCTGGGAAAGTTCCGTGGACGCTTTCTGTATATTCATATCCATAATATAACGCCGAAGGGGAAAAAAAGCAAGACCCCGCATTGCCTCATGAAAAATGTTACCGAAAAAGGTAAATGCCTCATATTGAAAATGTTACCCACATTATAGTAAGGACGCCTCCTGGAGGGTGTCCGAATGGGGTTAACAATG
>JAITHE010000166.1 GCA_031280125.1 Treponema sp.
TATTGTGTTTTTCTGTTATTTTCAAATCTTTTTGGTTTGGTTGACGTGGGGGGGTTGTGGGGTGGCGGGTTTTTTTTTGCCCCCCCCCCCCCCCCCCCCCCGTGCACTGTGCGTACAGAGCCGGGCGCAGATTGTTCACAGCGTGGAATCTTTTTTGATCAGCCATTGTTGTGCGGCAACGCCGCTGCTCGTTCTTTTAGGAATATCCGCCTGTGCATTGTCCTCTTGCGCAAGTTTACACGCCTATGGCATTGTATTAATGACAGAATATGACGGCCGCCCGGTCATCGAGAATGAGAAAAATGTCGTATCCTACCTTGAAGAAATCATTAAAGTCCCCAATGAATATGCAATGCGGGCGTTTGAAAGAAAAGCCATATCATATAGAGTAAAACTGACCAAAGGGACAACACACAGTTTTTATGTAATTTATGACGGTAATCAAAACTGGCATACGGTGAGTTTTTCTGCGACCGGCAAGTGGGCGACATCGCAGGGAGCGTGGGCAATAGATACAAATACCGATATTGAATCGTATACCGGTTATTTATACGGAGAAAATATCTGGCAGGTTAATGAGATCATGATTAATAATGGAATCAGCACCTTGCCTACGGTAGAAAATATACTGGCAAAAATAAATGGAAATATTACGTATTATTTTCGCTCAAAAATAAATAAAGATGATGCACATGACAATTGTAATTCAGCCTTAATGGAAACGCTTGTGGAAAATAATTGAACGCTGTTATTTCGCATGTCTTTACGCGAATCCGCAGCCTTTATTCCCTGCGTTTTGCACCCCTTGGCTTCAAGGTAATGCTTTATTGTTTTGATAAGGCTGGCCCTTCAAGGGGGGGGGGTTGGGGGTAATTCTTTGCACTGCAAGGAATTAGTGTATTCCCTATATAAATCCCCCTCATTAATGCTATAACGTATACGGGCTGTTCATCAGCCGGCACTGGCCTTTTTTCTGTTTTCCGCTTATACTGTAGGTATGAACATACTCATCATTGGCGGCGCGGGCTATATTGGAAGCCATGTAACCCGGGAACTGCTTGACCGGAACCACCGGGCTGTGGTCTTTGATAATCTGTCTTCGGGGCTTCGGGAAAACCTTTTTCCCGAAGCGGTCTTTATCCACGGGGACATACTCCGGTACGAACAGCTCACTGCGGCCATGCAGGAAAGCGGGGCGGAGGCGGCGGTATACCTGGCGGCATTCAAGGCTGTGGGGGAATCCATGATTAAGCCGGAAAAATATTCGGTAAACAACATCGTGGGAACCATAAACCTGCTCAACGCTGCCTGCAAAACGGGCCTAAAATATGTTATCTTTTCTTCCAGCGCCGCGGTTTACGGTGAACCGGCCTACCTGCCCATTGACGAAAAGCACCCCGCCAATCCAGAAAATTATTACGGTTTTACCAAGCTGGAAATCGAACAATTCCTTGCCTGGTACGACCGGCTCAAGGGCCTTCGTTATGCCAGCCTGCGCTATTTTAACGCCGCGGGTTATGACGTTAAGGGCCGTATCAAAGGACTGGAACAAAACCCGGCGAACCTGCTTCCGGTGATTATGGAAACCGCCTGCGGTATGAGGGCGGAACTGGAGATTTTTGGTGATGATTACGACACCCCCGATGGCAGTTGTATCCGGGATTATATTCATGTGAGCGATTTGGCCGCTGCCCACGTCCTGGCCCTGGAGTACATCGTTCAAAACAATAAAAGTATCACCGTAAACCTAGGCAGCGAAGCCGGTTCCTCGGTGCTGGAGGTGCTGGAAACTGCCCGGCGTATCACTGGCCGGCCCATCCCTTCCCGTATTGCGGGCCGCCGCCCGGGGGATCCCGCCAAGTTAACCGCATCGGCGGGTCTGGCCCGCTCGCTTCTGGGCTGGAAAGCGGAACATTCAGATCTGGAAACCCTGGTCAGGACAAGCTGGGAAGCGTATCAAAAGAACCTTAGCAGAAAATGAACCTCCCCGCCGCAAGCGGCGGGGAATCCGGGCAACGTTGCAAAATTTGACAGGATCCTCGTTCGATAAGAAATTTATAACGCAATTTTGTAGTTACGTATATACGGAAATCCCCATAAAATTCCGGAAAAAGGGGGTACGGATTATGGGGTACGGATTATAAAGATGATTTTGAGGTTCTTGCCGCCAAAGGTTATGTGAAAGTCACGAGTCCCGAAACCTGCAAATGGACCAAGAGCAAAACGAGTCTTGCCGAATATTTCAAGTGGACAGGGTATGACACTGAATGGGTTACCGGAGGATTCTGGCCGCCGGCAGCGAAATGTTTTAGTAAAGATTCAGAGAAAACTAAGCAGGAACGCAAGTAACACCGCGAACCCGTTTAATCCTTCATTCTCAAGGGACTTCATAAAGATGAGGTCTATGCTGGAAAAACATCGAACGAAAGATATGGATAAAGAACACCGAAGGACAGATTTATTTTCCATGTGCCAGGTCTAAGACCACCGCCTTTAGGCGGTCGGCTTTAAGCAAGGATTGACGATAAGCAGGGAAGCCTAATATTCTTAGGGAAGGGGGGGGAAGGACGGCGGAATACAGCCGGGGATAACGATAGCGGAGGGGAGTGCAGGGAAGGAGCATGTACACATGCCGGTATCATGTCCGGCAAAGGTAGTGCAATATCTGAAAGAACGGTCGTTCCGGTTGATGCAGGAAGAGTTTCCTGAGTTAAAGGAGCGGGTTTCAGCCGCTAAAGAAACCCGCCGCCTTTAGGCGGTGGCCGTTTAGTTTTCCCCGTGGTAGAATAAGAGGACGAACCCGGGGCGGGTCTGGATACGGGAACGGGAGGGTGTGTGTTGAAGGGAAGGTCTCTGGTCGAACCCCTGGATTTTAGCCTGGAAGAAATGGACGGGCTTTTCCGGCTGGCGGAGCGGATCGAGGGGGATGAAAGGTATCTGCGGGAATCCTGCCGGGGCCGGATACTGGGATCCCTTTTTTTTGAGCCCAGTACCAGAACCCGGCTTTCCTTTGAGGCGGCCATGCTGCGTCTGGGGGGAAGCTGCCTGGGCTTTGCCGAGGCCGGTTCAAGTTCCGCCGCCAAGGGAGAAAGCCTGGCGGACACCGTCAGGACCGTGGCCTGCTACGCCGACCTTATGGTTATACGGAGCCCCAAGGAGGGGGCGGCCCTTCTGGCCTCCAGACATTCGGAGGTTCCGGTGATCAACGCGGGAGACGGCGGGCATCACCATCCTACCCAAACCCTTACGGACCTTTTGACGATTCAGCGGCTTCGGGGCAGGGCGGGGGCCTCCGTGGGAGACACGGTCCAGGGGCTCACCGTGGGCTTTTGCGGGGATCTTAAATTTGGACGTACCGTACACTCCCTGGCCAGGGCCCTGGCCAGGTACGGGGGCGTACGGATGATCTTTGTTTCACCTCCGGAGCTTGCGGCGCCGGAATACATCACCGCGGGAATCCTCGCGAAGCAGGGGCTTGAGTATGCCGAAACGGGCAGGCTGGAAGAGGTGATGGGGGAACTGGACGTGCTTTACATGACCCGGGTTCAGCGGGAACGGTTCTTTAACGAAGAAGACTATATCCGTCTCAAGGACAGTTATATCCTTACGGCGGAAAAAATGGAAACGGCCAAAAGGGACCTGATCATCCTGCATCCCCTGCCCCGGGTCAACGAAATCGCCGTGGAACTGGACGGCGACAGCCGGGCGGCCTATTTTAAGCAGGCCCGGTACGGCATGTATGTCCGCATGGCCCTGATCGCTCTGGTTTTGGGGGTTTGTGATGCTTAACATAGCCCAGATCAAAAACGGCATCGTCATCGATCATATCCGGTCGGGGCAGGGGATACGGATCTTTAACTGGCTTGGCCTGGGAAGGGCTTCCTACAACGTGGCCTTTGTGGTGAACGCCAATTCAAACCGCATGGACCGCAAGGATATTATCAAGATCGACAATACCATTGAAATCAATTTTGACATCCTGGGGCTCATCGGTCCGGACATTACGGTGAACGTCATAGAGAAGGGGCTGATCATAAAAAAGATAAAGCTGTCCCTCCCTGGGCGGGTGGAAAATATTCTTATCTGCAAAAACCCCCGGTGCATTACTTCCACGGAAGCCTGCGCCCCCCATATTTTTCATCTGGAAGATCCCCAGGCGGGGATCTACCGCTGTGAATACTGCGACGAAACCCGCAGCGCCGCGGACTTTAGGTAACATGCAGACGGTCTTTAGGAATTTTCGCATCGTGGACGAAGGTTCCGATTTCCGGGGCTCCCTGGTGGTTCAAGACGGACGGATCCTGGAGATCCTGGATGATAACAGTGTTCCTTCCCCTCTGATCCGGCGGCGCTGCGCCGAAGCGGACCAAGTATTGGACGGAAGCCGCTTTACGGCTCGTTCTCCGGATCTCCGGCGCGGGAAGGGGGATCCCTCCCGGGTTCCTGTGCTTATGCCGGCCTTTGTGGATCTCCACGCCCATTTCCGGGATCCCGGCCTTTACGGGGAAGGAGCGGAACCCCGGTTTCTTGCGGAACCCCGGTTTCCTGCGGAAACCTTGGAGTCCGCCTGCCTGGCCGCCGCCGCAGGGGGTTTTGGTACGGTGGTCTGCATGGCCAATACAAAACCCGCGGCCGATACCATAGACCAGGCCCGGCGTTTGCGGCGGCGTTCCTGCTCCCTGGGAATCATCGATCTGTATCCCGCCCTTTCCCTGACCGTGGGAATGGAGGGAAAGGAACTTTCGGAAATAACCAGGCTTCCCGGGTTTTCCGAAAACGCCGGAGAGGCGCCCTTTATCCGGCTGTTCTCCGAAGACGGCAAGGATCTGGCCGGCGACGGGATCTTTCTCGCCGCCCTGGCCGAAGCCCGCCGGACCGGGGTTACCCTTTCCTGCCACTGCGATCTTGGCGGCGAGGACGCTGCGGTGGAACGGGTCCTGAAACTTGCCCGCCGGGCCGCCGCCCCCGTCCATATCGCCCATGTATCTACCGGAAAAGCGGCGGCGCTGATTCGGCAGGAAAAAGCACGATTCCGGGGGGAAGGGGGATTCCGCCTGAGCTGTGAGGTTACCCCCCATCATCTTGCCCTGACCGGGGAAGACGCCGCCACCCTGGGGGCGGAAACCTTTGGCCGGGTGTATCCGCCCCTCCGGGGCGAAGATGACCGCTGTTCCCTGGCTGCCGCTGTCCTGGACGGTACGGTAGACGCCATTGCCACCGATCACGCCCCCCATACGGAGGCGGACAAGGCCGGGGGAGCGCCGGGTTTTACCGGGCTGGAAACGGCCTTTGCGGTGTGCTATTCTGCCCTGGCGCTGCCGGACCGGATAAGCCTTTCAAAACTTTCTTCCTTAATGAGCGCCGCCCCGGCCCGTATCCTGGGGCTGGACCAGGGAAGCGAAGGACGGGGCCGCATTGCGCCGGGACTGAGGGCCGATCTCTGTATTGCCAGTCTGGATACGGAATGGACCGTGGATCCGCAATCCTTCATGTCCCGGGGAAAGAATTCTCCCTTTGCGGGAAAATCCCTGCGGGGAAAGATAACCGCGATGATCCGGGGCGGCAGGATCCTCTTTGACCGCATGGCCTAGGCCGGGGATCCCTTCACTTGGATTGTACAGGGATTCCCGGCGTAATTTGACGGCGGGGCCCCGGCGTGGTATGCTGGCGGGGATGTACAACATGGACAGACTTTACGAAGCCGCCGGGCAGAGGGGCCCCCTCTGCATTGGCCTTGACACCGCCCCGGACTACCTGCCCCCTGCGGAACGCCGCCGCTTCCCGTCGGATGCTGAAGCGGTGTTGGCCTTTAACAGGGAGATCGTCTGCGCTGCGGCGGATGTTGCGGCCTGCTTTAAGGTTCAAATTGCCTATTATGAGGCGATGGGGAGGGCGGGACTGGACTGTTACGCCAAAACCCTCTCGTTTATCCGGCGGCGGGGAAGTCTGGTGATCGCCGACATTAAGCGGGGGGACATCGCCGATACCGCCGCCCAGTATGCCCGGGCTCATTTTGAGGGCGACTTTGAAGCGGACTTTGTTACCCTTTCGCCCTATATGGGCATGGACTCGGTGGAGCCCTGGCTTTCCTGGGCGGACAGCAGGGGCAAGGGCGCCTTTGTGCTGATGAGGACCAGCAATGGCGGCATGAGGGATTTTGAGTATCTGGAACTAAAAGAGGGGTCTGCCCCCGCGGAGCGGCGGAGGCTGTACCACGCCGTGGGGGACCGGCTTGCCGGCCTTGCCCTCCGGCGGCGGGGTAAATCGGGCTATGGCGCTTTTGGGGCGGTGGTGGGTTGTACGGAGCGGGAAGAGGCGGCGGAGATACGAAAAACCTATGGCAGTCTCTTTTTCCTTATCCCCGGTTACGGCGCCCAGGGAGGGGCAGCGGAGGATGCGGCCCTGCTCCTTCGGGATGGAAACGGCGGGGTGGTAAACGCTTCCCGGTCAATCCTCAAGGCATGGACCGCAGCGCCCGGACCCCCGAAGGAAATGAAGTTGAACCGCGCCGCCGGGGCCGCCCGGGAGACGGTTTTGGCCATGGGGGAGGCGATCCGCCGGGCCGTGAGCCGGGCCGCAGCGGAGGATTATCCCGCATAGAGGCATTTGCCCGCGAAGACGCCGGGAATTCGCTCCTCCTTTTCCAGGGCAAGGACGCCGTTTACAAAGACATGGGTTATCCCTTCCGGGGCGGCGCCGGGATTTCCCAAGCCGGGAAAATCCGCCCGTTCCCGGAGCCGGTCCCAGTCCAGGATCGCCAGGTCCGCATCGGCCCCGGTTTTGATCCGGCCTTTGCCCAAATAGCCCATGGCTTCCGCCGGAAGAAACGAACAGCGCCGCAGCCCCTCCACCAGCGAAAGTTGTTTCCGTTCCTTCACCATGGTCCGCAGAAAAAAAGGATAGGTTGCCGCCCCCTGGGGATGTCCCTGTCCGTCGGGGTAAGCGATGCAGTCCGTGGAAACCATGACATCCGCCAAGGCATAGGCCGCGCAAATATCCTCCGGTGTTCCGTGATCGTATATAAAACTATCGTTGGGAAAACAATTTCGCATCTCTTTATATTTTTCCATATTCAAAAACTGCCCCGCATATTTGCCCGTGGCGGCCCTGAGTTTTTCAAAAGAAAAATCCCTGCCAAAGAAGGTCTTTTCATCGAAAAGGGGCGTTCCGGCAAAGGAGGCAAAGGCCGTATACATACCGCTGTCTACCCAGACATCGGCCCCCGCATCCCTGTATCCATCAATAACTTCCGCCGCCCGTTTAAGTTCCTCCCCCGTGTACATATAGACCAGGTGAGAGATGATAACCCGTCCGCCGGTTTTGACGGAAAGATCCAGGGCCTCCCGGAGGGAAGCGGTATCGTTGTAACCGTTGACCCTGGTATGGATCGACACGGGCCGGCCCGCCCGGCCCGCCAGAGACGCCAATTCCAGTACCTCCTGGGGGGAGGCGCCGGGGACATATTCAAGGCCAAAGGAAAGACCCGCCGCCCCCGCATCCAGGGCATCCTGGACCAGGCCCTTCATCCTGGTGATTTGATCCGCCGAAGCGGGCGCCCGGACATCCCCCTGGCCGGCGGCGCGGCGCAGTTCCGTATGCCCCGCCTGTTCCGCCTGGTTAATGGGATAGGGCCGGGCTTCAAAAGCCCTGAAAAAGGCGGGAAAATCCACCGGGGAAAGGCCGCAGTTTCCGCTTACCGCCGTGGTAACCCCCATGGAAAGGAGCTTTTCCGCGCAGGGTACGCTGCTGTCTGTATGGGCGTGGATATCGATAAAACCGGGAACCAGGAGGCAGCCCCGGGCGTCCAGAATCCGTTTCGCCCCGGACTCACCGCCGGTCCCGGATTCCGGCCCTTCGCGGATCAGGGCGATTTTTCCGCCCCGGATTCCAAGGCTTCCGTAAAAATCACCGCCGCCTTCAGGATCAACGATTCGGGCGTTAGTGATAAGGCAGTCCAGCATGGGCATCCACTCCACAGTAAGGCTGTCATAATAGCCGATGGGGGAAAGATTATCAACAACCGGCGTTGCCCCATACTATATCCAGCCGAAAAAGGGGCGTGCCTCAATGTGAAATTCCCGGTTCTCCTTTAGGAGCATACCCGGATTACAATGCCGGTAAAGAATTTTTCCATCCGGGCTTTCTGTTTGTACCGGCCATGGGATAATTTCTATATTTCCTATAGGATATATAGGATATGTCTTGACAGATTTTGTCCGGGGTGGTACAATAGTTCATTGTCAAGGAGGAGAATATGACAAGCAAGATAATTTCCGTTAAAACCGTGGTGGCCATAGGAATCGGCGCAGCCCTGCTCTTTGTGCTGATGCGCTTTGTGGCGGTTCCTTCCGGGGTGCCCAACACCAATCTGAACCTGGGCATCGCGATCCTGGCGCTTTTCGCGGGCATCTTCGGACCCCTGGCGGGGCTGCTCATCGGTTTTATCGGCCATACCCTGGTGGATCTGACCTTCGGATTCGGCGTGTGGTGGAGCTGGGTCATCGCCGATGCGATCTTTGGGCTTCTTATCGGCCTTTTCTGGAAGCTCTACAAAATTGAAGAGGGTGAATTCGGTCTTAAAAACTGCATCATCTTCAACCTGATCCAGATTGCGGCCAATGCCATAGCATGGATCGGCATAGCCCCGGCGCTGGACATTCTGATCCACCAGGAACCGGCGGATAAGGTGTTTCTTCAAGGGCTGGTGGCCGCGGGGCTGAATGCTACGGTGGTCCTGATCCTGGGCAGCCTGCTTGCCTTGGGCTATTCCAAAACCAGAACCAAAGCGGGCAGCCTTAAGGTGGAGTAATTTTGCCTTCAAGGCCGAATTCGCCGGGAGGGCTGCCGGACAGCCCTCCCGGCGCCGCCCTGAAGGATGGGGACAGTTCCGCCCTTGCGTTTAATCATTTTTCCTTTCAGTACAGGGCCCAGACCGAACCCACCCTGATCGACATCTGCCTCACCGTGCGCCGGGGGGAAAAGATTCTTATCCTGGGCCCCTCCGGATCGGGAAAGTCTACCCTGCTCCATTGCATCAACGGAATTATCCCCCACGCCTTCCAGGGCAGGTTTTCGGGGGCCCTGACCCTTTTGGGGAAGGATGTCAGCGGTTTCGGCATCTTTGATATTTCCAAGAAAGCGGGTACGGTGCTGCAGGATACCGATGCCCAGTTCGTGGGACTTTCCGCCGCCGAGGACATCGCCTTTGCCCCGGAAAATGACTGCATCCCCCCTGAGGAAATATGGCGGCGGACCGCCGAGGCGGCCGCGCTGGTGAACATGGAAGGGCACCTTGACAAGGCCCCCCAAGATCTTTCCGGCGGGCAGAGGCAGCGGATTTCCATGGCGGGGGTTCTGGTGGACAATGTGGAGATCCTGCTCTTTGACGAGCCCCTGGCAAACCTCGATCCCGCTGCCGGAAAGGACGCGGTGGAATTGATCGACCGGCTGCACCGTGAAACGGGGAAGACCGTCATCATCGTGGAACACCGCCTGGAAGACGTTCTCCACCGGCCCGTGGACCGCATCGTCCTGATGGACCAGGGCCGGATCATCGCGGACATGCCCCCTGCGGAACTTCTGGCCACGGACCTGCTGCGGCGCACCGGCATACGGGAACCCCTCTACATCAGCGCCTTCCGTTATGCGGGCATTCCCATCCGGCCCGGGGAGATTCCTCCGCATCCGTCCGGCCTGGCCGGTGGCTGCGCCCCCCTGCTGGAATGGGATCGCCGGCTGGAAGCTCAACGGTCCCAGAAAACCCCGGAACCGGCGGCCCCGCCGCTTTTGGAAATCAGGAACCTGCGCTTCCGGTATTCAGAAACCCGCGGCGAAATCCTCAAGGGAGTTTCCTTTTCCGTGGCGGCGGGCGAATGTGTGGGCCTGGTGGGAAAAAACGGATCCGGCAAATCCACCATCGCCAAATGCGTCTGCGGTTTTGTACGTCCCGATTCGGGAACGATCCTCTTTGCCGGCCAGGATACGGCGGCCCTTTCCATCATGGAACGGGCAGAGAAAACCGGCTATGTGATGCAGAATCCCAATCAGATGATCTCCTTCCCCATGATCTACGACGAGGCCGCCCTGGGACTGCGAACCCGGCACACCGGCGAAGCGGAAATAAAGGAACGAGTCCACGAAGCCCTGGAAATCTGCGGACTGTACCCGTTCAGGAACTGGCCCGTCGGCGCCTTGAGTTACGGCCAAAAAAAGCGCCTGACCATCGCTTCGATTCTGGTACTGCGCCCGCCCCTGATGATCCTTGACGAGCCCACCGCCGGGCAGGACCACCGGCGTTACACGGAGTTTATGGAATTCCTTTTGGATCTTAACCGCGATTTAGGGCTTTCCCTGATTCTTATTACCCACGACATGCACCTCATGCTGGAATACACCACCCGCGCCGTGGTCCTGGCAGACGGCGAATGTGCGGCGGATACCGCTCCCTTCCAGGCCCTGACCGATGACGGCGTTATCCAACGGGCCTGCCTGAAACGGACAAGCCTCTACGATCTTGCCCTGGATGCGGGACTGCCCGATCCCCGGGCCTTTGTAGGCCGCTATATCGCCCATGAACGGATGCTTCGGGCGGAACGGCGTACAGCAGCGGCGGTGAAGGAAGTACAATGACAAGCCGGAGGACCCTTTCATATATAGAAGGCAATTCCCCGGTTCATGCGCTTGCCGGAGCGGTTAAACTGGCGGCATTTCTTCTCTGGTCGGTGCTGGTTATGGTAAGTTTTGAAACCCGTATCCTCGCCGGTCTGGCGGTTTTGGGGCTGGTTCTCTTCCGGCTTTCGCGGATCTCTCTGGCGGACGCCGCCGTGATCCTTAAAATGATGGCCGTGTTCCTCGTCCTGAACCTGGCGGCGATCTATCTCTTTGCCCCGGAACAGGGCGTGGCGATCTACCATACCCGCCATGTTCTTGTGGAAGGAACGGGACGATGGACACTGACCTGGGAACAGCTTTTTTATGAATTCAACGTGTTCCTGAAGTACATCACGATTATTCCGCCGGCGATCCTCCTGATCGTTACCACCCACCCCAGTGAATTTGCCGCATCGTTGAACCGCATCGGCGTTCCCTACACCATCGCCTATGCGGTAAGCCTCACCTTGCGCTACATCCCCGACATACAGCGGGACTACGAAGCCATTTCCCAGGCGCAGCAGGCGCGGGGGCTGGAGCTTTCCCGCAAGGCCCCCTGGATACGGCGGCTGCGGGGAACGGCCCCGCTCCTTTTGCCGCTGATCTTTTCTTCCCTGGATAGAATCGATGTGATAAGCCGCGCCATGGAACTGCGGGGGTTCGGCAAGTACAAAAAACGGACCTGGTATGGATCGCGGCCCTTTAGAAGGACCGACGCCGCCGTATTGACGGCGGCCATTCTGCTCTTTGCCGCGGGAATCTGGTTTACCTTTAGGGACGGAAGCCGTTTTTATAACCCCTTTATGCAGCCGGGACGGTTCATGTAGTTCCCCCTGCCATGCCAATCCCGCGCCAAGGCCAGAATTATTCTTACCCTGCATTGAAAAGCCGCCGCCCATGATTGTCAATCCCTCTGTTTTCGGGCATATTGGTACCGTGAGCGCAATCGAAGGAGGGGTCTGCGCCCCCAAAGGATTTTTTGCCGGGGGGGTCCGCTGCGGTATTAAGGCCGGTGGATCCAAGCGGGATCTGGCCTTGATCGGTTCGGAAAGGCCCTGTGTTTCCGCGGCGGTGTTTACCGCCAACAGGGTCCAGGCGGCGAATATCACCGTAAGCCGGGAACATGCCCGCTCCGGCAGAATCCGGGCGCTTATTGCCAATTCGGGGAACGCCAACGCCTGTACCGGAGCGGCAGGGCTGGAAGCGGCCCGGCGCATGGCTGCCCTGGCGGCGGAAAAACTGGGTATCCCTGAGGTGGAAACGGCGGTGGCTTCCACGGGGGTTATAGGCGTGCCCCTCCCCATGGAACGGATCGAGGCGGCCATGAACGAACTGACCGCATCGGTTGGCGCCGGGGCCGCGGAAAATGACGCCGCCCTGGAGGCGATCATGACCACCGACACCCGGAAAAAAGCCGGAGCCGTGGTTGTGGATTTGCCATCCCCGGCCAATCAAAAAACGGATCCCGCCCCGCGGATTTCCTCCATGGCGGCAGGTGCAGGATCCGGTGTTATAACCATCGGGGCGGTATGCAAGGGTTCGGGGATGATCCATCCCAATATGGGAACGATGATCTGCGTGATCACCACCGATGCCGCGGTTTCCCCCCCCGCTCTGGACCGGGCCCTGCGCCGGGCGGTGAACCGTTCCTTTAACCGGCTTACCATAGACGGTGATATGTCCACCAACGACATGGCGATCATCATGGCCAACGGGGCGGCGGGGAACATCCCTGTAGAATACGGGGGACCCGCGTGGGAGCTTTTTGCGGACGCCCTGGAAGGGCTATGCGTTTCTCTGGCCCGGGAAATGGCCCGGGACGGGGAAGGGGCGACCCGGCTTATGACGGTAACGGTGGCAGGCGCCGAATCGGAGGAAGCCGCCGCCGTCTTGGCCCGGTCCGTGGCCGCCTCAAATTTGGTAAAAACCGCCATTTTTGGGGCCGATGCCAATTGGGGGAGGGTGCTTTGCGCCCTGGGCTATGCAGGCGCCGCCTGTGGAAGCGCCGCGGAGCCGGGTTTTCTGCGTTCCCGGGCGGCAGGTACGGAAACGGCCTTTAATCCGGAGAAGATTTCCGTGGCCTTTACTTCCACCGCCGGGCGGATCGAAGTGTTCCGGGAGGGCGCCCCCCTCTCCTTTTCCGAGGCGGCGGCAAAAACAATTTTGCTGGAAGACGAGATCACCATAGAAGTTACCCTGGGCCGGGGAAAG
Source organism: Treponema sp. (assembly GCA_031280125.1). Taxonomy (GTDB): domain Bacteria; phylum Spirochaetota; class Spirochaetia; order Treponematales; family Breznakiellaceae; genus JAITHE01. Next base: position 12,862 of record JAITHE010000166.1, read on the forward strand.
GGCGCGGCTTCCGCCTGGGGCTGCGATCTCTCCTACGGCTACATAGAGATCAACGGAGATTACCGTTCATGAAAGAAGTGAGTAACGCCCTCCGGGCGGAGGTGCTGATCCACGCTCTGCCCTACATTCAGCGGTACCGGGGGCGGACCATGGTGGTTAAGTACGGCGGCAGCGCCATGATCAACGGAGAACTCAAGGCGGCGGTGATTGAAGATCTAATCCTTCTGTCCTGCGTGGGGATTAACATTGTGCTGGTCCACGGGGGCGGCCCCGAAATCGAGGCCATGCTCAGGGCCCTGGGAAAGGAGAGCCGCTTTGTGGAGGGCCTCCGCTATACCGACGAAGAAACTATGGAAGTGGTTCAGATGGTCCTCTGCGGCAAGGTGAATAAAGATATTGCCGCCCTCATCGAACGCGCCGGGGGCCGGGCCCTGGGGCTTTGCGGTATAGACGGAGCCCTGCTCCAGGCCCGGCAGTTCAGGCCCGACGGGGAAGACATAGGCCTTGTGGGCGAGATCGTCTCGGTAAATACGGAAACCCTGGAAAATATCCTGGCTTCCGGGTTTATCCCTGTGGTATCCTCCGTAGCCCTGGGGGCCGGGGAGGATGCGGGCAGGGTCTTTAACGTCAACGCCGATACCGCCGCCGCCGCCGTGGCCGCGGCCCTCCGGGCGGAAAAACTGATCCTGATGACCGATGTGCGGGGGATCCTCCGGGAGGTCCACGACGAAGGCTCCCTGATCAAGGAGGTTTCCCGGAGCAGCATCGAGGCCCTTAAAAGCGGCGGCGCCGTCAGCAAAGGGATGATTCCCAAGGTGGACTGCTGCGCCCTGGCTCTGGACGGAGGGGTCCAGAAGGCCCATATCATCGACGGCAGGCTTCCCCACGCCCTTTTAATCGAACTCTTTACCGATGAAGGCGTCGGTACCATGATCCACCGGGCCGGAAGCGGTACGTAAAGGAGGAACAGCATGGCTGGCTGCTTTATGAATACCTACCACAGGGTTTCCCTGGAAGGGGGCCTCCCCCTTACCTTTGTCCGGGGCGAAGGTTCCTGGCTCTTTGACGGCGAAGGGCGGCGTTACTTGGATTTTACCTCCGGGATAGCGGTGAACTGCCTGGGCCACGGCTGGCCGGATCTGGTCCAGGCTATTGCCGGTCAGGCCGCCAGGTACAACCATGTCTGCAATTATTACCAAAGCGATGTGGCCCTGGCCTTCGCAGAAAAACTGGTGGCGGCCTGTTCCGGGGCGGGGATGATCAAGGTCTTCCTAGGCAACTCCGGCGCGGAGGCCAACGAGGGGGCCTGTAAGATTGCCCGGAAGTATTCCCTGGTAAAGTACGGCCCCGGACGGCACAGGATTGTTACCCTTAGGGGCAGCTTTCACGGAAGAACCATCACCACCCTGGCCGCCACAGGTCAGGACGCCTTTCACAGGGACTTTGGGCCCTTCACCGAGGGCTTTGTCCACATTCCCGGCGGCGACCTGGATGCCCTGGACCGGGCCCTGGACGGGGATGCCACCGCAGGGCTCTTAATCGAAGCCGTTCAGGGAGAAAGCGGCGTCAAGCCCCAGAGCAGGGAATTTATCGCCGCCGCGGCCAGGCTCTGCGCCGGGCGGGACATACTGTTAATGTTTGACGAAATCCAGTGCGGCCTGGGGCGGACCGGGACTTTTTTGGCCTGCGAAGCCTATGGTGTGCAGCCCGACGTGATCACCCTGGCCAAAGGACTGGCCGGGGGTGTTCCCATCGGGGCGGTACTGGCGGGGGCAAAGGCCGCGGAAGTGTTGCAGGCCGGCGACCATGGATCCACCTTTGGGGGGAATCCCCTGGCCTGCGCCGCAGGGCTTGCCGTGCTGGATGCGGTCCTTGCCCCCGGCTTTATGGAAGAGATTGTCCGGAAGGGCCGGCGCATCCTGGCGGCTCTGGAAAGCTGGAAACACCCCCGGATCCGGGAGATCCGCGGCCGGGGCCTTATGGCAGGAATAGACCTGAATACCGAAGCCTGGCCCCTGCTGGAGGCCGCCGCCGCCCGGGCCTCACCGGGGAACCCCGGGGCAAAGGATGGAACCCCGGGGCTCCTCATTCTCAGCGCCGGGAAAAATACCCTCCGGCTCCTTCCCCCTTATACGATAAGCGGTGAAGAAATCGGCCTGGGCCTTGGGATCTTGAGGGAAGCGCTGGGATAGGGTGCCGGTACAACCATAGTGGGCTGGAACCTCGCGGGGTAATATAGTGCAAAAATATAAAAAAATGGACAAGTTCCGGCTTGCCCAAATAAACAAATACAATGTTATACGCTGTCTTATCCGGGAAAGTCCCATAAACCGGGCGATCATTGCCAAACGTACGGAGTTAAGCATCCCCACCGTTATGTCCATCGTGAATACCCTTTGTGAAAAAGGATTTATCCGGTCCATAGGAAAGGGCAAGTCTTCCGGCGGTAAACCTCCAGAAATGCTGGAGATCGTTGCGGACCGTCTTTTTTATATCGGCGTAGACATAGGGCGGACCACGATCCGTATTGTTGCCAACGATGCTATGTCCAGACAGATCGCCTGTCTGCGGGAACCTACTGGTAAAACAATTCCTGAAAGAGCTTTTGTTGAACGCCTCAGCCGGCTTATCATAAAATTCACATCTTCGATCCATGCAGAAAAAAGCCGCATCATGGGTGTGGGAGTAGCCATGCCGGGGCTCATTGAAAACGGAACCGGAAAGGTCCTTTTTTCACCTGATTTTGAATGGGTCAATGTACCCCTTAAAGTATGGCTTGAAAAGCTGCTGCCCTTTTACCTGCTGGTAGAAAATGCCAACCGGGTGCTGGCGCTGAATGAAAGCGTTTCTGCGAAAATGGATGAACCGCTTTACACGACCTTTGCGGTAAACCTTGGGTACGGTATAGGCGGAGCCCTTGTTATAGGAGAAGATCTGTACAAGGGCGCCAGTGGTTCCAGCGGGGAAATAGGCCATTTTATCATCAACCGGGAGGGTCCTCTTTGTAAATGCGGAAACAGAGGATGCCTGGAGTCCCTTTCTTCCGGAGCGGCCATCGCCTTGCAGGCCCAAGAGGCAGTTAGGAAGGGGATCCCTACCAAAATTGCCGGTCTAGCCGGGAAGGAAAGTGCCATAGATGCCGCATGCGTTTTCCGGGCTGCTAATCTGGGGGATAAAACCGCCTTGAAGATTATCGGCCGGGCCGCCGAAAATATCGGCATTGGGCTTTCCATGGCGATCAACCTGCTCGATCCGGACCGGCTGATACTCTGCGGGGGTCTTATGAAAAACGGTCCGCTGTTTTTTGAAAAAATCAAAACCAGTATCGGAAAACACACGATGTGGCAGGCAGGCCGGGAGGTAGTTATTTCCATTGGAATTAAGGGAGAATACAGTACTGCCAACGGGGCCTGCCGTGTCCTGGCAGACAAATTGTGGGAAAACCGAAACTTGCCCATTTGACACTCCGAAACCATGGATATCCAGAAATTCAAAAATTGCAAGATTTTTGTTGACAACACAAAGCAAAGGATGTATCATGTAATTACTTAGTTAATTGTACTAACTAAGATATTATTGGCAGGAGGTTAATTTTAATGAAAAAAATAGCGCATTTGGCGGCGGTTTTGGTGCTTTTGACTGGTTTTTTTGGCTGCACCAAACGGCCGGACGCATCACCGGGGGATCAAACCATAACAGTGGCCTACTCCCAGGCGGAACTTATCAACGAATGGAGGGTGTCCAACCAGAAAGAAATGGAAGAAAAGGCTCGTTCGTACGGCGTCCGGTTTATTACCGCCAACGCCGGGCAGGATACTTCCAAGCAGCTTGCGGATATCCAGAATCTTCTGGCCCAGCATCCGGATGTGCTGATCGTATCACCCCTTGAATCTGCGGCTCTGGTTCCGGTGGTGGATATGTGTAACGAAGCTCAGGTTCCCCTGATCATTATTGACCGCACTATTGACGCAGAACCTGGTGTGGGAATGTACAAGAGCGAAATAGTTCAGAGCCACGAAGAGTCGGGCAGGCTGCTGGCGGAAAAAACCATAGAGCTTTTGACCGCAAAATACGGCGAAGCCCGGGGGAATGTGGTCCACATCCAAGGCCAGGCCGGGGCATCGCCGGTTATTGACGCGAACCGGGGCTGGGATGCGGTCATGCAGGGTTACCCCAACATCAAAACCATCGCCACAGAGGATGCGGGCTTTACCAAAGAAGGGGGTCTGCGGGTAATGGAGAATTTTCTCCAGTCCTATCCCAAGGGCCAGATCGATATTGTCCGGACCGATTATTCCGACATGACCTTGGGCGCCCTGGAGGCGATAGAAAACGCAAGCCGGGACGAACTTAAGGGCTATCTAGTCGGCGAAGGGGGTTATTACAAGGCGATACAGGAAGTGGTAAACGGCAATTTTGCCCGGGAAACCCAGACACCTCCCTATTTCGGTGATGCTGCGATTTCTACAGCCATCAAGATTGTGAAAGGAGAAGCCGTTCCCGCCCGGCAGCCGCTGTCGATTAAAGTGTTTGACTCGGATAAACAGGACGAGGCAAAAACATACCTTGATGAAATAACTGCAGCGGGATCGCCCTTCTGATTCCGTCTTTCCTGCGGTGTCTAGGGTCAAATTTTTTAGATACCGCAGGTGCCCTTTGTGAGCTGTTGATATGGGTAGAGTAATGAACAGAAAATCTATTCTGCAAATGACAGGAATATGCAAATCCTTCGCCGGGGTCAGGGTTCTTCATGATGTTTCCCTGACTCTCTATGGGGGAGAAGTACACTGTCTTGTAGGCGAAAACGGTGCGGGAAAATCCACACTTATCAAGATTATCTCCGGAGCCTATTTCCCCGATCAAGGAACGATTAACTATCTTGGTCAGGATCGTAGGCAAATAACCCTACACTGGGCCCGGGAAAATGGCATCAATACGATTTATCAGGAAATAGACCTAGTACCGCATCTTACGGCGATAGAAAATATACTCCTTGGGGCAGAACCTCTTTCCACACTGGGAAACGTCAATATGAAAGCGGCAGCAGCCCGGGCGATGAAACTTTTTGAACGGTTGGGGATTATCATTCCCCTGAATGTTCCACTGGGCAGGCTACGGCTGGCCCAGCAGCAGATGGTAGCCATAGCCAAAGCACTCCACCTTAACAGCCGGATCATCATCTTCGACGAACCCACTTCGGTATTCACCAACAAGGAAACGGAAATTTTGTTCCGTATCATTAATGAATTAAAGGCCGCGGGACTGGCGGTGCTGTACATATCTCACCACATGGAAGAGATATTTAAGCTGGGGGACCGGATCACCGTACTTCGGGACGGGGAACTGATACAGTCCAGGCCAATTGGGGAATTCAATAAAACTACGCTGATCCAGGCTATGATAGGCCGGGACATAGAATTTAACCGTGAAGAGATGCGTTACCGCACTAATGTGGAACTTCTTTCGGTAAAAAATCTGTCTGCCGGAAAAATCGTAAATAACGTCAGTTTTTCCCTTTACCAGGGGGAACTGCTGGGATTTGGCGGTTTGGTGGGAGCCGGTAGAACGGAATTGATGCGCCTTATTGCGGGTGTTGACAGGGCCAATTCGGGAAAAATTTTCATGCATGACAGATTGGTACACATAAAAAGTCCTCGCCAATCCCTGCGGCAGGGTATAGGTATGTTGCCGGAAAACCGTGCCGAAGAGGGGATTGTGGCCGAAAGGCCCGTTAAGGATAATTTGTCCTATTCTCTCATAGAAAAAATCAGCCGCCTGGGTTTGGTGAAATGGAAAACGATCTTTCGTAAGTCCATGGATGTGATCCGTGAGATGACCGTACAGCCCAGGGATCCCCAGCGGCTTATCAAGTATCTATCCGGCGGAAACCAGCAAAAAGTGGTGCTGGGGAAATTGCTGGCGGCGGACTGCGACATTGTTATTTTGGACGAACCTACCCGGGGGGTGGACGTTGGCGCCCGTGCAGAGATATACGGAATTATCCGGAATATGCTTAAACAGGGTAAGGCTGTAATTATGGTGTCTTCCGATATGACGGAGCTTCTATCCCAGTCTGACAGAATTCTTGTGATGTGTCAGGGGAGCATAGTTGCGGAAATTGACGGAAAGGACGCTACTGAAGAAAAGGTACTTACCTGTGCGCTGGGTTCCCGGCAAGGCGGTGAAGCATGAAGAAAACTTTCCAAGGGCTTGTGCAGGGACTGGAACAAAATACCTCGCTGGTGGTATTGATCATCCTCTTTGTCCTTTTCTCGCTGTTTGTACCCAATTTTACCAATGCCAGGAATCTTACCGCCGTTACCTCTCAACTGGTAGTTACGGGTTTTCTCGCCCTGGGCCAGCTTCTGGTTATTTTAACCGGCGGCATTGATCTTTCCCAGGGTTCCCTGGTGGCCATGACATCCATTGTAGTTTCGGTGACCATGCGGAATTATGGTCTGGCAGCGGCGGTTGCTGCGGGTATTGCCGGGGGGGTGGCGGTGGGCGTGTTTAACGGACTTCTGGTGGCAAAGGTAAAAATGCCCGCCTTTATCGTTACTTTGGGCACGATGGGTATAGTCCGGGGCATAGCGCTGATGCTGGCAAATGCAAAGCCCGTGCCTATTACGGATAGTGTTTATAAGCTGCTCGGTTCGGCCCGTATTTCCTGGGTGCCCGTTTCTTCTATCCTGCTTCTTGCCGCTTCCCTGATCATGCATTTTTTTCTGAAATTGAGGCGATCCGGCCGTTATTTGTATGCTATTGGAAGCAACGAAAGGAACACTCTTTTAAGCGGCATTGACGTTTCCAGGTACAAACTTATGGTTTATATTCTGAGCGCATTTTTTGTTACCCTGGGCGGCATGATCTGGTGTTCCCGGCTGGTGTCCGGTTCCCCTGTGGGAGGCGTCAATTACGAGACAGAGAGCATCGCGGCGGTCATTGTGGGCGGGGCAAGCCTTTCCGGCGGCGAGGGAACCGTCTTTGGAACCCTCTACGGCGTGCTTATCCTCCAGTGCATTGGAAGCATGCTGAACCTGACAGGGATCAATCCCTTTTGGCAGGGCGTGGTCAAAGGGGTGCTAATCATCGCTGCGGTTATTTTAAGCATTTTCCGGAATTCGGGGGCGCTGAAACAAATATGAGTGGTAAGGCCATGAAGCAGAGGGGTTTTGATCCAGGGAACGCAGGCAGCGCTTCCGCTGCCTTTGTGCGGACCATCGTTATATTGGCGGTTCTACTTTTGATTGCCATTGTGCTGTCCAAGGGAGTATTTGTCCTGCCATCCAATCTGGCAAACATAGTACGCCAGAACGCCATGCTGCTTTTTATTACCCTGGCCCAGTTTTTGGTTCTCTTGACCGGCGGCATTGATCTGAGCGCCGGCGCTACGGTAGCCTTTAGCAGTGTTATCATGGTCCTGTTTCAGGGTTATAGTATCGGCGGCGCCCTGGTTTTGGTACTCCTCTTGGGTTGTACTACCGGCTTGGTCAACGGATTCATTATCAGTTATCTAAATCTTCCCGCTTTTGTCATCACCCTGGGAATGCAGCAGATTGTTTATTCTGCGGCAAAGGTAATGACCAACGGCGCAAAGATTGAACACAGCCTGAATGGTGCGGAATTATTGCCCGCCCTTGCCGGTTTTTACAAGGCGGAAATATTCAGAATAATTATCCCGATTTGGCTCTGCGTTCTTGTGGTGATCCTGATCGCCCTTTATATGCGTACTAAGTATGGCTATTCTCTCTATGCGGTGGGGGGCAACGTCAAAACTGCCTTTTTTAGCGGAATGCCCGTTAAGCTGGTTAGTATTGCTGCATATTGTCTTTCCGGAGCGCTTTGCGCCTTTGCGGGATTTCTTTTTGTAAGCCGTGTCGGCACCGGCGATCCGGATACGGGGACCCTCCTGGCCCTGGATTCAATAGCCGCTTGCAGTATCGGCGGCGTAAGCCTTGCCGGCGGAAAGGGGACAGTAAGCGGCGCCGTGATGGGGCTTGTGGCGCTTTGTGTGCTGAACAATGTAATGAGCTTGGTCCATGTATCGCCTAATGTACAGCCTTTGGTAAAAGGTATTGTCATATTGCTTGCTGTTTTTATGAACAGTACACAAAATAAAACGGGGAAATAAAACGTTTGTTGCAAGGAGTTGTTTTTATGGAAAATTTTGTCTTTCAGTGCGGAACCAAAGTTATCTTCGGCAGGAATACGGAAAGTCATATTGGCGGAGAAGTCAAAATGTACACAGAAAAGGTTCTGTTGGTTTATGGCGGTTCAAGCGTTATCAAACATGGCATTCTGGATAAGGTCAAGGCATCGTTGCGTGCATCGGGGCTTGCCTGGATCGAGTTTGGCGGAGCCAGGCCGAATCCACGTCTTACCCTTGTGGAAAAGGGGATTGCTCTTTGCCGCCAGGAAAAGATTGGTTTTATCTTGGCAGTTGGCGGCGGAAGCCCCATAGATACCGCCAAGGCAATCGCCCTGGGAGTTCCTTATGAGGGAGCCGTTTGGGACTTTTATGCCGGTAAGGCCCAGCCGAAAAGCGCCCTGCCCTTGGGAGTTATTCTTACGATTCCTGCAGCGGGCAGCGAAACCAGCATTTTTTCTGTTATCACTAATGAAGATGAATGCTTGAAGATAGGTTACGGGAACGAACTTATCCGTCCGGTCTTTGCCGTGATGAATCCTGAATTCAGTTATACCCTTCCAGCCTACCAGACCGCCTGTGGCTGTGTTGACATTATGATGCACACCCTGGAACGGTACTTCACTAACGTGAAAGATGTGGCGCTGACAGA
>JAITHE010000172.1 GCA_031280125.1 Treponema sp.
ACTTGTTCGATAACCCGGTTGGTTATCTCACAGTCCTTGCAGTTTCTCGTCCTACGGACTGCGAAACGTGCGTTTTTTAGCGGAATTTGTTCAGAAACTGAGGTTTCTGAACAACTCTAGTATTAGACCGGTTCACTAATCCGGCGGGCTGCCACACCATGCCAAAGCTGTCCTGTGTCAGCATCTTACCCCGGCGCACACCCTACCCCGGGGAAGTTCCCGGAAAGACTTTCATGTACTTTTCGATGTACTCCTGCCTGATCCGCAGAAGATCCTCCCGGGGCAGTTCCGCCAGAACCTGCCAGCCCAGATCCAGGGTTCGGCCTATATCCCGGTTTTCGTATTCCCCCTGGTTAAGAAAAAGCTGTTCGAACTTTTCTCCGAATTTCAGGCAGCGTTTGTCTCCGGCGGAAAGTTCCTCCTCCCCGATGATCGAGGCAAGGTTCCGGATCTGCCGGACCCTGGAATAGGCGGCAAAGAGCTGGCTGGAAAGATCCTTGTGATCCTCCCGGGTCATGCCTTCCCCGATGCCGTCTTTCATAAGCCGTGAAAGACTGGGAAGTCCCGCCACGGGGGGATAAATTCCCTTCTGGGAAAGTTCCCGGTCCAGAACGATCTGGCCTTCGGTGATGTACCCGGAAAGATCAGGGATGGGATGGCTGATATCATCGTTGGGCATGGTAAGAATCGGCAGTTGGGTGATGGACCCGGTGGAACCTTCGATTTTACCCGCCCGCTCGTAGAGGCTTGCCAAATCCGAATAGAGGTAGCCCGGGTAACCTTTACGGCTCGGCACTTCCCCCCGGATGGAGGAAACTTCCCTCAGGGCTTCGCAGTAGTTGGTCATATCGGTCATCACCACCAGGACATGCATGTTCCGTTCATAGGCCAGGTATTCCGCCGCGGTCAGGGCGCAGCGGGGGGCCACAAGCCGTTCCAGGCTGGGGGTGTCCGCCAGAGAAAGAAAGACCGCCACATTGGCCAGGACGCCGGATTTTTCAAAATCATCCAGGAAGAACCGGGCCACGTCGTACTTGACCCCCATGGCGCAGAAGACCACCACAAATTGTTCCCCCGCGCTGCCGGCCCCGTCAGCATCGCCTGGAGAAAGCGGAGGACCGGCCCCCGGACTTGGGGCGGCGGTTTCCTCCGTATTCTGTCCACCGGCGGACAGAATACGCGCCTGCCGGACAATCTGGGCGGCAAGCCGGTTGTGGGGAAGTCCATTGCCAGAAAAGATGGGCAATTTTTGGCCCCGGATCAGGGTATTCATCCCGTCGATGGCGGAAATACCAGTCTGGATAAAATCCCGGGGGTAGGTCCGGGCAGAGGGGTTAATGGGGAGCCCGTTTACGTCCAGCCGGGTGGAAGACAAAATTTCTCCGCAGCCGTCGACGGGTTCCCCCAGGCCGTTAAAGACCCTCCCCAGAAGCCCCGGACCTACCCGGATTTCCATGGGTCTTCCCAGGAATTCAACCCTGCCATCATCGGCGGAAAGCCCCGTGGTGCTGCCAAAAATCTGAACGGCGGCCCACTCTTCGCTCATATCCACCACCCGTCCCAGCCGGCGGCCTTCGGAACGGTCGTAAACGGCCACCACCTCGTTAAAGCCCACATCCCCCCGCCGCGCGGTGATCACCACCGGCCCTTCGATACGGGTAAGCCCCCGGTATTCAACGCCTCTCATCTATAACAGGGTATACCAGCCGGGAGAGCTTGTTCAATGACTCTCCCCAGCCCGCGGAACCCTCCACGCCGGCGAGGGGACGCCGGAAAGACGCTGCGGGGGCTCACGCCTCTCCGTCAAGATCCCGCTTTGGAAACCCCGGTATCCACCCCGGCGGCGGACACGGGGACGCGGATCCGCTCCACCTTCAGGGCCCTGCCCTCTTTGCCGGTTTCCACCAGCAGCCCCTGGAGTTCACACCTCTCCCAGGCTTCCCTGGTCCAATTAGGGATCCCCGTAAGGTATTCCCCTATCTTGACCGCCACGGCGGTTCCCCCCACCGATTCGGCGCTGCCGGTTCTTCCCGCATCGCAGATCACCGCCGTTCCATCCAGGATCTCTTCGTCGGCGGTCTGCACCCGGTTATGGGAACCGATAACCGCGGTACAGCGGCCGGCGGCGGCGGCAAAGAGGGTTCGTTTTTCCCCGCTGGCCCAGGAATGAAAATCCAGGATAACCCAGGGAGTTTCCCGGCGGAGTTTTTCCAGCAGCCCCTCCAGACCTGTGAAAGGATTGGTCCCCCGGATACGGCTGAAATGCCGCCCCAGCAGCACCGCCGCCGCCACCCGGACATTGCCGGCGGTTTTAAAGACCCGCCAGCCGGCGCCGGGAAGGGACGGATCAAGGTTATGGGGCCGCAGCACATAGGGGGCCCAGTTCTCCACCAGATCCTTTTTGTAAAAACAAAAGTCTCCGGTGGTAAGCGCATCGGCGCCGAGTTTACGAATATAAGCGGCATGGCTGCGGCCCAGGCCGTTTCCACCGGTAGCGCCGTCTGCACAGACCAGGGTAAAATCAACCTGCCGGTTTTTTTTTAATTCCGGCAGGGCCTTTTTAAGGGCATAGATGCCGGCCTTTCCCACCAGTTCCGCCACATAGAGGATCCTCACCCTAGGGCCTGATCTGCCTGGACAGAGCGCCAAGGCTCCGCTCGAATTCCGCCGCCGCCCGGTAATCCTTAAGTTCCCGGCAGACATCCCGCAGGTTAAAAAGGGCCTCTTCGTAAAGGGGGGCCAGGGCAACAGCCTCTTCAAAACAGTGCCGGGCTTCTTCGTAGGCGCCCTTTACAAAGTAAAGGGCCCCCAGGTTGTTCCAGGCCCTGGGGGAATGTTCATTCCGGTCCAGAGCCGAATGGTAACAGTGCTCTGCCATATCGAACTGTTCCTGCTCATAGTGGATAAGCCCTATGGCCAGCCAGGCGTCTTCCAGTCCGTCATCAATGTTAAGGGCGCATTGAAAACTGTCCAGGGCCTCGTCGTAACCGCCGGTTTTTTGCTGGGCTATGCCCAGGTTAAGCCAAAGCAGGGGGTTTTTCGGTTCCATGATCAGCGCCCTGCGGAACAGGGGGATTGCCTCATTGGGCCTCCGGGCCTCCGTAAGGGCAATCCCCGAATCGTTTAAAAAAGCCGCTGTTTCCATCACTTTCCCTGCCCTCTATTATACGGCGCCGGGGGACGTTTTACCACAAAATCGTACCGGAATCTCCGCCGCTTGGGGGTATGCTATTACAAACAGCCCAAAAATGCTATATTTATCCCATAAGGTGAAAAAGTGAAAGACATAAGCGGGTATAACGACTCGGTTTCGGAATACGAATTGTTTTCCTTCCTGGGCGAAAAGATAACCCAGAGGGAATTCAACTCCTTTTCCGCGTTAAAAGCCTACCTGCTCCCGATTCTCCGGGATGTCCGGATTCATCCGGTGGTGATGCGTTGTTTTGAATTGATCAAGCGCCTTAACTGGGGGTTTTTTTCCGACATGGCCTTCCAGTCCCACCGGCGGCTCTGGAAAGAGCTGGTTATTCCAGACCAGAACTTTCCCGAGGCGGGAGACCTTAAGGATACCCTGCAAATCTCCAACCTCTACATCGCCATGCTGGATATCCACGGCTATACCAAGTTTTGCATGGACTCCCGGAAAAATCTGTCCATGATGCATACCCTGGACTGGGCCATGAATACGGAGGCCCGCCGAATCTCCACCTGCTGTCAGGCGCTGAGTCAGCGGGAACGGGGAGACGAAATGGTGGTGGTCGCCGCCAGCGCCACCGACGCCCTGACGGTTACTTTGGCGATTATGGACTACTTTGGCAAAACCAACTATGTGGATGATCCCAATATCCTTACCCGGCGGCAGGGTAATGCCGAGGCCCTGCCGGTCTTTAAGTGTTCCGCCGGCATTACCGGCGGTAATACCCAGAGCCCTCTTATCATCACCGAAAAGGGCAACCTGGCGGGGTTTCTCCTCAATTCAGGGGCACGGCTCCAGACCAGGGCCAACGAACTTTCCTCCAAGGAAAGCCGGATCATGGTGGCCAAACAGGTTCAGATGAATTTTATCAAGGAAAACCAGAACACAAAGTGTTCGCTCATAAAAAACAACAGGGTATACTTCTTTGATACGGGACATATTGAATTTAAGGGGGTTATGATCCCCACCTGTGAGGTGGTGTTCAAAGAGGAGGAGCGCTACAAGGAAAAGTTCAGCGAAGAGCTGATCCGGCTCTTTGGCTCCATCAAGGAATCCCTGTGGGAACAGCGGATCTACCTGGATTTAATGGACCTGCTTTCCAAAGCGGCCTTTGCGATGCCCAAATTCAGCGTAACCCCCAAACAGCCAATCCACGGAATGATCAGCGTTACCAACGATTCCTTTATGCAGCTCTGCCGGATGGCTGTCAAGGCCTACTCCAACGACGAGGACTATGCGGCGGCGGTAAGTTTTTTGAAGCACTTTATCCTGCTTATCGAAGAGATCCCCGGCTACGACAGGCTTATCCTGGACTACCTCAAAGGGATTACGGACAAGTACGACATGCTCCTTAAGAATTACGAAGAAAGCATTGACCGGGAAATAGAAGACAAGGCCCAGGATGTTTTCCAGGGCCAGTACTTCAAGGCTTACCAGGCCGCAAAAAACGGCGCGACGGTTTTTGAAAAGCTAAAAACCATGGGCCGCAAAAGCCCGGCGCTCACCAAAAAAAAAGCCCTGTGGTTTAACCTGATCAAATCCAACAAGGATGCGATGATCTTTACCCTGTATTCCGGAAAAAAATAGCGCCGGATTCCGCGCCGTTGCCATGGATCGCAGCCCGCCTACTTTAGCAGATCCCCCACAATGGATGGAATGGATATGGCGTTTCCGGTAATCCCCCCAATGGAGGAAAGTAAAAACACCAGGAGGGCCCGGGTTATCCGGTTCCGGTAGATCCCCCGGATGCTGCCCATGTCGTCGTTGATGGATTCCGCGTCCTCCACCCTGGGTTTACGCAGAACCGCCTGGGTAAGACCGGAAAAAAACCCTACCCCCACAAGGGGATTAACCGTGGCGATGGGGGCCCCCACAAAGGACACCAGTACCGCCAAGGGATGCCCCAGGGCGGCCAGACTTCCCAGGGCGGCCAGGCTTCCGTTCCAGAGTACCCAGCGGCGCAGCATGGACAGGCTCGAGGCCGCCCCCAGCTCATAGGCGCTCCAGGCAAGAAGGGCAACGATAAGGAAGGGAATACACCAGGGGACTATCCGGGAAGCCATACCCGGCGGGGGGATCCGGTCCAGTTCTTCCACGCCGGTTCCTTCCTCGCCGGAGGCTATTTTTTCCAGATGGGCCTTGATGCCGGCCATGTGGCCCGCCCCCACCACTGCCAGAGACCGGGAACCCCCGGCGGCCCAGATCTTCGCCGCCAGGTAGCGGTCCCGTTCATCAATGAGGGTTTCCTTAACCGGAGGCAGGTAGGAGGCCAGTTCATTCATCATGCCGTCAAGCTCACTCCGGTTTTTAAGGTTTTCTATTTCCGCCTCACTCAGCTTCTCCCCGGCAAAGGCGCTGGAAAAGAGAGAAGCCAGGAGCTTTGCCCTGGACCAGAGACCGCACTTTGACCAGGCCCGCCGCAGGGTAATCTGCACTTCCCTGTCGCAGAGGGTATGGGCTATACCCAGTTTTCCGGCGCTTTCCACGGCGGCCTTCATTTCTTCCCCGGGTTTGATCCCCAGATCTTTTCCCAGCCGCCGTTGAAAACCTGCCAAAACCAGGTTTGCCATAAGAAGAAAGCCCTTCCCTTCCTTAAAGACCCTGACCACATCGAGTTTTTCCCAGGCCCCGCCGGTCATTGCATTATACCGGCCCTGATCCAGTTCCACACAGACCATGTCGGGTTTTTCTTCCCCAATGGAGCGGCGTACCTCTTCTATGCTTTCCCTGGAAACATGGGCAGTGCCGACCAGGATAACGATCCTGCCGCCCGCATGTATCTCTAGCCTGGTGTCGCCCATCAGTTCCGCGCCAATCCCCGGGCTTCCAGGGCCCACTCGTTCAGCCGCCATTCGGGGAAGTTCTTTATGTTCATCTCCCGGACCTGCAAAAAGTACCGGTCCGCCAGATTTTTGTTTCCCCGGATATCGTAGTAGCTGGCCAGGTAGTAGAGCATCCTGGCCTTAAGGACACTGTCTTTTTCCTTATCCAGCTTGATCACCATATCGGCGTCTCCCACCAGATCATGGTACAGCCGGATCATCCAGTATTCCAGGGAATCCCGCTTAACCTTACGCATCACATCTTCCAGGAACTGCCGGGGATCCTGGGGTTTCCCCGCCCGCATCCAGTTCATGGCCGCCAAAAGCCCGTAGGAACCTTCGTCATCCCTGGCCCGCTTGTAGGCTTCCATAAAGGCGTCCCTGGCGGCAAGCCAGTTCCCCCGGCGCATCGAATGTACCCCCAGTCCTTCAAAGGCAAAATAGTAATCCGGGTTCAGCCGGGCCAGAGACTCATAGGCCTTTACCGCTCCGTCGTAATCCCCCAGCTCGTCCTTGATTCCCGCGCTGTATACGTAGGCAAGAAAATGGCCGGGGTTAAGCCTAACGGCCCGTTCAAACTCGGTCAGGGCTTCGGGCTTCCGGTTCAGATCCACCAGGGCGCCGCCCCGGTCGCAGGCAATCCAGTAGTTGTCAGGTTCCAGGGCTTTGGCCCTGTCCAGATCCTCCAGGGCCCGCTGGGGAAACCCCTGGGCGCGGTAAAACCGGCCCCGTTCCTGCAGGGCCGCGGCCCAGCGGGGATGAAGGTTTACCGCCTGGTTAAGCGCTTCCTCAGCTTTTTTGGGTTCCCGGCTATTCCTGTATACCCATGCCCGGCCCAGCAGAGCTTCGCCGTTACCCGGTTCCGCTGCCAGCGCTTTATCGTAAAAGGAAGCCGCCGTCCAGAAGGAACTGTTCCGGGAAGCAATGTTCCCCATGGAAACCAGGGCGGCGGTATTGGCGGGTTCCACCTTAAGGACCCGGTCCAGCAGAACCTTTTGCTCCTTTTCCCGGCCCGAAGCTTCCTCCACCGACGCCATCACCAGCATGGCCTGGATATTGCCGGTTTCCCCGGCAAGGACGGCCTCCGTTAAAGTCCGGGCGTCCCTGGTTTTTCCCGCGGAAAGAAGGGTGGAAGCCTTAAGGAGCCTGATCCCGCTTTTTTCCGCGTCCGCGGGATCGATCCGGTCAAAAAGGGCCAGGGCTCCATCGTAATCTCCCTGACCCAGGCGTTCCGCAATCTTTTGTAGCACAGCGGAAGTCCCCGAAAGGTTTCCATGTTTTGCATCCGGAACAGGACCGGTCTTGCAGGAAAGGATCCCCAAAAGCAGGACCACCGGCAGCAGCGCCGTAAGCGCCGGGATAAGGATAGCGCAGGATTTCGTTTTCATTACCCTACGATCATCGGAATTTCCAATCCAAACTATACCCGGAGAAACCCGGAACAGAAAGCCCTCCGGGTCAATTGAAAAAACAAGTCCCCTAGGGTATGGTAGAGGGGATGAACAAATCCCTGGTTCCCCGTTTTTTGATACTCCTGGCGGCGGCGGCGGCGGTTTTTATCCTGTTGATCCAGATGCAGTTTGGAAAAACAACAAGCTTTACCCGCCGTATGGGGGATCTGGTGGTCCGGGGCCGCTATGGAACCCTTCCCCAGGGCGTCCGGTCCCTGCCGGATGTATATCCCCTGGAGGGGGAACTAAGCGTTTTCTTTGGGGGCCTGGAATTTATTCTGGGGGACGGCAGCTTTAGGCTTTCGGGGCCGGGGGGCGCGGTAAAACCCGGGCTTTTAACCATGTCCGTCAGCGATAACGGGATCTACCTCCGCCTCGCCGAAGGGCCGGAACTGGCCTTTATTACCCAGTATACCGGGGGGGCCATAGAACTTTTGATCCGGGCGGATTTTTCCGGGGGGGAAGAAGCCCTGCGGCCTGAAAGGGCGTACCTGGAATTTCCCTACCGGCCCCTGCCGACAAGCAAAATTAGGGAGAGGGGATCTTCTTTTTTGTTAAGCGCCGGAGGGCTAAACTATACCTTTAGCCGGAACACCGGAGCCGGGAACCTGATCCGGCTGGAAACGGCCAATCCGGCAATCAGCTACAGGGTTCTGCCGGAAAGGGAAATGTCAAATCCCCTGGATTTTATCATCCCCGCCGCGCTGGACACCGCCGAATACGAGGCCGCCCTTGCCCTGTGGCTGGATCAGTCCTATCTGGGCTGGAACCGGGCGGTCGCCCAGAATTCCCAGGGGGAAAGCGCCGTCCTTACCGGGGAAATGATCAGCGCCTATATGAGCGAGGCCCTCAAGCGGGGCAACTACAAGGCGGCGGCGGCCGCGGTTTCCACCGCAGCCATTACGGTTTCCTCCTACGAAGCTTCCCCCTACGTAAACCGCCTGGACATGGCCCTCCGTACCCTGGCGGCGTCGGAGCGGGAACGATCCGCCCGCTACGCCCGGCTCTTTAACGAAAAATCCCCGGATTTCCTCAAGGAATACCGCATCATCGAATTTCTGGGGGTCCGGGGATACAACAACCTGATGAACGACGCCGTGGAGATGCTCCGGGGTTTCGATCCCGCCCTTATGACGGTGGAACATGCCGCGGGGTTTCTGGAAGGCCGCAGCGACTGGGAACGGTTTAGATCCGGCAGAAACAATCCCTACGATCGCTTCGTCGATCAGGCCGTTTTTGTTATCACCGAAGGGATGTACAGGGATCCCCAGACCGGTTATGTCCTGGTATTCTTGGGGGATGAGGCGGATTCCGAACTGAACCTGAGGCTGGGCAGCGCCCTGCTGCAGTACGGGGACGATACCCGGATTGCCCTGGGCAGAACCCTGATCCTTTCCGTACTATCCCTGGCGGACAGTTCCGGGGCGGTTCCCGTCTCGGTGGTCCGCAGCGGGAACGGACAGTTTTCAGGCAAACCGGGAACTTTCCTGCCTTCTCCCAGGATCTACCGCACCGCCTGCGCCGGGGAATACTACGCCCGGGCACAGTCCCTGGAGGCGGGAACCTGGGCCTGGACCGCCGCATCGTCGGTGGGGGCCGCATCGTCTCCGGGAAACCTGGAACTTACGGTAAACTTTCCCCCGGGGGAAACCCACTATATGCTGATCCGGGGAATCCGGCCCTTTACCCGGTTCCGGCTTAACGGAACCAACGTTTCCCCGGATCCCCAATTTGAACGCTACGACGCTTCCGGGTGGACCTATTCGGCGGCGGAACAGACCCTGCTGGTTAAGCTCCGGCACCGGCTGCCGGTGGAACGGATCAGCCTGGCCTATGATATGAACAATCCGCCTTGACAGGTTCAGAGGGCGGATCTAAACTGGGCCATGGACAGAATTAACGGCTCCTTTTTGATTTTTATTGAGGATCTCTATGAAGATCTGGAGGTCTGGTATCCCCGGCTTAGGCTGATCGAAGCGGGGGCAAAGGTTGTCTTGGCCGCCCCGGAGGCCGGTAAAATCTACCACGGTAAACATTCCTACCCCGCCCAAAGCGACGCCGCCATTGCCGGTATCAACGAAGCCGGTTTTACCGGCCTGATCCTGGCGGGAGGGTTTTCGCCGGACAAACTGCGCCGTATTGACAAGGTCAAACAGCTTACCCGGGAATTTATGGCCTCCGGAAAACTTATAGCCCACATCTGCCACGGCGGCTGGATGGCCGCTTCCGCGGGCATTTGCGGGGGATTCACCATGACCTCCACCCCGGGGATCAAGGACGACCTGGAAAACGCCGGCGCCCTCTGGGTAGACCAGCCGGTGGTGATCGACCGGAACATGGTCTCCAGCAGAAAACCGGAAGATCTGCCCGAGTTTATGAAGGGCATATTCCAGGTCTTGAAAACCCAGTCCCCGGTTCTTCATGCCGCATAACAAGATGGTCTAGAATGGGGGGGGGGGGGGGGGGGGGGGGGGGGGGGGGGGGGGGGGGGGGGCCGCCGCGGCCGGGGCG
>JAITHE010000059.1 GCA_031280125.1 Treponema sp.
TATCCATCGTCAAGCAGATGTTACCGCAATTCAACCTGCTGCCATGAGCCGCTGCGCCGCAAGCGGATGTTTTTTACCTTTTTCCATAAAATTTTAACTATACCGGTCTCACGAAGGCAGGTATACTCAAAATTGGTTCCTGTAGGGAACCGCTAGAATCTATTGGAGAGCAAGGAGAAGAATATGAAAAAGATTGCGTTGATTACGGCAGTCTTCCTGGCGGCATCCGCGCTGGTATTTGCCGGCGGCGGGGGCCAGCGGAGCGGCGGAGGCGCGGCAGCGGGGAGCGTCAGAATCGCCCTGCTGATGCGGAACATGGACGAACAGTTCCTGAAGGACTATTCCGACAATATCAGGAAACTGGCGGCGGCGAATAACGTGGACCTGAATGTACAGGATGCCCGCAGTGACGGCGCCACCCAGCTTACCCAGCTTCAGACCCTGCTTAACCAGGGCTACAAGTACTTCGTCATAGTACCCTGCGTATCTGAGCTGTCGGAACAGATGAACCAGCTCATCCAGGAGCAGGGCGGCGCGGCGGCCTATTCAAACATCCAGCCCACCACCGCGTCACTCAAGGTAGGGAAGAACTTCTTCTTCGCCTCCTCCCCTGAATTTGTGGGAGGCCGCTACCAGGGCCAGCTTATCGCGGACTACTTCGACAAGAACCCCGCCAAGGCCCCGGGTAAGACGGTGAATATGCTCCTGATCCTCGGCCAGTTGGGCCATCCGGCGCAGGTAAACCGGGAAGCGGGCCTCCTGGCGGAACTCAAGACCAGGGGCTACACGGTGAATATCATCGCCAGGGATACGGCAAACTGGACCCCTGACCAATCCCAGGAAAAGATGAATACCTGGATTTCCGCCTTCCGGGATCAGTTTAATGTCGTCGCCGCTCAAAACGACGGCATGGCCCTGGGCGCGGTGGAATCACTCATTCAGAACGGCCTGGTTAAGAGCGACGCTTCGGACGGCACGATTCTGGCCGTACCGGTGCTGGGCATTGACGCCACCGGGGACGCTATCAACTCCATGAAGGAGAACAAGCTCTACGCCACGGTTCTCCAGGACGCGGTTGGCCAGTCCGCCGCCGCCTTTGATGTGGTGCACCAGATAGCTGCCGGAACCTACAAACCCGGCAACCCCGCTGGCGGAACTCCCGCAGCCACTGCTCCGATTGATGAGGCCCCGGCCAACGACGCTTCCATCATCGGTCAGTGTTACCTGGTCCCGTTTGTCCCGGTGGACAAAAACTCGGACTACTACAAGACCCACTAGCCAGAGAGCCTGTTCAATTTGAACAGGCTCTGAGAGGTGCGGGAGGAATTCCTCCCGCATTCTTGGAGATACCATGGAAAAGCCCCTAGTCCTTGAAATGCTGGACGTAACCAAGCGCTTTCCCGGCGTCCTTGCGCTGGACAACGTTACTTTTACGGTACAGCCGGGAAGCGTCCACGCCCTGATGGGGGAAAACGGCGCGGGTAAGTCCACGCTGATGAAATGCCTGTTTGGTATGTACCGGATGGATGCGGGCAAAATTGCGGTGATGGGGCGGGAACGCCGTTTTAACAGCGCCGCCGACGCCATGCGCGCCGGAGTGTCCATGATTCACCAGGAACTGTCCAATGTTCCAGAACGCTCGGTGGCCCAGAATCTCTGGCTGGGCCGGGAGCCGCTCAACAAATGCGGCCTTATCGATCATAAAAAAATGCAGCGGGATACGAAAACGCTGCTGCAAGGCCTTAAATACGATTTCGATCCCAATGCGCGGATGAGCAGTCTTTCTATCAGTCAGCAGCAGGGCTGCGAGATTGCCCGTGCGGTTTCCTATAACGCATCTATCGTGGTGATGGACGAACCGACTTCGTCATTGACCGAAAATGAAGTGGCCCACCTCTTTGAGATTATCCGGGATCTCCGGTCCAGGGGAGTGGCTATTATATATATCTCTCACAAAATGGAAGAGATTTTCCAGATTGCCGACACCGTTACGGTCATGCGGGACGGGCAGGTAATCGGGACCTATCCCGCGGGGGAACTGGACGGCAACCGGCTCATCTCCCTTATGGTGGGGAGGGATACCACCAGCCGCTTCCCGCCGGTGGAATCGTCCATCGGCGAGGTGTGCCTGGAAGTGCGGGGGCTCTGCGCCCTGAATCCCCGCTCCTTCCGGGACATCAGCTTTGAACTGCGGCGGGGGGAAATCCTGGGGCTTGGGGGGCTGGTGGGGGCGCAGCGGACGGAACTGGTGGAATCGATCTTCGGCGTCCGGCCCGTGGCCTCCGGGGAAGTGCTGGTCAAAGGCCAGCCCTTGAAAAAACTCAGCCCCCGGAACGCTATTGATGCGGGAATTGGACTGGTTACGGAAGACCGGCGTAATACGGGCATTTTCCCCCTTTTGAGCATCACCGAGAACACGTCCATTCCTTCTTTGGGCAAGTACCGGAACAAGATCGGCCTCTTAGATCACCGGCGGCTCCTGGAGGCCGCGTCTAACCAGAACCGGCAACTGCGGACCAAGACCCCTTCCATGACGGCTATGGTGCAGAACCTATCCGGGGGGAATCAGCAGAAGGTAATTCTCAGCCGCTGGCTGATGACCCTCCCGGACATTCTCATCATGGACGAGCCTACCAGGGGCATCGATGTGGGGGCCAAGTACGAGATTTACACCATCATGGCGGAACTGGCAAAGCAGGGAAAGGCGATCATCATGGTGTCCAGTGAGATGCCTGAACTCATCGGCATGAGCCACCGGGTCCTGGTCCTCTGCGCGGGACGGCTCACGGGAACGCTTGCCAGGGAAGAGGCCACGCAGGAAGCGATCATGCGCTGCGCGACTCAGTTTGCGGAAGTTTAGAACCTGTTCAAAATAAGGAGTTTATATGAGCGGTTTGAATATGAAAGATTTAAAAATGAAACAACTCTTGAGCAAGTACACGACTTTTGTAACGTTTGTCTTTTTGGTATTTGTCTTGGCGATTCTGACCAAGGGCCGGGCCCTGACCTGGGACTCTATGAAGACCCTCATCATCGCCGAAGCGGTCCGCGCTTTCGCGGCCCTGGGGGTTGGAATGATCATCATCACCAAGGGCATCGACCTTTCCATCGGCTATGTGGTGTGCCTGACCGCCTCGGTCGCCGCTTCCTTTGCCCAGGACCCATCGCTGTCCACCGCCCTCTATCCGGGGCGCTCCTTTCCCATCTTTGTTCCCGTCCTGGCGGGTATAGCCGCCGGGGGAATCTGCGGTCTCTTTAACGGCGTTCTGGTGGCCTATGGGAAGCTCCCTCCTTTCATCGCAACTTTGGGCACGATGTCTATTGCCAGAGGCGTTCAGCTTATCTACACGAAAGCCGCTATTGTGAGTTCCCTGTCTCCCCAGTACAAGGCCATTGCTCAAAAGTCCATTGGGCCTTCGTTTCTCCAATTTCCGCTTCTGGGAATATACGTGGCGCTTATTACGCTGCTGGTCTGGGTGCTCTTGCGCCACACGCGGCAGGGGACGAATTTCTACGCCATTGGGGGCAACGCCCAGGCTGCCCGTGTTTCGGGGATCAATGTAGAGCGTGAATTGCTGTCGGTGTATCTGTACGCGGGTCTGCTCTACGGCTGCGCGGGAGTGCTTCTGTCCAGCCGCCTGGCCCTGGCCAACGCCCTGACCGCTAACGGCATGGAGCTTGACGCTATCGCTGCGGTAACGGTGGGGGGCGTGTCCCAGAACGGCGGCGTTGGAACGGTCGGGGGCATGATCATCGGCATCTTCACCATGGGGCTTATCAACTACGGCATGAGCTTTTTAGCCATTGACTCGTATTACCAGTACCTGGTTAAAGGGGCTATCATCATCGCGGCGGTCTTCTTTGATATGAAGAAATACGCAAAGCGGGCATAATAAAACACAAAAACTTTTGACAATTCATCTGCTCTTCGCTATGTTTTGTAGTATCGGATTTGCTTTTCAAGGCGGTACATAAGCCGCCTTGAAGGGCAATCGGGCTGGAGGAGATAGTATGCCGCATACATCATTGACAGCATTGGTTGCGCTAGTAATGGCGCTGGGTGCGGGTTCTTGTGATGATGGTATTATAATCGAGTATTGGACTGACGCGACTCCGCCGGCTGTCGCCCTGCAAATCACCGCAGTCAACCGCATGGACGCGCCGGTAACGCTCCAAATGCGCCATACCTATATGGGCATCAAAGACGGCTTCAAAACCAATAGAAGGACCTATTCGGATTGGATTACAGTTGGGCTTCAACCCGAAAGCAGTCGAACCATCGGCGAAGAGACCGTGCATTACCAATATAAAAACCAAAAAGAAACCATGAGCGGGTTTATCCTGCTGGACCGTTCCGACAGTAACTACAAGGAGAAATATGGGGCCAGCTCTTCTTTTGAGATAGAAATAACCATGCCGCCAGGCGGCGCTTATCCGCCTGTTTACCGTCTTGCCGGGTATAAGACAGACGACTGGAATTTTTTCCGGGAAGGAATCGGCGACTTGAAAATATTTTTTGACATGAATTCGGATTTTGTTGATCTGCATCATAAAGGCGGGATATTCAGTATATTCAGTGTTCCCTACCTGATAGAAGCCGAACTCATCATTGATGGCGATGGAACCTTGGCGTTTAACTATTTGAATGTATATAACGGCGGAATGAGCGAAGACGGGTTCCACCCCGCTGCTGCCGATTGATATAGCACCCCATGAAAATAGGGCTGGAGGAGATAGTATGCCACGTACATCATTCATAGCATTGGTTGCGCTAGTAATGGCGCTTGGTGCGGGTTCTTGTGATTTTTTTATGCCCATAAGCGAGGGGGCTGATGATATTCCGCCGGCTGTTGCCCTGCAAATCACCGCAGTCAACAACATGGACGCGCCGCCGGTAGGAATAAAAATGCGCCATGCCTATCTGCGTTCTTGGGACGAGGAAAGGACCTATTCGGATTGGATTGCCGTCGAGCTCTCCAGGGGAAGCCAGCCCCTTGCGGGGCCTGAAGCGTTTTGCCCGGAGCAGATGGTCTCACCCATGTATCTTTTGATATAGCTACCCTTTTAAGGCCCCTATCGTAATACCCTCCACAAAGAAACGCTGGAATAACAGAAAGATCACCACCACTGGCAGGACTACCAGGGCGGAGGCCGCCATGAGCATACTGTACTGGACCTCGTGCTGGGTGCGGAAAAACTGAATGCCGATGGACAGAGGATAGAGGTTTTCGTTCTGGAGGTAGATCAGGGGGCCCATAAAGTCATTCCAGGAACCCAGGGCGGTAAAGATGGCCACTACCGCGATGGCCGGCTGCATCAAGGGTACAGTGAGCCTCCAGAATATCTGGAATTCCGCAGCCCCATCGATAAAGCCCGCGTCAGAGATTTCCTTGGGGATCGTCAAAAGGTACTGGCGCAGCATGAAGATGTAGAGGGCGGACCCCATAAAGGAGGGGATAATCAGCGGGAAAAAGCTGTTCACCATTCTGAGTTTCGCGTAAATGTCGAAGAGGGCCACGAGGATCACCGGAAAGGGGATGAACATGGTAGCGATAACCACAGCGAAGACCTTTTCCCGGAAGGGCCACTGAATCCGGCTGAATCCGTAGGCGATGAGGGAATTGGAAATTACCGACCCAATGATGCAGGACACCGCCAGGATCAGGGAGTTCCGGGTAAACCGGAAGAAGGGAATGTACTGAACCGCCTCGACATAGTTTTCTATGTGGAAACTATGCGGGAAAAAAGTTGGCGGCAGCGCCCGCAGTTCCACCACGCTTTTGATAGAGGTGGTGAGCATGAAGTAATAGGGCAGAAGAAATAGCAGACTCATGAGTACCAGCAAAACCCGGGGAATAAGTTTTGTGCTGATAAACCGTATCCGGCGCTGAACAGCAGGGCTGTGGTACCCAGCGGTTTTTTCGTAATTTATGGCGTTCATGGCAATACTCCTTTATTCAGCCTCGTAATGAACCCAGTCGCGCCCCCAGCGGAACACGATAAAAGCAATGAGAACGCTGATCATGAACAGAACCATCGAAAGAGAGGCGGCATAACCCATTCTCGAATACTGGAAGGCGTTTTTGTAGATATAGAGAACATAGAAGTAGAGGGAGTTCTGCGCCCCCACGGTGCCTCCCCGGGCGCCTCCGGTGAGAAGGTATGCCTGGGTAAATATGTTAAACCCGGCGCTTAACCCCATGATCATCTGATAAAGAATGATAGGGGTAATCATGGGGAGCGTTATGCCGAAAAATTTTCTGAAAACTCCAGCGCTGTCGATTTCAGCGGATTCATAGAGTTCTCTGGGTATGGAACGGAGGGCCGCCAGGAATATGAGGGCCGGACCTCCCGCGCCATATTGGGCCAGGATTACCAGTGAGGGTTTGGTAAAGCGGGCATCCCCGATCCAGTCGACAAAAGGGAGCCCCAGAATGTTAAAAAGCCGGTTCAAAAGCCCAAACTGAGGGTTGGTAAAAAGAATCCATACGAACATTAAGGCGAAGGCGGGCAGAATTGAGGGAAGGTAGAGGATAGCCCGGTAAACCGCCACCTCCCGTACCTTCTGGTTCATCGCCAAAGCCAGGACGATGGCCGCCACGATCCCTACGGGCACCGCCCAGAAGGTATAAAACAAGGTGTTTTTCAGGGATACAAAAAACGTGGGATCCCGGGAAAAAAGCTCAACAAAGTTGCTGAGTCCGATAAATTTCGCACCGCCGAATCCTGAGTACTCAGCGGTACTGAGATAGAGAGAATAAAAGATCGGATAAACCTGAAATACAAAAAAACCAATAAGCCACGGCATGATAAACAAGAGTCCATTACGCAAATTCCGTTTAACTAAACGTGTCATCATTTTGAATACCCCCTGGTTTTTACGAAAAGGGCGGTTCCCTATATTAAAAACCGCCCTTTTCTAAGGCACAGCTTACTTATTTAAACCGGTCAAGCTGGGCCTGGGCCTGATTCTGGATTTCCGCTAGAACGGTCTGCGCCTCCGCCTGTTCCTGCCAAGTTTTGGCCCATCCAGTATAGAGGGCGTCCCAGAAGAAAGCGCCAATGGGAAGCACCGGGCGGCTCTTTGCCACCGGAAGCGATTCAGCGAAGATCAGATGGGCGGCGTCAAAAAGGCTGGCGTTCCGGGAAGTTGACAGGTGGGTCGGGAGGTGCCTACTCTCCCTGGTGTAAATGGTCTGCCCGGGTTCGCCGCAGGCAAAGGCTATGAAAGCCGCCGCTTCCGCCTTGTGTTTGGCGCCTTTGGGAACGGTGAAGGACCAGCCGCCAGCCCAGGTGGTGGGCTGGTCCCCTTTATTGAGAACTGGCAGCCAAGTGATTCCGTACTCCACATCTTTGGCGTAGGTTTCCATGGTGTTGATGTGCCAGTCGCCGTTGACGAACATCGCCATAGCGCCAGTGATAAAGGCGTTGTTCTGAGGCGGGTTGTTCGGCGGAAAATAAGTGGATTTCCAGGTCTGTATCTCCTGAACCCCCCGGTCCCGCGCCCAGTCCTTAGCCCACTGGTAGGTCCTGGCCAGCGCGGGTTCGGTTACTTTAATGGTAAGACTCGCGGAATCGGCAAAGGCCGCCCCATAGATAAAGCCCCAAGTATAAGGCCCCACTTGGGCGACATCAGGATCAATGGGGTTCCAGCCCATACGGGTATAGTTCCCGTTGGCATCCTTGACATCAAGCTGCCGGGCAATGTCATCAAGCTCCTGAATGGTAAGGGGGCCATTTTTGGGATCGAAAAGAGAAAGATCGATCCCCGCTTCCCGGAGGAAATCTTTCCGGTAATAGAGCATACGGGTGTCCGTATCGAAAGGAAGGGCATAGGTACGGCCCTTGAAGTTGGCCTCTTCCCAGGCAAATTTGATATACTTGCTGGCAATTTGAGGATCAATCTTGAGGAGTTCATCAGTAATATCCTCAAGAATACCATCCGCGGCTCGCTGGGGCACAACAAAACGGTCCAGCATATAGACATCCGGGCCTGTACCGCCCCGGACTGCGGTCATCAGGGTACTGGAATCGGTCTCGCTTCCGGGAACCTGACGCATTTCAACAGGGATATTGGGGTTGGCGGCATTGTATGCATCCACAATACTGCGAATAATGCCGTTATCAGGCGGCCCGTGGGAAATCCACACCACTACTTTGTCAGGCTCTTTTTTGCAGCCCGCAACCATGACCAGTGCGGCGGTAATGATAGACAGAATGCCTGCCATTCCTCTAAAACGTTTCATACAGTTCCTCCTCGCGGATGTTTTTCCGCAAAACACCCTTGAACCAAAAAATTAATGGGCATAAGCCCATGATGCCGTGAGGATAAAGATATTTGCCGGGAAAGATTCTGCTTACAAACTGAAATGGGGGGGGGCTAAAAATAACAATTTGCAAATATATAACACACTATCCCCCTGGTCTTCCTCCGAAAAGAAACGGAGGCTTAAAAATTAAGTCAACAAGTTCCTATAAGAACTATAGTTGAGTTTATATCCCATTGATAAAGAAGTCAAGAAGAATTTTCAAAAAATTCGAAAATTCAAGCGTTTTTCAACCGGCCCTTGACTAACGGTAAAAAGGGTCTAGTATATCTTTATATAAACCAATTGTGCCCGGCAGGGCAGGAGGAGCTTATGAGTACTTTGGCAGGAAGGCTGTACGCGGTGAGAACGAAGGTGGGGGGAAACCGGGAGCATGTGGATTTTGAGCAGGGGACTGGTGTTCCCGGTGAGGTAAAGTACCAGGTTACGCCGCCTAACCGGGAGGCGCGGCGCATTTTGGGGCAGATCGCCTTCGCGGTGAAACTCGCCGGGGCCGCGGGGGGAGATGGTTATAGCGCGGAAATCGGCAGGGCCTTGGATATTCTCGAAAAGAGCCTGGCGGCGGAAGGGGTTTTGACCCGCGCTGCTTGCGAAGCCGCAGAGAAAACTATCCTTCCCCTGCAAAAGGCGGCGCGGGAGTATACGGTTATCTTTGCATCCCATGCCCATATCGACATGAACTGGATGTGGAGCTGGCAGGAAACAGTACAGTCCGCCCTGGCGACTTTCCGCACCATGCTGGCCCTCATGGATGAGTACCCTGAATTCACCTTCTCCCAGTCTCAGGCTTCCTGCTATCACCTGGTGGAACAGTACGACCCGGAGTTGATGGAGGCGATCAAACGGCGGATCAAGGAAGGCCGCTGGGAAGTTACCGCCTCGGCCTGGGTGGAGACCGATAAAAATATGCCCTGCACTGAATCTCTGCTCCGGCATATACATTATACCAAGAACTACCTGGAGTCGGTATGGGGAGTTCCCGCGTCGGGGCTCAACATCGATTTTTCCCCGGATACCTTCGGCCATAGCGCCCATATCCCCGAAATCGACAACTACGGCGAAGTGCGCTATTTCTACCACTGCCGGGGCTTTGGTGAGCGGCGGGTACTCTACCGCTGGCGTTCTCCGTCGGGGGCGGAACTTCTGGGGCACTGCGAACCCTACTGGTACAACCGGGGAATTCAGGACGACATCGCCTTGGGAGCGGTGGAGCTGGCTTCTCTTTCAGGAGGGCTCAAGACTTCCCTCATCGTTTATGGGGTAGGAGATCACGGCGGAGGGCCCACCCGGCGGGATATTGAACGGATACTGGAATTACGGGACTGGCCTGTATACCCCAGCCTCCGGTTTGGCCGCTTTGCGGACTATTTCAAGGCGGCGGAGACGGTGCGGGATAAACTGCCCTTGGTGGAGGGGGAGATTAACTTCTTTGCAGCGGGCTGTTATACCACGCAGAGCCGGATAAAACTCGGAAACCGGCGGAGCGAGGCGGCCCTCCTGGACGCGGAGGCGCTGAACGCCCTGAGCGCTCTCGTAACCGGGAACAAGGGCTATCCTCCAGAGAAGATGGAGGCGGCATGGCGGAAGGTACTCTTTAACCACTTCCACGACATTATCACCGGGTCCTGCGTCCGGGACAGCCGGGACTATGCGATGGCGAACTTTTCAGAGGCCCAGGCGGTGGCGGGTACGATCCGCGAGAAAGCGGGGATTGCCCTGGCGCGGGAGATCGATACATCGATGATTCCCATAAACGGAGACGCGGGGTGTGATGACCGGGGGAACCGGGCTGAAGGGGCGGGAGCAGGTTTCGGCCTTGAACATTTCGGCGGAGTCCCGTCCCCTGAGCGGGGCCAAGGCGCCGGGAGGATATACCATGTATTCAACCCAAGTCCCCGGAAACGGAGGGAAGTTGTAGAATTCACCCTCTGGGACTGGGATTACGACATGAAACGGGCTGAATTGATCGACTATGAGGGGAAGCCCCTCCCTTTCCAGTTCATTGATAAACAGCCGCTCTCGTATTGGGATCACCGCTATGTCCGTTTCCTGGCTCAGATTGAAGTTCCCGCCGGGGGGTATACCACGGTTGCGCTCCGGGAGCGTGAGTTCGGCGCCGATGATCCCCATTACTTTAATGTATTCCCCCGGAACGATCAGGTCCACGGCCCGGTAATCCTGGAAAACGAATACCTCCGGGCGGAATTCGATCCTGGTTCCGGGGCCCTGCGCTCCCTCAAGGACAAACAGACCGGCGCGGAAAAGATCGCCCCCGGCGAGACTGCGGGGCTGGTGATCAATTGGGCGGAAAAGAAAACCAACAGCGCCTGGACGACCGGCCGCTATATGTCCCAGGAAAAGGTAGGGGGCCCGGTACGGCTTACGCCTTCTTTGGGGAATGAGCTGCGGAATGGCTTTGAGCTTGAACAGGAATTTCTGGGTTCGAAGTTCACCACCCGGGTCTGTCTTGACCGGGATGCCGGGGCCATAAGCTACAATTTTACTATTGATTGGAACGAGGCGGCAAAGGATCACAAGAATGTACCGGTACTCTGCTTCGCCCTGCCCCTAAGGGAGATTCCTGACGCTTATCAGTCGGACGTTCCTGCGGGAATTCAAGAACGGCTAAATTCCCACAGCGATATTCCCGGCCTCCAGTACACTGCGGCAGTACACGGGAAGGAAGCGGCGGCCCTGATCACCGACGGTAAGTACGGCTACCGGGGATGTGAGGGGGTTCTCTACGCCACCCTCATCAACAGTTCCTCGAACCCGGATCCCTATCCTGAGCGGGGGGAACAAGTGATTAAGCTCTGGATCGCGCTTGGAGAAAACAATCCTAAAACCCTTGCGGAGACTGCGGGGAATTACTGCCATCCCATGAATGTGATATCCGGGGGGAAGCATACGGGGAGGCTGCCGCCGGTGCGGGAATTCCTCCGGCTGGAAGCGGGTTCAACTGTGTACTCTTCCCTGGGGCTGGACACGAACGGCGCCCTCCTTGTCCGCCTCTATGAGACCGCCGGAAAGCAGGACCAGGTTACGGTTACGGTACCCTTGAAAATCACCGGCGCGGAACTGGCGGACCTGGACGGGAAGCCCTCTGCAAGCCTCAATCCGCAAGGGAACCAGGTGAGTTTCGGTCTGCCCCCCCACAGGATAGCGGGGCTCCGGCTGAAGTTCAAATAAACGGCAGCCGCAGAAGATTGCGGTTTGAAACCGGCGCTGATTGCCACGCGATCAGCGCCTGATTTCTTGTCTGTTCACTGAGTACACTCTCCGGCGGCGCTTGCGCTCAAAGCGGCGCCGCATTACAGTCGGGAAATGACTGGAAATGTTGATCTGGATATTACAATTTCCAAAATCGTAACCATCCGCAGGGATTTTATATATCCGGGGAAGCCGGTTATCGCCAGAGGGCCCCGGCCTCATAATTCCATTGTTTTCGCCGTAGAAGGGAAGGGCAGATTTACCGGCAATGGGCAAACCCTGATTATCCGCGAGGGTGATTTACACTTCTTTCGCAGCGGTATTCTGAACCGTTCAGAGGCCCTCGAAGAACGCCCCCGTTCATATATTTTCGCTAACTTTGAAACGGGGGATGATGATGTTTTCTCAAAACCTCCCTTTTCTCCGGTGATGCTTTTGTCAAACCGCACAGATTTTGAAGGAGATTTTCACAGCCTGCTTTCCACCTGGGAGGGCAAGGGGATTGGATATCTGCTGCAATGCCGGGAATTGCTGTACCGCATTTTTAAAACCCTGCTTCGCAACCTGGTTCAGGATCATCCCATATCCCGGCAGTATGGCCGGATAAAAGCCGCGGTTTTTCATATTCACAACCACTATATGCGCGATATTTCCGTGGAAGAACTCGCGTCACTGTGCATGCTGAGTGCCCGCCAGTTTACGCGCTGTTTTCAGGACGTGTATCACAAATCGCCCCATGAGTACCTTGTGGATATCCGCCTCCGTACCGCCAAGGAATTTTTGAAAGACACGGCATACAATATCGGCGAAATTGCCAATATCACCGGATATGAAAGTATTTACAGCTTCAGCAGGATATTCAAACAGCATACCGGCATGTCTCCCAGCGAATGGCGGAAAAAGAACGATCTCTGTAATTAAATCTCCAGAAGGTTTCCGTCAAAACCGGCGCGTTGATTTTCCCGTTTGATGCGTAACCGGGAATGTCCGTTTCGGTTAAATTTTTGACAGTATTCGCCATTTTCATATTTTCAGGATATGGGATAATTATCATGGAACGCCGGATGAAACTGCGAAGACACATTCTGGAAAACAGATATCTGTACCTCATGATTTTACCCGCGATGATTTTTATGGTGATATTCCGTTATCTGCCAATGGGCGGACTGCTTATCGCCTTTAAAAATTATTCTTTCCGGCAGGGGATATGGAACAGCCCCTGGGTGGGCCTGCGGCATTTCGCGTTTATCTTTACCCAGAATCTGGATTTCCTCAACATATTACGCAATACCTTGGTTATCAATCTGCTCAAGCTGGCGTTCTATTTTCCCGCACCGATTATACTGGCGCTGATGATCAATGATGTTAAGAGCATCAAATTCAAACGGAGCATACAAACCGCGATATACCTGCCCTATTTTATTTCATGGGTTGTTTTCGGCACCATTGTTATCCAGTTTCTGTCCCCCAGCACGGGGGTTGTAAACAGGGTTATCGCTTTCTTTGGCGGGGAGCCGGTCTTTTTTATGGCAAAATCGGAATACATTTGGGCCATTGTGGTATTGACCGAAATCTGGAAATCCGCCGGATGGGGCACCATTATGTATCTGGCGGCGCTTACCTCAATTGATCCTGAATTGTATCAGGCCGCTAAAATTGACGGGGCAAATCACCTCCAGTGCGTATGGCATATCTCCCTTCCCGGTATTTCCGACACCATCGTGGTTTTGCTGCTGCTGCAAATCGGGCAGATGATGGATGTCGGTTTTGATCAGATGTATGTACTGGCAAAACCGATAGTGTACGATGTGGGGGATGTTTTGAGCACCTATATTTTCCGTGTCGGTGTCGGCCAGGCCCAGTTCAGCCAGACCGCCGCCATCGGCCTTTTCCAGTCCGCAGTGGGGCTCGTCCTTATCGCACTTGCGAATTTCATCAGCAATAAACTATACGAGAAAAACCTATGGTAAAACGCGAGAAAAATCAAAAGGGCGTTTTTGCGTTACGCCTTTGCGGAATCTGTTCCGGCTTTTCCCCCGGTTACGCGCTGCTGCTGGCTTTTCTGCTTTTTTATGCCTTTATCTGCCTTATGCCTTTCTGGTATGTGCTGGTAACTTCTTTAAGCGATCCCCTGACCGTAAAGGAAGGGACATTCAAATTGCTGCCCTCTGATTTTTCACTACAATCATATAAAATAGTTTTCCGGGACCAGCGTTTTTTTAACGGCCTTTTTATTACCATTCTCCGTACCATCATCGGTTCCCTGCTGGGCATATTGGTACAGGCCATGGCCGCCTATGCGCTTTCCCGCAAGTATCTGAAAGGCCGGAGCATTTTCCGGAAACTCCTTGTTTTTACCATCCTGTTTAACGGGGGAATTATTCCCAATTACCTTGTTATGCGCAATCTTCATTTACTGAACACATTCCCAGTCATGATCTTCCCTATGGTTTTTAATCCCTGGAACATTGTGCTGCTGATAAGTTTTTTTACTGTCATGCCCGACGCGATAGAGGAATCGGCCAAACTGGACGGCGCCAATGACTTTGTGATCTTTTACCGGCTGGCGGTTCCTCTGGCGCTGCCGGCAATTGCGACGATTATCCTTTTTATCGCGGTCCGGCACTGGAATGAACTTATGGACGGGGTTATCTATATTCACAAAGACGCCCTGAAACCCATGCAGGTGTATCTCTATGAACTGGTGGTCCGCACGTCAATGGGAAACATGATTGAACCAACCGAGCAGGCCATTACTTCGGTTTCCATTCAGACAGCGGTAATTTTTGCATCAAGTTTTCCCATAATTGTTCTGTATCCTTTTCTACAGCGCTACTTTGTAAAGGGCATTATGATTGGTGCGGTCAAGGGATGAGTGCGAATAAATAACCGCTGTTGGCGGTTTTCATATTTTTAACAGGAAAGAGGAGAAAGATCATGTTAAGAAAAAAAATGGCAGTTGTACCGGCGCTGCTGCTTCTGCTTGCCGGAATGTACGTGAGCTGCGCAAAATCGGCCAAGGACAGCCCGGAAGAACGGCCAAAGATCACCATTCTTACATCAATCAATGTTGATACCGAAGGGACCACCGTCAATGATAATGACTATATCAATTATATCCGCCAGGCCGTGGGAGTGGATATACAGTTCATCAACGACGGAACTACGAACTACCGTCAGAAAATGAACACCATGCTGGCGAGTAACGAGCCCTTTGACGCCCTGATGCTTATGGCCAATTATCAGCGCATTGATCTTACCCGCTGGGCGTCGGAAGGAATGTTGCTGGAACTGGATGAGTATCTTCCCAAACACGCGCCCCTGCTTTTAAGCAGCCTCAAGCAGGCGGCATGGGAGGTCTGCAAATACAACGGCAAGACTTTCGCGGTTCCCTTTCAGCGTTACGATTCCACCCCTTACATGGCTTTTCTGCGGAAAGACTGGCTTGACAATCTGGGAATCAATCCCGCCACGGATTTAAACACCATTGACGACTGGTACCGTATGCTCAAGCGTTTTGCCACCGATGATCCTGACCGGAACGGAGTGAGCGACACCTACGGCATGATATCCACCGACTCAGGCGCCCATTATACCAATTGGGCCCTGCAGGATTCCTTCGGCGCTGCCAGGGCCAAGTTTGTGAACGAGGAATTGCTGCCCAATTACATCCTGCCTGAATACAGGGAATGGCTCAAATTCATGAACCGGCTGTACAAGGAAAAAATTCTCGATCCTGAATTCATCGAAAACGGCGGCGGCAAGATGTGGGAAAAAATCGCCACCAGAAAATACGGTATGTTTTATTATTTCTGGGGCATGCAGGAATATTTGAGCAAGGGTTTAAGCCGGGATGAACTGGTCGCGGTTCCTCCGCCGAAACAGGCGGACGGAAGCGAGGCGCAGTATCTGTACACTTCCCCTAACCGACACATGATGGCCTTGACCGCGAACTGCGGCAATGTGGAAGCGGTACTGAAGTTCTTCAATTGGACCTGCACCGAAGAAGGGGCCGTTTTCCTGTACGCCGGACTTGAGGGCAAGGACTATGACATTGCGAATAACAAAATTGTTATACGGCCCGATCGCCGGGGCAAAAACCTGGGCTGGCGGCAGTTGACTCTGGGAGTTGAACAGCCCAATGTGGATCAGAAACCTATCAAGAGTATTCTGACCCAGAGTTTCGGCGATCTCGGCATGGAGCATCTGGCGATGGCCACAAAGTACGGCGGTTACAATGAACTGGAATTGTACTGTCCGGTATTTGAGGAACTTTCCCAATACGACTTTGAAAAGCTGGTTTCCGAATTTACCGACAAGGCCATTACCGGGGTGATCAATATTGACGCCGAATGGGATAACTATGTCAGGAATTTCCGGCGCATGGGCGGGGACCGAAAGATAGAACTGTCCACCAAGTGGTATAACGAAACCTACAGCAAAAAATAATGACAGACAGGAATTACAGCCGCGGGGATATTGAGGCCCTGGCAAGACAGCTTGTTGAAGAAGCCGGGGGCAAAAAGCGCCTAACTGAGCGGATATATAATTTTAGGACCGTTCCCGCGTTTCCGGGAACTATCCATAATTATTATTATGTTCATCAGGATGTCTTTGACTATTCAGATCTCAACGCGGTATTGGGCCGGGCGGCGCTTTTTTTATCGGGCGATCACGAGGCAGGAACTGATTACATTGAACTGCTCCATAGTCTCGCGGATGTGGGCTATCTGATAGATTACTGTTTTTGCGACCGCGCCTTTGATGGGTACACCCTGGCGCTGCTGGTCCATTCCTGGCTGATTGTAAAAGCCGATCCTCTGTTTTCACGAATGGGCTATGACAAGGAAAAAGAAAAAATAGAGGATTGGTTTTATGCCAGAGCTCAACTTATGTGGCGGGATCGAGACAGCCCCGCATGGAAAACCTACAGGCCCTATGACAATCAGGAGATAGGCATCGGCGTCTGCACAGTGTTAGCTGAACTGTTCAAGGACAGAGATCCGGCTCTGACGGAAAATTTTCATGCGCTCAGTGATTCCCGCCTCGTGGGATGGGAAAAAAAGAACGGTAATCTGGATGATACGCTTTTTTATACGCCGGTTTTTTGCAAAGTCATGTGGTTTTACGCCCATTACCGCGGACGAGAAGATCTCCTGCGCCTGGAAAATTGCAGAGCCAGTTTTGAAAATGTGCTGCAACAGCAGCCGGGAAACGGCATCTTCATGCTCTACAACTGGACACAATACGGCTCCGCCGCGGACATGATGGCCCTGGGCGCGAGCCTTTTTCAGGACGGGCGCTATAAATGGATGGCCTGCCGTTTTATTCAGGAGCGTCTGGAAAAGCGGAACCGGCGGCAGCGGTACGCCTGCCGGAACATCACCACAGAATCACTGGCGGCGGAATACGGCCCCGAAGGTAATAAGGAACTGGAAGTGGTAATTGCCGAAGAACTTTCCCGGGGAGATCGATACGATCATGTGTGGGAAGGCTTAACCGACAACATTTTCCATCTCTGGTACTTTTGGGATGATTCCCTGCCGCCTGAGCGCCCGCGAAATTACGGGATAGCGCTGGAAAAAACGGCGGGCCAGGGCCGCTGGCCCCATGATCCGGAACCGGTGCTACCGGACAAAGTGGTTTTCCGGGAAGGTTGGGCCGAGAATGATCTGTTTATGATCATGAACCTCTGGGGAGGGCAAAACAGCCCCGCCGGGGAAACCGTTTCCCACCGGTATCCGGCCTCCAATGAAATTATTTCTCTGGTTTGCGGCGAGCAGTTTTTGACTCAGAACATAAACCAGATAACCAGGGACGTTCACATACACCGCCGGGAGCTTAACGCCTTCTGCCTTAAAAAAAACAGAGAGTGGCTGAACGCCGCCCAAAACGGCGAAGGAACATTCGGGGTTTACCCTGCCCTGAATTTGTACAATGCGGAACTGCGATTCTTTGCCGCATTTCCCGAAGTGGAGGCTTCAAAAAGTACGCTCTATGACTACCATGGGTGGACCAATGAGCGTACCATCCTGTACCGCAGGGGCAGATACGCGGCGGTATTCGATCAGTGCTTTGGCCCCGCTGAAGCGGAAGGCGGAGTACGCTGGCACCTGCAAGGGGAAACGGCGGAGCGAAGCGCCGATTCATTTGCGTTGCGGTTGCTGGAAAGTAAAATCAGGGTTCATTATCCCCACCGGGAAGGCTGGTTCTCGGTTGAGGAAAATCCCAACCGGCGCAATATCGCGGTGTATCAGCATCACGCGGATATTGATCTGGATCTGATAAGCCGGGGCAGCCGCATGGGTTTTGTTACCCTGTTCAGCCACAGCGCGGCAATCAACGAAACGGCGCTGGCTGTGGATGTAAGCTGCAACGCGCATCCCGCCTACCCCGCCGCCATGGGAGTGCGGATGGGAAAAGACCTTATCGGCGTCCGCCTGGGCCAGTTCCGGGATGATTATAACTATGACGGATTCAAAACCGACGCGGAATCGTTTGTCTATAATCAGGAAGAAGGAAAACTGATCTTTGCGGGCGCCCGCCTGTTTCGTTTTCACCTGGCGGCATACAGCGGCATGGAAACCGGCCCATCCCTGAACAACGCCATGTCAGCGCGGTATGACCAAGGCCAAATCCTGATACGGTTTAAATCACCCCAAACGGGTGTCATTACGTTGA
>JAITHE010000061.1 GCA_031280125.1 Treponema sp.
CAACATAGAGCAGTCTGAATATGTCCATCCGTTCTACAAGCGTCATTCTTTGGTAACTCATCTCTTTCTCCTATCGCATTATACTTTTTTGCGCTAGGAATTACGGGCTGCCCTTATAATGCAATAGGCAACAATGCTATTTTCGAAACAATATTCTTATCGGTGAAACCAAATTGGCTCACTAATTCCACTGCAAGCTCAATGTGGTTTTTAATATTTTCCCAATTATTTTCCATTTTTAAAAGATTTGATTTTGTAAAATTTCCAACCTTGTATTGAATTGGTAAATTTTCTGTTAAATACAAACATCCCTTTAGAACAAAATCTTTTCCAAAAGAATAGCCACTACCAATTTTGTTGATAGTATCTGTGAAAACATTTATTTCTTCACGTGCATTTAGCTTGTTCCATTTTGCAGTTGCGGTAGACAATAAAATGTCGCTATATTCAAGTTTTACACCGCCTGTATTAGCGCGGATAAACGCTTCCACAACCTTGTCATAATCCTGAGATTTTTCTTCATAATAATTTAGCAAACGGAGTGTCTTTATTCTAGAATGAATTCGTCCAATATGTGTATTTGCTATATCCTTTTGTTCTTCAGAGAATTTTGATAATTTGTCTCTAATATCACGTTTTGCATCTTCAGCATCATCAAAATTCAATATGTCCCCAACAAGATACCAATATTGTGGAGTTATATCACTTAAATCGGAATTTGCATTTTCCCGGAATTTAAACTGGTACATAAATTCTTCTGGATCATCATTCTTCTGTACGGGTTTTAAAATATTAAGATACAATCTTTCTTTTCGCCAGCGTCTATAAAAGTAACGATAAGAGCCTTTTAACCCGATATACAATGAAGTTAGACGCTGTTGCCCATCTAATACTAAATATATATCTTGATTTATACCAGCAACGTTTGCTTCCTTATTATGAGGATTTTCAGCATCATAATCTCTGATAAATTCATATGCCGTCCATCCATTTTTATTTTCCTCCTTTATTTTCCAAAAAAGAAATGTACTTATAGGGTAATCACCCATAATTGAATCAAACAATTTTTCGACAGCATAAGGTTTCCATACAAATTCTCTTTGGATAGCTGGCAAAAACGTGGTATGGTTCACATTTTCAGTAATAATTTCGTCTATGGTTTTTGAAATATAGCTCACCTTTGCCTCCATTTATTCATTTTTGCTATGATATTGCCTTTTTTATACATTGTCAACCACTTCTTGTGCAAATTTCGCATAACGATGTGTTTATCCAGCAAAAGACCCCGCTGCTTGCGGCTGGGAGGTTCATTATATGGCGGAACAGGCGCAGGGTAAAAAAATGAACCGCCCCCGAAGGGACGGTTCATTTTGTCTGTATGCATAACGGTGGAGTTTACGCAGAGCGTAACCCCCAAAACAAAATCCCGCAGGGATTTTGTTAGTAGTCCATGCCTCCCATACCGCCCATTCCGCCGCCCGGCATCGGGGGCGGATCCTTCTTCTCGGGAATGTCCGTAATGGCACATTCGGTGGTAAGGAGGAGGCTGGCGATAGAAGCGGCGTTCTGGAGGGCGCTGCGGGTTACCTTGGCCGGGTCGATGATACCGGCCTTAACCATGTCCACCCATTCCAGTTTTGCGGCGTCGAAGCCGATGCCTTTTTTCTCTTTTTTGGCCTGGTCGGCGATCACCGCGCCGTCAAGGCCGGCGTTTTCGGCAATTTGGCGGATCGGTTCCTCCAGGGCCCGTTTGACAATCTTAAAGCCCACCTTCTCGTCGTCGGTAAGACCCGCGGTGTCGGCCTTGTCCAGGGCAATGGCCGCCTGGATCAGGGCCAGCTCGCCGCCGGGAACAATCCCTTCCTCAATGGCGGCGCGGGTAGCCGAAAGGGCGTCTTCCACCCGGTGTTTCTTTTCCTTCAGTTCCACCTCCGTGGCGGCTCCCACGTTGATCACCGCCACGCCGCCGGCGAGCTTGGCCAGCCGTTCCTGGAGCTTCTCCCGGTCGTAGTCGCTGGTGGTGTCCTCGATTTGGGCCTTGATCTGGGCAATCCGGTCCTGAATATCCTTCTGCTTGCCCGCGCCGTTGATGATCGTCGTGTTGTCCTTATCGATCTTTATGGTCTTTGCCTTGCCGAGCTGGGAAATTTCGGTATTTTCGAGCTTAAGCCCCAGCTCTTCACTGATCACCTCGCCTCCGGTAAGGATGGCGATATCCTCCAGCATAGCCTTGCGGCGATCCCCAAAGCCGGGGGCCTTGACCGCGCAGGTACGGAGGGTACCCCGGAGGCTGTTCACCACCAGGGTGGAGAGGGCCTCGCCGTCCACATCTTCGGCGATGATCAGGAGGGGTTTTCCGTTTTGGGCTACCTTTTCCAGCAGGGGGAGCATATCCTTCATGCTGGAAATCTTCTTGTCGTGGATCAGGATAAACACGTCCTCGTAGACGCTGGTCATGGTATCCCGGTCGGTAACGAAGTAGGCGCTGATATAGCCCCGGTCAAACTGCATCCCCTCCACAAACTCGATGGTGGTGTCCATGGTTTTGGATTCTTCCACGGTAATAACCCCGTCTTTTCCGACTTTTTCCATGGCATCGGCAATGGTGTTGCCGATTTCACTGTCGTTGTTGGCGGAAACCGAGGCGACATGGGAAATTTCTTCCTTGTCCTTGATTTCTTTGGAATTCTTTTTAATTTCGTCTACCGCGATGTCCACGGCCTTGTCGATGCCCCTCTTTAGCTCGATGGGGGTCATCCCTGCCGCCACGGATTTAAGGCCCTCTTTTACCAAGGAATAGGCCAATACCGTGGCGGTGGTGGTGCCGTCTCCGGCCACATCGTTGGTTTTGGTGGCCACTTCTTTAAGAAGCTGGGCGCCCATATTCTCGTAGGGGTCCGCCAATTCCACTTCCTTAGCCACTGAAACGCCGTCTTTGGTAACCGTGGGGGCGCCGAATTTCTTGTCCAAAAGGACATTCCGCCCTTTGGGGCCCAGAGTTACCTTGACAGCCCGGGAAATCTGCTCAACCCCGGCAAGCAGCTTGCGCCGGGCTTCTTCGTTGAACAACAACTGTTTCGCCATAGTGCTTTTTCTCCTCTTTAATTAAACTACCTGAAACTGGTATAATGTATAAGGATTTCATCCCCGTGCAAAGGGATCGCTTATAAGATAACAAAATCCGTTTTAAAAAGTCAATAGGGTTGTGCGGAAACTCGTTAGAAACTTTGTTACGGGAACGGTTTTGGACCAGCTTTTGTTGAAGAACGGCGAAAAGCAGGGCTTTTCGCGGGACCTGTGAGCCAGCCGGCGGGGTTGTTGAACAAGTCCAATAACCTGATATAAGGATTAAGGATGGAAAAGAACATGGAAAAACTGCGTTTTGGCGTACTGGGAACTTCGGGGCATTATAGCCTGCGGGTTGCGGGCCCCATAAAAAGTTCATTGATGGTAGAAAGTTATGGCGTCGCCTCCCGGAACGGGGCAAAAGCCCGGGATTATGCGGAAAAATGGGGCTTTACCAGGGTCTACGAGTCCTACGAAGCTCTTTTGGCGGATCCGGACATCGACTTTGTCTACTGCCCCCTGCCTAACCATCTTCACCTGGAATATATCAAAAAGTCCGCCGATGCGGGGAAGCCCATCCTCTGCGAAAAGCCCCTGGGGATGAACGCCCGGGAAGCAGCGGAAGCGGCGGAATACTGCCAGAAAAAGGGGATCCTCCTCATGGAGGCCTTTATGTACCGCTTCCATCCCCAGTGGGTCCGGGCGGCGGAAATTGCCGCTTCCGGTGAACTGGGAACGGTAATGACCACCGCGGGGATCTTTTCCTACGACCTTAAGGACAGCGGTAATATCCGCAATATCCCCGAAACCGGCGGCGGGGGCATCCTTGACATCGGCTGTTATACCGTTTCCAGCGCCCGGCTCCTCATGGGGACCGAGCCGGAACGGGTTATCTGTACCTTAAAGCGGGATCCGGCCTTCAAGACCGATATTTACGCTTCGGCAATCTTGGACTTTGGGGACGGACGGGTTTCCACCTTTACCATCGGCACCCAGCTTTACCCCTGGCAGAGGGTCCGGGCCCTGGGAACCGGGGGGACCCTCGCTGTGGAAGTCCCCTTTAATATGTACGGTGATGTTCCCGGCCGGATCCACGTTAG
Organism: Treponema sp.; assembly: GCA_031280125.1. GTDB lineage: Bacteria > Spirochaetota > Spirochaetia > Treponematales > Breznakiellaceae > JAITHE01. The sequence continues at coordinate 4,167 of JAITHE010000061.1, forward strand.
TACCGGGGTGGGCCGGCGGACCATTGAAACGGAAATCGCCGACCAGTACCTGCTGGAATTCGACGCTTTTGCCCAGGCCGTAGCGGAAAAGCGTACCCAGGCCCCCACCCCGGCCCTGGACGCCGTGGCCAACATGGCCGTTTTGGACGCCCTCTTTGCTTCCGCCGAATCGGGAGCCTGGGAAAGGGTGCGGCGATTTTGAGCTCCACCACTAAAATAACCTGTTTTTACGGCGGAACCTGCATCGACGCCCTGCCGTCAATATTGGCGGCAGGACCGCTCCTTAGGTACGCCCATGCCCCTTGATATTTATACCGACGGCGGTTGTTCGGGCAATCCCGGCCCCGGAGGCTGGGCGTGGGTGATGGTCCAGAAGACCTTCCAGGGCGACACAATCCTGGCAGAAGCCGCAGGTTCGGAACAGGGTACCACCAACAACCGCATGGAACTTCTGGCGGTTATTTCCTCCCTTAAGGCTTTTAGGGTCATGAGGGGGGGGGTCTCCCGCCGGGCTACGGTCCATACCGATTCCCAGTATGTCCAGAAGGGTATTACCGAATGGATCCTGGCCTGGAAGCGGAATTCCTGGCGGACCAGCAGCAAGCAGCCGGTAAAAAACCAGGATCTCTGGATGGAACTTGATGCCCTGGCGCAGGAACTATCCCCGGAATGGGAATGGGTCAAGGGCCATGCGGGAAACCGGTACAACGAATACTGCGACCGCCTTACCCGGGAAGAGGTAAAGAAAATATTGCCAAAGTCTTGATTTTGCGCTACACTTTTTCTAATCTGTTTTAAGGAGGGGAGGTAATAATAACAATATGAAACCACAAATCCGGCATTTGTTTTTCGCGGGATTGCTGATTCCTTTTATTCTGTTGTCCTGTAAAACCACCGGCGGTACGGCCGCGCCCGGCGCCGGGATCACCGACGGCGGATTGACGGGGGATACCGAAGATATATCAGGCGATGTAACCCTGGAAACCCTGGAGGCCGCCAGAGAGGCGGCCCTGGCGGCCGGGGCCCAGGATCTGGTACCGGATCGTTTTTCCCAGGCCGATACCCAGGGCGGTTTGGCCCGGGAACTGAACGATAAGGGCGACAGGAAGGGCTTTCTCCGGGAAGCCCTGGACGCGCAGGATCGTTACCAGATTTTAACGCTCATCGCCCAGGCCCATGCCAAACAGCAGGAGGCGGATGAAAATGATTTCTTTTCCAGGGATCCGGATAATTATATGCTTGCCGCAACGGCCGGCAATAAGGCGGTAGAATTCTACGATGACGGATCCCTGGCGGAGGCCCGGGAAACGGCAGCGGAGGCCCTGGAGCGGTTTACCCAGGTGGTACATAACGGCTGGGTTGCCCTGGTGGAAGAATGGGCCGCCAACGCCAGTGAAATGAGGGCCGCCGCCCAGGAAGCCAGGGCCGATGTGGCGGTCCGTCAGGATTTTAACGCCGCTGAACAGGTCTACAACCAGGCCCACACGGCCCGGCGGGCGGAAGAATACGCCGCTGCCGGGGAATTGTTTAAACAGGCGGCGGATCTTTTTGCCGCGGTATTAGCCCAGACTGCGGCCAAGCGCCAGCGGGCAGAAGAGACCCTGCGCCAGGCGGAGCAAAAAGTGGAAGAAAGCGGCAAAAAGGCCCAGGAAGCGGAAGAAATCATAGGAGGAGGCGAATAATGGAGCGATCACTTGTGTTGATTACTGCTTTGATTTTTCTTGCCCTCCCCGCCTTTACCCAGGAGGAAGACACCGGAGAAATGCGGGTTATTGAACCCCGGGTAACCACCGGGCAGATCGAGACTACCCAGACGGACCTTGAAGCCCCCCAGGGGGATTCTGACGCCCGGGATGAAGATGAGTCCGGGCTTGTCCAGGATGCGGCGGCGGAGCCCGAAACAGCCCAGGATGAAACCCCGGCGGAATCCGGAACAGCCCAAAGCCAGAACGGGACGGAAGAAATTGCCCAGTCCATCCTCAATAATCAGTATTACCGGGAAAGTATCCGCCTTACAGAGCAGGCACGGGAGGCCTTTGAGATAGGGGATTACGATGCTTCGGCGGCCTATGCCGAAGGCGCCGCCGAACAGGCCCGGCTTTCGGACAACTATGTGGCTATGCGTCTGGCAGACAATATTCTGGCCAGGGCCCACAGCCGGTATACCTGGGCAGGTTCCGTGGGCGCCGCCCGGCGTTACCCCGCGGAATATGCCGAGGCGGAAACGGCCTACAACGAGGCTGTAACGGCCCGCAAGGAAGAAGACTGGGATACAACCACCGATGCCTCCGGGAGGGTTTTGGCGGCCTTGCACAATGTAAAGGGGGCAGGCGGAGAAACGGGTCCCCGGTCAGAGCCTCCCCGGCCTAGCCAGGGATCCTTGCCATCCCAGTATACGGTGCGGCTGTGGCGCAGTACCAAGGATTGTTTCTGGATCATCGCCGGATGGTCATGGGTTTACGGCGACAGTTACCAGTGGAGGATCCTTTACGAGGCTAACAAGGATAAACTTCCTGATCCGGCCAATCCCAACCTGATTGAACCCGGTATGGTGCTGGATATTCCAAGCCTCAAAGGTGAGCCCCGTTCCGGTATGTGGGACCCCGCGGCCAAGTATTAAGAATTAGGATACAGGACTGGCTTGGAAATCCGCAGGATTTTCAGGCCAGTCCGGCCTTGTCCCGCAGAGGTACAAGGCCAGGGCGGTGGCCGTAAGGGCGTGGATATAGGGTTTTCCCCCCATACCGGTCATGACCTCTCCCCGGGGGACAAGGACCGCGTCCACGAATTCATCCTCATCCAGGTTCTGTCCCGGCAAGGGGGAAAGATCTTCCGCAAGGTAAAAATGAACTTGGTTTGACATAAGCGCCGGATTGGGGTTCATGCTCCCCAGGCTGCGGAGTTTTCCTGCCTGGTAAGCGGTTTCTTCCGCCAGTTCCCGGGCGGCTCCCGCTTCGGCGCTTTCTCCGTTTTCAATGACGCCGCCGGGAAATTCCAGGCTTAACTCCCGGGCGCCGTGCCTCCACTGACGAACCATAAGAAAGCGTGTCCCTTCTCTGGTTTTGATCACCGGTACCACAATAACCCAGTCGGCGGCATCGATGACCGTAAAGGTTTTGGTCTTGCCCTCGGGGGAACGGCATTCCGTATCCCGTACCGACAAGACCCCGGAACGGTACGCTTCTTTTCGTTTCTCTTCTGTCCAGATTAAATGACTTGTTTCCACTAAGGTATAGTTTTATAGTAGAAACTGGAGGGAGGCAAGATGGCAATTATTACTATTTCCCGAGAACTGGCGGCCCTGGGGGATGAAACAGCCCATGAACTGGCGGATCTTCTCAAGTACCGCCTGGTGGACAAGAAATGCCTGGAAGAACGGATGAAAAATCTGGGCGTTACGGAACGGAAAATCGAAAAATACGATGAACGTAAACCGTCGTTCTGGGCTTCCCTTTCCCAGGACAGGGACGATTACCTCCATTACCTTAGGACGGCGGTTTTTTCCGAAGCCGGTCAGGGAAACTGTATCTTTGCAGGCCGGGGCGGAGCGGCAATCCTCCGGGATGTACCGGGGGTATTGTCAATTTTTCTTTCAGCCCCCATGGAGATCCGCCTGGAGCGGGTAAAAAGTTACTTCCACTGCGACGATCGCCGGGCCCGGCAGATCATCGATCAGAGCGACCGGGACCGCCAGGGGTTTTATCAGTATTTTTTTGAAACGAACTGGAAGGGGCCGGAAAATTATCACCTATGCCTCAATACGGGAAAGCTCCACCCCGAATACTGCGCGGGGTTGATCAAATCCATGCTGGAAAAAACCGCCGCCGGGGAGGCGGAAGCCGCTGGAGTCCTCCGGCTCAAGGATCTGCTCCTGGGACAGCAGGTGGTACAGCGCATCCTCTACGAAAAAAATATCCCTATCCATTTTTTGGAGGCCCAGGTCCAATCCGGGGAGGTAACCCTTTTCGGTGTAACTAATTCCCAGCCTCTGGTAGAGGCGGCGGTTCTGGGGGCCAGGGAACTGCCTGCGGTACATTCCGTTAAGGCGGAAATTCAGGTGGTTCAGGAATACAGTGTGGTACCCTAGCATTCCGGCGGTAAACCGGAACGGTGAAGATTTCTAGAATCGTGTATCCTCTTTTCCATGGATAAGCAAACGGCCCTGGAACGGCTTCGGGCTTTGGACCGTGAACGGATGCATCTGGTCCGGTCGGCGGCGTTGCTTCAATGGGATCAGGAGACGGGCCTTCCGCCGGAAGGGGTAGAAGACAGGGCGGAACAACTCGCGGTATTGGAAGGGCTGGCCCACGAAAAGCTGGTAAACCCGGAGCTGGGGCAGCTTTTAGAAGTGCTGGAGGCCAGAGGCTTTGTGGAGGATCCCCCTGCAGGGACAGCGTCCTTTCCGGGGGAAGATTTTCTCCGGGTACTTCGCCGGGATTACGAAAGGGCGGTAAAACTGCCCGTGGACTTTGTCCGGGAATGTGCCAGAACCGAAGGACTTTCCCAGGCGGTCTGGGTCAAGGCCCGGCGGCAAAGGGATTTTTCCCTTTTTGCGCCTCATTTGGAAAAAATGGTACGCCATGCCCAAGAAAAAACCCGGTTTTGGGGCTGGGGCGCGCCGGGTTCCGGTACTACCCTGTACGACGGCCTGCTGGATCTTTATGAACCGGATCTGAGCGCTGGGGATATGGCGGCGGTTTTCGGCCCCCTGGGGGAAAGGCTTTCCGCGCTCCTGCAAAAAATTACCGCCGCCCCGGAAAAACTGCAGGGTTTGCCCGGTTTTCTCCACGGTCATTATAATCCGCAAAAGCAGGACGCCTTTTGCCGGGAGCTTCTTCAAGGGCTGGGTTTTGATTTTAACCGGGGCAGGCTGGACTGTTCCGCCCATCCTTTTACATCTACCCTGGGGTTCAACGATGTCAGGATCACCACCCGCTATGCTGCGGAAGATCCCATGGCGGGGCTTCTTTCCGTTGTCCACGAAGCGGGCCATGCCTTTTACGAGATGGCCCTGGATCCCCTGCTCCGTTCTTCCTGTCTGGGGGAGGGAACTTCCATGGGGATCCACGAATCCCAGTCCCGGCTTTGGGAAAACGTGATCGGCAGAAGCCGGTCCTTCTGGCGGGGGTGGTTTCCCCGGTTTAGGGAGTTTTTCCCGGAAGAAACGAGGGGCCGGGGTGTTGAGGATCTGTACCGGGAACTGAATAGGGTCCGTCCCTCCCTTATCCGGGTCGAGGCTGATGAAGTAAGCTATTCCCTGCACATTATCCTGCGTTTTGAGCTGGAACAGGGGCTTATTGGGGGTGCCTTGACGGTAAACGAGCTTCCCGCAGCCTGGAACGCCGCCATGAAGAAATACCTGGGCCTTTCTCCGGCGGATGACGCCGATGGGGTACTACAGGATATTCACTGGTCCATGGGGGCCTTTGGGTATTTTCCCAGTTATGCCCTGGGAAATCTCTACGGCCTTCAGCTTTGGGAAAAACTGGGGGAAGATCTCCCCGGTATGGCAGAGTCCCTGGAAAGGCGGGATTACGGCGGTATCCACCGCTGGCTGGGGGAAAAGATATACCGCCGGGGCCGCCGGGTGGAACCTGCCCGGCTGATTGAAGAAGCCACGGGTAAGCCCCTTTCTTCTTCCGCTTTCCTGGGCTATATTGAGAAAAAATATTCGGAACTCTATGAACTTTAAGCGCTGACCGGTTCTGGATTTGCGCCGGGCCCCCTTCGCAGACCGCGGATCAGGTAAATCAGCTTGTCGATCATTGAAATGACTATAACCATGGCGGCGGCCAGTTCGGCCCGGCCAATCCAGCGGGCGGTGGCTCCCGGCGGGGCAAGGTTCCGCAGTACCGGCTGGGCCGCTTCGATAACCAACAGAATCATAATGACCGCAATGGCAAGTTTCCCCATGGGAGTAGTCTGAGGGCGCAGTTCCTTCCGGACCAGAAAGAGAATCAGCATTACCAGGGAATTGAAGATAAGCCTGCCGGTGATGGCCCAGAAAAGCCAGGGTTTAAGGATCCTGAAAAAGAAAAAGGCCCCGGCGCTTACCCCCAGGAGCAGGTAATCGCTGACCGAATCGAGGATTCGCCCTATGTAGGTTTCAAGTCCCCGGGTTCTGGCGATCCTGCCGTCAACAAAATCGGTGGCGAAAGTCAAGGCGAAGGCTCCGGCCAGCACCGGCCCCGCGGCGGCGGGACTGCCGGGTTTGGCGGTACAATACCTGGTCAGAAAAACCAGCAGGGGCAGCATGCTTATGCGAAAAAGGGTGATCTTGTTTGCGCCATTAAGGACCGTTTCCCTTTCGCCGCTGCGGATATGGTAGAAATAGGCCTGGTTTTTCAGCAAAAAAACCAGTATAGCCGGATAAAAAACAAGCTGTACCCCCAGAAAAAGCAGGAAAAAACTGCCGGAAAAACCCCACAGGCGGAAAAAAACAAAAAAAACCAGCACCTGGATCAAACAATATGCCAAAAGGGTTTTGATAATCGATCTCGCCAAAGCCATAATTTAAGTTTAACCCTTGACAATGGGCCTTGTCAAACTGTATACTTCCCCCATGAAGACCGCAGACAAAATAACAACGGTTAGAATAGTGTTGGCCCCGGTATTCTGTTTTGTATACCTCATGCCCGCCTGGGCCGGCAGTGCATGGACCGTTCCCGTCCTGTGGCTTATTTTTATCGTTTCTGAATTAACGGATATGCTGGATGGAATGGTGGCCCGGAAACAGGGACAGGTAAGCGACTTTGGCAAACTTTTTGATCCCTTTGCGGACACCCTGGTGCAGCTTACCTGCTTTTTCTGTTTTATCTTGGACGGGATACTGCCGGTACCGTTGTTTTTGCTGGTCTTGTACAGGGAATTCAGCATCCTCTTTGTCCGGAATCTTATGTTAAGGAAGGGAGTTGCCATGGGCGCCCGCATGGGGGGGAAGATAAAAACCGTTACCTATATCGCCGCCGCCGCCGCCGCTCTTTTGGCTTCCAGTATACGCCGCCTTGGCTTTTTCCCGGAAGCGGGCAATGCACGGATTTTTTCCGCGGTTTCCATGGCGGCCACGGCGATTTTTGCCCTTTCCGTAGTTTTGGCTTTGTTTTCTTTTGTTGATTATGTCCGGGTTTTTCGGAAAAGTTCACCGCAGGCTTGACATCTGCGGTCCCAAATGGTATGGTGGTTATACTTTGGGAACTTGATTCCTAAAACAAACCCGGGCCGCTAAAATGGAAAACGGAAGGCCGTCCCTAACGGGCGGGGTTATCCAGCCCGGGAGATTAAAAAATAATAAAAAAGCTTCTGCGGCTTGACAAAGGGTAAGCGGCGGGGGTAGAGTAAAGGTCCGTGCGGGGAGGTACGGGAGGGGAAGGCTGCGAGGCGGTTTTGACCCATGGTATTTGGAAACGGGTTCTGCCTTCGGAA